>NZ_ASPX01000001.1:0-125511 GCF_000517965.1 Paenibacillus sp. FSL R7-277
TCCTCTCAAACTCCGCTCGACTTGCATGTATTAGGCATGCCGCCAGCGTTCGTCCTGAGCCAGGATCAAACTCTCCAATTAGGTTTTTCCGAGCGGCTGCTTCACCCAAATCACTTTGAGGAAATAACCATCCGAAAACTATCGAAAAGAGCGATTGCTCATTTTGAAACTGACGATTCATTGAATGAATCTTGTAAAAATTAAAGCGTTCCATTTGTTCAGTTTTCAAAGAACTTGCTCCCGGCATTTCAACGTTATGTCTCTTGCACAGGAATTATATCATATCATTTTATTACGTTTGTTGTCAACTTATTTTTCTTCCGCCGCTCAATTCAGCGTCGATGTCTCATAAGCACAAGAGATAATATATCACGCGCTCCAAGCGTTTGCAAGTCTTTTTTTATAATAGGATTAAGCACTGCTTTTTTTGAGTTAATAATGAATAGTTCACCGCAGCCCTGCACAAATTGATTCCCATAATACTTCATTTGTCGCTACAATAGAATTTATCTTCGTGTCCATAGATAACTTATTTATTAAATGTTCCTGAAAGGAGTTCAAATGTCCAACAAGACCCTGCCTCAAGCTCCACCCGGCCCTCTGGGGGAATCACGAAATCTGCAGCAGGCTACCATCTACCGTATTTTGCTTGCTGTCAGCTTTGTTCATTTATTCAATGATTCCATTCAGGCACTGATTCCGGCGATGTTCCCTGTACTAAAGGATAATCTGGTACTCTCCTATGCCCAGATCGGCTGGATAGCGTTCGCGCTGAATCTCACCTCTTCGGTGATTCAGCCTATTATCGGCTTCGCCGCTGACCGGAAGCCGCGTCCGATCCTGCTCCCGCTAGGGATGTGCTGTACCTTTGCCGGGGTGTTCCTGCTCGCTTTTGCAGGTAATTATGTATTAGTGATTGTATCCGTAATGCTTGTGGGCTTCGGATCAGCTGCGTTCCATCCGGAAGGGATGCGTGTGGCTCATATGGCTGCCGGTCAGCGCAAGGGGCTGTCGCAATCCATATTTCAGGTGGGCGGCAACGCCGGCCAGGCCTTGGGTCCTCTATTAATGAAGTGGGTATTCATTCCCTTCGGTCAGATGGGTGCTCTCGGCTTCACCGTTATCGCCGCTGCCGGAGTCGCCATCCAGGCCTATGTGGCCCGCTGGTACCGAGAGATGCTGGATGCCGGATACACCTTCCGCAAAAAGTCAGCGTCACGCTCTATCGACCCTGCCCGCAGCAAACGTATTCTGATTACAACGGTTATTCTGGTCTTCATCGTATTCGTGCGATCCTGGTACGGCGCCTCCATCGGCGGGTATTATGCCTTCTATTTAATGGACAAATACGGGATGACGCTGGATAAGGCTCAGATCTATATCTTCATCTATCTCGCTGCCGGCGCTGTCGGCACCTTCTTCGGGGGCCCGCTGGCAGACCGCTTCGGCCGCCGCAATCTTATTCTGGTGTCGATGATCGGGACGGTGCCTTTTGCGCTGGCCCTGCCTTTTGTGAACCAGTTCTGGGCGGCCGTGCTGCTGATCATCTCCGGGTTCATTCTATTATCCAGCTTCTCCGTCACTGTGATCTACGCGCAGATGCTGTATCCAGGCAATATCGGTACGGTCTCGGGTCTTATTACCGGCCTTGCCTTCGGGCTTGGCGGAATTGGCTCTGTCGTAATTGGGCATCTGATCGACACGATCGGAATAGCCACGGTGTTCGTGGCCTGCGGCTTCCTGCCGCTGCTCGGTCTGCTGGCCCTGCTGCTGCCCGGCGACAAGAAGCTGGAGGAATGGGCAGCGGAATAATCCGCTGAATCTGGATAACGGCAGAGAATTATTCAAGGGACACTTTTTGCGGTACAATTAGTTAAAACTTGAATTAATCACTCTAAGGTGGAGGCACCAGAGGAGGCTAAACGCTTGAAAAACTTACTTACAACCCTTCGCAAAGGATACGGAAAGAAGCTCGTCTCGATTCACTTGTGGAATGCCTGGCTGGTCTTAATTCTTGCCCTTAGCGGTCTGATGCTGGTAGGCGGCTTCTGGAGAGAGCTGCTGGGTGAGGGCAGAGTGTGGCTGAAATGGGGCCATATCGTGTTCGGTCTGGCGCTGTTGATCCCTGTGGTCTACTATCTGCTCCTGGCGGCGAAGCACTGGAAGCGGCTCAAGGGTAAACCTGCGCAAAAAGCCAACGTCCTCTTCGTGCTGACGCTTTTGATCGGCTGGCTGATCTCAGGGGTTGTGCTCTGGCAGTTCAGGCTTGCCGGGCCGAGAGCAGCGAATACTGCGTTATTCATTCATGATCTGCTGACCTGGGTCGGCCTGCCAGTCATCATCTATCACTCCATTACACGGGTGAAGTGGCTGAAGGAGCCCAAGAAGCGCACGATTGTGGCAGAAGCTGTACCTGTAAAAGAGACCTTTTCTCCCGCAGGACGGGCTCGGCGCGCGACTCCTTCTGAAGCCCAGCCTATGTATTCACGCCGTGGTTTCATTAAGGTTGCGGTAGGCGCAGGGCTTGCTGTCACCCTCGGTCCCACTTTTGTCCGCTGGATCGGTAAATCCCTGCAGTTCCCGGGTACAGCCGACTATGTGGCAACCAATGCCAATGCATTGATTCCTGACCCTGTTCCGCTGGCGGAATCTGCACCTCCTATCGGCGGGGGAGCCGAGGGCAGCTTTCGCGTATATACGGTCACGGCCATTCCCGCGTTCGACAACTCCAACTGGTCTTTTACCATTGATGGCCTGGTGGATAAGAAGCTGAGCTGGAACTGGGAAGAGTTCGTCAAGCTGCAGCGCGAGGTGCAGGTCAGTGATTTTCACTGCGTGACCGGCTGGTCTGTGTACAAAAATACATGGGAGGGCCTCCCCCTCTCGAAGCTGCTCGATATGGCCGGTGTGCAGCCTGGGGCCGTCATGGTCAAGCTCTACTCGGGAGACGGTGTCTATACGGACTCACTCACTCTGGATCAGGCGAGGATGGACGATATCATGGTGGCCGTGATGCACGATGGCAAACCTATCCCCAATCAGCTCGGCGGGCCGGTTCGTCTCGTTACTCCGCAAATGTATGCCTATAAATCAGTCAAATGGCTGAACCGGATTGAGTTAATCAATGAAGATTATGTCGGGTACTGGGAACAGCGGGGATACGATAAAGATGCCTGGCTGCCGGGTGCGAAGCGGGTTTAATGTTGCTTCTGTCCTCTATTTCAGAATAAAAACCTCCTTTCCCAATTAGGGATTTGGAGGTTTTTGTTCTTGCTTCATGGATCACAGGCTTTTGAAGGAAGCATCGTACAGGCGGAACATGGTTTTGTAGCCGGACTCGTCAATCTTGATTCCAACATCCAGGCGCCCCGATATTTCAAGCGGACCAGAGGTGTAGCGGAGCTTACTGCCTTCAGGAACAAACACGATCATAATCTTGTTCCAGTAGGTCTCATCCCCATTATCGAACGGACACTCTGCACCCGGTTCGGGAATAAGCAGGAACCAGTTTTTCTCAAAAGAAAGGACCTCACCCATGAATCCCTTAATGGTAACCTGCTGTCCGCTAAGATCCCAGAAGTGCTCTGAGGGCCGGGTCTGATCGTCTCCGTCAAAAAAACCGTTCCAGTCTATGGCCGTATTCCCTGTGGAGACAGCACCCCCGGTAGCCACGACAGCCTCTGCCTCTGCCGCTGCTGCCGCAGACGGAGACGGTGACGGTGACATGCTCAATACCGGAGCAGATCCAGCCTTAACGGGCGCTGCTCCAGCGCTGCTCACCCTGGTACCCTTAGACGCTGCCGCTGGGCGTGGGCTTTGTACAGAAGAAGAGGCGGCCGGACTCGGCGTAATGGTTACATTCTTCCTGGAGGGCTTCCAGGTAGCCGTTCCAACAGGTGCAGCAGTAGGCGATGGAGACGGCTTGAACGTAACCGTCACCTTGGTCCCGGTATCCGTACCTTTGGATGGAGCAGCGGATGCAGCAACTCCGTCTTTGGCTGCTGGAGCAGTGTCCTGCGGGGAAGGGGATGCGGACGACTCACCCTCCGCCGTGACTTCCTCAGTGCTCTGCGGAGCTTCCACCACCACCGCAAAGGACTCCCCGTTCCCATTAGCAGCAGTATTCTGGCCACATGCCTGAAGCAGCAGCATACCTGTCACAGCTCCCGACAGCAGAAGCATTCTTCCTTGTAGTCGTATCAATTGAACGTACCTCCTATGATTTGAACAAGGCGAGCGGATGCATCCGGTACATCCGGAAGGCCGGTCCAAGCGAGGACAGCAGACCTATAGCCAACGCCCCAAGCACAATAAACCAATGCTCCGGTGTCCAATGGTAGGGCTCGATTTGAATGCCCGCCTGCGAGAACAGTATGTCCTTGAGCAGAAAGGCACAGAGATGACCGATCACAAGCCCCGCGATGAGTCCGGTTGCTGTTACCAGCAGGCCTTCTGTGGTTAGGGAGAGCCATACGTAGGCCCGTGATTTTCCGAGAAGACGCAGTATTCCGACATCCTTGGTCCGCTCCGAGGCTGCTGCAACGAGAGATAATAGAATCGCAATACCTGCAAGAAGTACACAAATGGCGGTCAGCATCCCCAGCAGCCGGGAGCCCTGATCCACTGCATTCAACACCTCGGACACGGCCTTGCTGGTATACGCCGCCTGGACACCATTGCTGCCATCGAACGCCTGCTTCAAATCATGGGCCCCCAGCAGACTGGCCGGCTTAACCAGCACCGCCGTAATCTCCCGTTCCTCAGGAGACAGCCCGTGTACAGCCCAGGCATAGTCAACTGTCGTAAAGACCGCTCGGTCATCTGGAGTATGGAGTTCTGGAAGAATACCCGCTACTCTGTATCGAAAATCCTCATGAGCATGCCCGGCTTGCTCTCCCGTCCCCTCATCTTCGGCTGCCGCATGTCCTCCTGCTTCTTCGGCCTCATGATCCCCTTCATGCTCAGCCGCTGCGGATTCGTGGTCTTCTCCCTGCACAAGTCCATGCGCCCCCGCAAAGGTATCGCCTACCTTCAGTCCCAGGGACCGGGCCACGTATGAGCCTACAATCGTATCACCAGTATCGGCATACATCTTGCCTTCCTGTAGCCGGCTGCCACCGTAACGGGTGAAGAAATACCCGGAATCTATCCCGACAATCGGATAGCCCTTGTAGTTGTCGCCCGTAGTCATCGCAAAGGCAGCTTCCACAGACGGGTCACGCCGGGCCTCATCCAGTACAGCGAGCGGGATATTCCCGGTTGGTGCACCGATATGATAAAAAGTATTGAGCACCAGTTGTGTCTCACTGCCCGCTGCGCCTATGACAAGATCAAAGGGGCCATAGCCTTTCTTAGCCCCCTGCTCAACACTCTGACGGGATAGAACAAGTAAAACAATAAAGGCAACTGTAACCGACACAGCACACACGGTAAGCAGAGACAGGAACCGCCGGTGCAGCACATTGCGGAGGGTGAGCCGGAACAGGCTCATAGTGAAATCCCCTCCCTGTCTATCCCGCTGAACGAAGACCGCTGCCGGGCTAATACCTCCCGGCGTACTTCATTGATATCTTGAATGTTCAAGCGGCGTGGAAACCGTTCAGCCATATTGAGGTCATGGGTTACCACGATTAAGGTGTGTCCATGGGCCTTGCTAAGCTCCAGGAGCAGAGAGGATATCTCATCGGCCGTCTCCCAGTCCAAGCTGCCTGTCGGTTCATCTGCCAGCAGAAGCGGCGGGTGATTGATCATGGCCCTTACAATAGCAACGCGCTGCTGCTGCCCGCGTGAGAGCTGGGATGGCAGATGCCTTCCGCGGCCCCCCAGGCCCACCTGCTCCAGCCAGCCGTCCACTATGCGCCGTCTCTCCTTTTGCGGAAGCCGGGCCGTCATGGCAATCTCGACATTCTGCCGAGCGGTCAGCGAAGGAATCAGATGGAAGTCTTGAAGCACATAGCCTATAGCAGAAGCACGGAAGGCATCGCGCTTCGCCTCAGTTAACTCGTGAAGCAGCTGCCCATCTACGGTAATTCTGCCGCTGTCTGCACTCATAATGCCGCTGATCAGATGCAAAAGCGTGCTTTTACCGGACCCGCTGGGTCCGGTAATGGCTACACGCTCTCCTTTTTCAACATTCCACCGGGGGATATCGAGGATCGGCACAGCTCTGCCGTCCACTTTGAATTGTTTGGTCAAATTCTGAATCTGGAGCAATAAGAGCCACTCCTATCTGAGCACAATGCGTTCGGACAGCGCATCCCAGGTTAAGGTCGTGCCCTTCAACTGGTTGAACGCACTAAGCGGAAGGTAGAGTACGTTGTTATCCACATCCACCGTGTATGCGGCCGCTTTACTGTTCAGCTTCGCTGTTTTACCGGTCAGGTCGACTTCAATCGTATTCTTTCCAATAGTAAGCTTGGCAGCAGAAGTGCTCCCTGTATAGGTTCCTCCAAGCGCCTTCACCAGAGCCTGAGCCGGATAGAGCACTTCATTGTCGCGGCTGATTTTGAATTTCGGATAGACATATTTCGACTGCAGCTCTGCGGAACGCTTGTTCAGATCCAGTCCCAGTATTCCCGCTCCCATAGTTGCGATCTGCGTATTGTCAATCTGCCCCTTCACCTTATCAGCAATCGGGCCATACGCCCACACCCCAACATCCACCGCAGAGTGGCCGTGACCCGACCAGCCGACCAGCAGGCGCTTGGAAATCACTGCATTATAAGCGCCTTCCCGTTTGTACGAAGAACCGTCACCGTTCATAATCTGGGTAACTTCCTCATCCGTCAGATCTGTAATCCAAGTGTTTGCCGTTACGATTTTGCGGATCTCTTCCGGTGTCTGCGCTGCTTCAAGATCGGCTGCCAGACTCTCAGAGGAGTGCTTCTGCTTGTTCCACAGATCGATGTTGATCTCATAGATATTGTCACGCGAGAGTGAGAGACCGCCTGTCTCATGGTCAGCAGTAACCACCACGGAGGTATTGCCGTTTTTCTTCGCAAATTCAACCGCTGTCTTGAAGGCTGCGTCGAAGTCGAGCGCTTCCTGCACGAGGGTCGGCAGATCGTTGGCATGACCGGCATGGTCGATACGCCCGCCTTCAATCATCATGACGAAGCCGTCTTTATCGGCGGACAGAATATTCAGTGCCTTGGAGGTCATCGCTGCCAGGCTCGGAATTTCCGGAGTGCGGTCTGGTGTATAAGCCACATGGGAGTTGCCGAACAAGCCTAACACCTTGGTATTCTTGGAAGTGAGTGTATTTAAGGCTGTGGTATTCTCAACGACCGTATAACCTTTGGCTTTGAAGTCAGGCAGCAGGTTCTTATCCGTACGTTTGCCCTTCTCATCCTTGGTCAGGAAGAACTGCTTCCCGCCGCCCATCAGCACATCCACGCCGCTCTCCAGGTACTGTGAGGCAATCGCCGATTCATTGTCACGGTTACGGACATGGGAAGCGTACACGGCAGGTGTGGCATGGGTGATACGGGCAGTGGTCACCAGACCAGTGGCCTTGCCCGCGCTCTCAGCAGCTTCGATAATGGAAGCAAAGGGCCTCGAGACATCCTCATTAGAGACGCTGATGCCTGCGTTATAGGTTTTATGGCCTGTAGCAAATGCAGTACCGGCAGAGGCGGAGTCTGTAACGATCCCGGATACGATTTTACCGCTGTCCTCTCCCCGGTCTGCATATGTAGTAGCTTGTCCCACGTAGTATGGATCGAGGTTCAGGTGCTTGACTCCCTTGGTATATTGCTGAAAATATCTTGCCGCAGACACTTGGGCCGGGCCCATGCCGTCGCCGATCAGAACGATAAGATTCTTAGACTGGGCCTTGGCAGCGCCCCCGGAATTAGCCGGGCTCTTGGCCGCCCCTGCAAGGGTTGCTCCTGAGACTAAGGCTGCCGCCAATCCTCCAAAAATCATGCCCCTCATTAACTTGTTCATCATATACCCCTTCCTCATTGTGACGGTTCTAATCCCAAGCTTACCCTGGAAAGATTAACTAACTGTCAAAATAAGTATGGAGTTGTATTAAATTATCAAATGTTCACATGAAAGCGGAAGGGTAGCCGTCTGCACAACAAAATCACCCTACCAGGTGACAACTACTGGTGCCTTATCCCCGTACATCCGGCCCGTTCACCCTCGCTTGCCGCAATGTGGTCAGTTTTTCGATTACATCCGGCCCGTTCACCCTCGCTTGGCGCAATGTGGTCGGTTTTTCGATTACATTCCGCCCATTCACCCTCTCTTGGCGCAATGTGGTCGGTTTTTCGATTACATCCGGCCCGTTCACCCTCACTTGGCGCAATGTGGTCGGTTTTTCGATTACATCCGGCCCGTTCACCCTCGCTTGCCGCAATGTGGTCGGTTTTTCGATTTCCTATACATCAAAAAAAAGCCCTGCGCCCCTCCGCTCATAAGCAAAGGAAACACAGGACCTATATATTCTCTTACATCTCTAGCAGCCGGATCAGCTCGTCTTCATCCTCAATGACTTGAATGCCGAGCTGCTGGGCTTTGGCCAGCTTGCTGCCCGCCTTCTCCCCGGCGATAACCAGATCCGTCTTCTTGGAGACGCTGCCGGATACCTTCGCCCCCAGAGCCTCCAGACGTTCGGCGGCTTCCTCGCGGGTCATTTTTTGCAGGGAACCGGTGAGGACGACTGTTTTGCCGCTGAAATAGGTATTGGTATTAACTACACGCGGAGCTTCAGGAGCCTTGGCCTCTACCCCCAGCGCCCGCATACGGTCGATACTAACCACTACGAACGGATCGGCAAAATAATTCACGATGCTCTCCGCCACAATTCCCCCGATATCCGGCAACCCGGCCAGTTCCTCCGCTGTAGCAGACATGACGGCTTCCAGGCTGCGGTAATGGTCGGCCAGCATTCTTGTCGTGGCTTTGCCGGTATTAGGAATACCAAGTGCATAGAGGAAGGATGCCAGATCTCTGCCTTTGCTGTCTTCGAGTGCCTTCAGCAGATTCGCCGCCTTCTTCTCTCCGAACCGCTCCAGCTTCACCAGCTGGTCGAAGGTTAGCTCATACAGATCCGCAGGCTCCCGTACACTAAGCTCCTCATGCAGCTGAGCCGCTGTCTTCTCACTGAACGTCTCGATATCCATGGCATCTCTGGAGGCAAAATGGGTAATCCGGCTGACAATCTGCGGCTTGCAGTCAAGCTTGTTATTGCAGAACAGATGAGCACCGCGCATCTCCAGCGGGAACCCGCAGGCCGGACACTCTTCGGGGAAGATAATCTCCCCGCCGTCACTCTCTTCTGTCACCTTACCCAGAATCTCGGGGATGACATCATTGGAGCGGCGGATGAACACCCGTGTGCCCAAGGCAAACTTCAGATTCTTGCGCTCAATATCGCCCACGTTGTTAAGGGTGCAGTTCTGCACCGTAACCCCGGCTAGTTCTACAGCCTCCACCCGCGCGAGCGGCGTGACCTTGCCCGTGCGTCCGACATTCCAGCTGACCGACTCCAGAATAGTTGTGGTCTCTTCCGCCTCGAATTTATAGGCTACGGCCCAGCGCGGGAACTTGTCGGTATAACCCAGCGCCTCACGGATGCGGAAATCTGTGACCTTAATAACTGCCCCGTCAATCAGATAATCCAGACCGGAACGGCTCTCTTCAATCTCTGCCAGTTGCTCGGTTACATCATCGAAATTGCTGAAGTAGTTGAGGTAAGGGTTAACCTTGAACCGGTTGCTGCGCAGGAAATCCATCATCTCCTGATGATCGGCGAACTGTGCGCCTTCTGCATACCCCACATTATAAAAGAAAGCATTCAGCCTGCGGTCGGCAGTCATCTTGGGATTCAGGTTGCGCAGCGCTCCCGCCGCACCATTGCGTGCATTCTTCAGCGGCTCTGCTGCGCGGGTATTATAATCCGCCAGTACTGACAGGTTCATAATCCCCTCGCCCTGCACTTCAATAACGCCTTCCTTGAACGGAATATTCAGCGGAACGGACTTGATCGTCTTCACCTGAGCCAGAATCCCCTCACCTGTCACCCCGTTGCCACGGGTAGCTGCTTGTACGAGCGCCCCATCACGATAGGTCAGGTTCAGCGTCAGGCCATCGAACTTCAGCTCTACGGCATAACACGGCTCCGGCAGCGGATTCTCCGGGTTCTTGGTATTATAATCATTCACCAGCTTCAGCACACGGGTGTTCCAAGTACGGAGCTGTTCAATATTCTGCGCCTTGTCCAGACTCCACAGCGGTGCCAGATGGCGGTGCGGTGTGAAGCCCTTCAGCAGCTCCCCGCCTACCCGCTGGGTTGGGGAATGCGGCAATACAATTCCGCTCTCCGCTTCCAGCGCTACCAGCTTGTCGTAGAGCACATCGTATTCCTTGTCGCTGATCTGCGGAGCATCCAGCGTATAGTAGTGATAATTGTATTGATTCAGCTCGGCTACAAGCTCTTCCATCGTGAACATCATATCCATCCGGCATATCCCTCCGTCAAATAGGTTTCCTACGGTTAGCGTGATCCAAAAGCACTGCCGTTAATCGCAAGCTTGATTTATTCAACTTTGGTGATCGGCGCAAAGCCGGCCAGCAGCCGCTTAACGCCTACCGGCGCCGGGAAGGCAATCTGCAGCTCCGTATCGTTGCCGCTGCCCTTCACGGCCACAATGGTGCCGGTGCCCCATTTGCCGTGGGCGACCTTGTCGCCCGCTTTGAAGCCTCCGGCCTCCGCAGCCGCCCCGGCCCCGCCCGTCGTGCGCTGCGCGCCTCCGGTCGTCACCACCACACGGCCCGCGCCTGGCACCGCGCTTGCCGAGCTGCCGCTGCCGAAGCTGGCGGACCCGCCGCCTCCCGGCGCGTTCCCGGCAGCAGCGGTGCGGCTGCCGAAGTTCCCCCGGCTGCCTCCGCTTCCGCCGAAGCCCCGGCCGCCATAGGCACCGCCTGCCTCCGCGCCTCCGCGCCGGAAGCGGTCCGATTCACGGACGGTATCTTCCTTCAGCTCCTCCGGAATCTCCTCCAGGAAGCGGGACGGCGCATTCGCGTTCGTCCGCCCGAACAACGTGCGCATCCGTGCGCAGCTGAGGAACAGCTGCTTCTCCGCACGGGTAATGCCCACATACGCCAGCCGGCGTTCTTCTTCCAGTTCATCATTGTCCTGGAAGGCACGGCTGTGCGGGAATACCCCTTCCTCCATCCCGATGATGAAGACGGTCGGGAACTCCAGCCCCTTCGCGCTGTGCATCGTCATCAGCACCACCGCATCACTGCGTTCTTCTTCATCATTCACGCTGTCGATATCCGCAATCAGCGCCAGATCGGTCAGGAAGGAGACCAGCGACTTGTCTTCATTGTTCTTCTCGAATTCCATCGTAACGGACAGGAACTCGTCAATGTTCTCCAGGCGTGAACGGGACTCCAGCGTATTCTCATTCTGCAATTCAAGGCGGTACTGCGACAGCTCGAGAATCTTCTCAGTCAGCTCTGTTACCGAGAGGAATTCCACCATCCGGTGCAGGGCTTCGATCATATCGTAGAATTCCACCAGCGTGTTGCGGGTGCGTCCAGCGAACCCGAGATCATCCACCGTCTGCAGCGCCCGAAAAATCGAGACGCCCTGGGCCGCAGCCGCTGCCGCAAGCTTACCAACGGTTGTATCCCCAAGTCCGCGCTTAGGAACATTGATAATCCGCGTCAGGCTGATATCATCATCAGGATTGGACAGCAGGCGGAGATACGCCAGCAGATCCTTGATTTCTTTACGGTCGTAGAACTTGATCCCCCCGACGATCTGGTACGGAATATCTGATTTGATCAGAATTTCTTCTATTACACGGGACTGGGCATTCGTACGGTACAGAATCGCATGGTTCTGGTAAGCCTGCCCCTGCTTCACATTCTTGCTGATCTCCCCGGTGACAAAATATCCTTCGTCATGCTCAGTGTCGCCACGGAACACCTTGATCTTCGCGCCTTCATCGGAGTCCGTCCACAGCTTCTTCGGCTTGCGGCCCGTATTGAGGGCAATTACGCCGTTGGCGGCATTCAGAATGTTCGAGGTGGAACGGTAATTCTGCTCCAGCAGAATCGTCTGGGCTTCGGGGTAATCCTCTTCGAAGTTCAGAATGTTCGAGATATCCGCCCCGCGCCAGCGGTAGATCGACTGGTCACTGTCCCCGACCACGCAGATCCGGTGATGGCCTTCAGCCAGCATCCGGCAGAGCATGTACTGCGCACGGTTCGTATCCTGGTACTCATCAACATGAATATACTTGAACTTCTTCTGATAGAAATCCAGTACATCCGGCTTCTCCTTGAACAGCTCGATCGTCTTCATAATCAGGTCATCGAAATCGAGAGAGTTATTGCTTCTCAGCCGGTGCTGGTATTTAGAATACACCTTAGCCACCAGGCCTTCAAAATAATCGCCAACCTTCTGCTCATACTGCGCCGGTGTAATCAGCTCATTCTTGTTCGTGCTGATGACGGCCTGGACGGCCTTCGGCTCGAACTTCTTAGTGTCGATGTCGAGATCCTTCATACAATTGCGGATGACGGACAGCTGATCTGTCGAATCCAGAATGGAGAAATTCGAGGTGAAACCAATCTGATCGATATCCTTCCGCAGAATCCGCACACACATCGAGTGAAAAGTGGATACCCAAATATCCCGGCCCTCCGGCCCTACCAGCTTGGAGACACGATCCTGCATCTCCCGGGCAGCTTTATTCGTAAACGTAATCGCCAGAATCGCCCAAGGCGGTGCCTTACGGTTCGCGATCAGCCAGGCAATCCTGTGGGTCAGCACGCGGGTCTTGCCGCTGCCCGCGCCAGCCATGATGAGCAAGGGTCCTTCAGTTGCTTCTACAGCCTGACGCTGCGGGGGATTCAGACGGCTTACGGCGTCCTGTATGTTAACAAGTTGCATGTGTTACATGCTCCTTTCTGAATATAAGTTACACTTAGTATCTATAAACTCTACCAGTCCATCTGCGGGGTATCCCGCACAGCCTGGACCGTCAACAGCGCTTGTTCCACATTGCTATAAATAATATTGCCGACCACTACTGTATCACATAGCGCGGCTACATGCATGGCTTCCTCTGGACCTGTAATTCCGCCTCCATAGAAAAGCTGGCTGTGCTCAACCACTTCCCTGACCTCGCGCACAATCTCCAGATCTCCATAACGTCCGCTATATTCAAGGTAGACCACCGGGAGGTTCATCAGCTTGTCTGCAATCTGCGCATAGGCTCCCGCACCAGCCGCATCCAGCGAGCAGTCGGCACCGGTCAGGCGCGCTACCGAGGAATCACTGTTCAGCACAATATAGCCCTCTGTCAGCAGCAATTCCCATGGGATCAGACTGCCGAAGCGTTCAATCGCCCGGCGGTGATGGCCGAGAATCCATGAAGTATCGTCAGTGTTGAGCACCATGGGAATCATATACAGATCAAAACCGGGCACAGCGGCCTCCAGATCCGAGATTTCCAGCGCGCAAGGCAGGTCATACTGCCGGATTCTCGCAAGCAGACTCACTGTATTCTCATAAGTCACGCCAGTAGAGCCGCCTACGATAATCGCATCGGTTCCCGACTGGCACACAGCGGCCAGTTCCTTGTCACCAAGCACACGGTCCGGGTCCAGCTTGAATACATGCCGCCATGGCCTGATCATTTGCCGCATCTCGTTCATCTTTGTCCATCCTCATTGTTCATCTAAGTGAATATACACACTCCTGCGCTCGCAAAAATCCGTATCTCTAGTCTAAGTCAGCACGAAGGGGGGTGTCAATTTAAAAGAGAACAAAATGCGAACATTTTTTCGCATATTTGCCTTATCCTTCTCCTCGATTAGCGGAGACCCTTAATCCGGTTCAAATCATTTTCCGGGACAAAATCAGTGTAGAACCCGTGTACGCCCAGCCGGGACAGCTCCACAATTTCCTGCTCATCGTTCACGGTATGCACGTAGACTCTGGCGCCCGCTTTTTTCAAGTTACGCACGAAGCTCTTGGTAGCCCTGGTTGTCGGCATCGTGATGTCCACGCCAGTCTGCTTGACGAATTCAATGACCACCTCGTCGCTGTCCTCAGTCTGGTATAGAGTATATATGATTTCCGGAAAAGCGTACACCTGCTTCACAACCTCCAGCATCTCCCGGCTGTAAATCTGCGGAACAATCCGCTCCAGCAGCGCTGGGTCCTTCTTCCGGGCGGCTTCTACAATGAGCTGAAATTGCTTCGTTACCTGCTGCGGCTCCAGCTCCTTCGTGTCCGTTACAATATACGTGTCCGGGTAGATCTCCATCAGATTGACGATTTTTTCAATATCCAGCGGAGAGTAGAGCTCCAGCACCGGGCTGTTCATCACTTCATCGTGAGTCAGCACCTCTCCCTGCTTGTCAGGAGGAAGAACCTCCTGTTGACCCAGTTTCTTACTCATACCTGTAGTCCATTCATGACGGGCCACGAGCTGTTCATCACTGGTAAGCAGCAGGTCCGCCTCAAAGATCCGGGTCCCCTGCTCATAGTTCGCAATAAAAGCGTCCTTGGTATTGGTATACGCCTTGTCATTGATTCCGCCCATGGCATGGGCAATGACCCTGTGGGCCGCGAAGCCTGTAGCTGGCTGTTTTTCTTTTCCTCCAAGCATCAATACAAGCAAAAGTGTAACAGCCCCGATCATAGTAATAGAAGCAATTAGCTTTGTTCTCTTCATGATGGCAGTCTCCTTTGCAAGTAGTAGAGAGTCGGCTGAAAAAAGCAAAAACGGCTGTGTCATCCTCAAGGGGCAGCAACCGTTTTTTAGCGGAGAATAGAATATAGATAAGACCGTGTATTAATAAGCGTTCTTGAAGCCATTACGAATAGTCTTGGCAATAATCCGGATGTCAAACAGCAAAGACCAGTTCTCGATATAGAAAATATCATGCTTGATCCGGTCCTCAATCGAGGTATCCCCGCGCAGACCGTTACTCTGAGCCCAGCCGGTAATCCCCGGCCGCACATGATGCTTAACCATATACTTCGGAATCTCGCCGCGGAACTGCTCTACAAAATAAGGGCGCTCCGGCCGCGGACCAACCACACTCATCTGCCCGAACAGTACATTAAAGAATTGCGGCAGCTCATCCAGACTCGTTCGGCGGATAAACGTACCAAAGCGGGTCCGGCGCGGATCTTCCTTCGTGCTCCAGCCTGTGTCCACTTCACCGTCCGTCTGCATTTTCATGGAACGGAACTTGTACATCATGAAATTACGGCGGTTCAGCCCCACCCGCTCCTGCTTGAAAATCACCGGTCCCGGTGAAGTCAGGCGCACTCCGAGCGCAACAATCAGCATCACCGGAGACAGCATAAGAATGGCGAACAAGGCGAACACAATATCAAACGCACGCTTTGCCATTTTGTTCCCAGCCATATCCAGCGGAATATCGCGCACATTAATCATCGGCATCCCGGCAAAGTTATCGAAATACGGACGGGCCGGCAGGTAATCGAAGAAGTCAGGGATAATCAGCGTCCGCATCCCGGCTTTCTCACAAGTTGCAATAATAGCCGGGTATTTCGAGTGGGCATCCAGCGGCAGCGCCAGAATCACCTCATCGACAGGAAGCATCTCCAGCATAGCCTCCAACTGATCCACTGTACCCAGAATCGGCTTATACCGCTGCTCCTCAATGCCATCCCATTGATGGAAGTCATCCAGGAACCCGATGGCCTCATAGCCCAGCTCCGGATACTGCTCCAGGTTGTTATAGAATCTTTTACCCAATGTGCCTGCTCCAAGAATCAGGACGAACTGGCGGTTGAAGCCTTTTTCACGCAGTGACTTCAGCATCTTCTTCAGCACATAACGGTACAGCATAATGGATAGAATATTGAAGCCCATATAGATCGCCAGGTATTGCCGGGAGATATCAATCTCCCTCAGGAAGAACATCAGGCCCAGCAGGATAAAGATCCCCATGGCATGAACCTGAAAAATCTTGATGAATTCATCAATGAACCGCTTCTTCCGCTTAGGCAAGTATAGAGACACTACAATACCGATCAGTACGGCTATGGCCCCATAGATAATACTCCAGTACCCATAGGATTCTATAGGCAGCGTCCGGTAGGATTCCAGCAAGCCGCTCTTGAACTTCAGCCACCAGGCCGCAAGGAAGGACAACTGGATCACGATAAAGTCGGCTACCATATATAGTTGGGTCAAAAACTTTTGATTCCGGCGAATCATAATCTCACCTCAGCCTTCGATTCATTGCGGATACCAGCTTCCCCGGGAACATTCAGACTCTGTGCGGGTGTAGGTACCTTACGCGGGGTGATTAATGCGTTGCGCAGCAGCGAAAGAGTGAACTTAACGCCGACGCCCGCATAGACCGCTCCATTTATCATACTGTTGTAGCGGCTGCTATAATGCTTCTTATGAAATAAAATCATGGCCCGGTGAAACTCATACACAATCTTGAATGGTCTGCGGCGCGCGCTGCCACCCTTCAGATGTACGATGGACGTCTGCGGATAATAATAGATCCCCCAGCCCGCTTCCTTGATCCGGTAACACCAATCCAGATCCTCTCCATACATAAAAAACGTCTCATCCAGCCCGCCCACCTGCTCAATCGTCTCCCGGCGCAACAGCATGAACGCTCCAACCAGACAATCTACCGGATATTCGTCATCCGGGTCCAGATAGCCCAGCTGATAGCCGTTGAACTTCGGACGGTCCGGAAACAGCTTACTGAAGCCAAAGGCATAATAGAACGAAGCGGACGGGGTCGGGAACCCTCTCCGGCAGGCCTTATCGAGCGACCCATCCGGCAGAATCACCTTACAACCGGACGCGCCAAGATCAAGGCGGCTGTCCATGAACGCAAGCATCGTCTCCAGCGTATCCTTACGGATCACGGTATCTGAATTGAGCAGCAGCACATAACGCCCGGAGGCTACCTCCATCCCCTGGTTATTCCCCTTGGCAAAGCCTACATTCTCCGAATTGGCAATTAACAGCACCTCCGGGAACTCCTTGCTTATCATCTCCACCGAGTCATCCTGGGAGTTATTATCTACTAGAATAATTTCATAGGAATACCTTGTCTCCGAATCATACACCGACCTCAGACAATCCATCGTCAGGCGGCATGTGTTGTAATTTAGAATCAATATACTAACATCTACATTCACTGCTATACTCTCCTGACAAATTTAGTAATCTATCGACAATTATTATAACACAAAAACCCCGCTGATAGGCAGCGCCTATTCAGGGAGGTTTTTACAAGGCTATCAGCCGTTTCAAGAATCTACCCGTGAGTACTCTTTGTTCGGCTCTCTGCCTTGGCGTTTGGCCTTCTCTTGAATATACCGGCGCTTGCGCTTAAGGACAGCTCTCTGTGCGAAAAAGGAAGTCCAGGCTCCCAGCAGCTTAGGCTCCTTCAATAGGGAGTAGCCATGTGCGGCAATCTCATAAGGAAGAGAATTTAGCAGAGTGAGCAGCAGCGTACGTGAGGGCTCGTTCTTGTATATCATTTTATACCGATTAATATAGGAGATTCGCTTGATGAACATCGCTTTACCGCTCCGCCCCGATGTCTTCCAGCCCCGCTCATGGTAGCCTATCGCTTCCGCATCATAGTAGGCCTTCCAGCCGAACAATTCCGCACGCCAAGCCACATCCACATCTTCCTTATAGGCAAAAAAGTCCGCGTCGAAAAACTCCCCCTCCACGCTGATATCCTCAATCATCCGCCGCGAGTACATCGCCGCTGCACCGGAGACACCGAATACTTCGCCAGACTCATTCCACTGGTCAGCAGGCTCTCCCGCTCCACGGTCAAACGCCCGCCGCGCCTTATTCATACGCAGTCCGGTACTATCCACCAACGAATGATCCGCCTTCAGCAGCAGTTTGCCTGTGGCACTCCCGATCCGGGAATCGGCTTCCATCCTGGCGATCAGCTTAGATATATAATCCGGGGCCAGCGTAAGGTCCGGGTTCAGCACCAGTACATAGTCGGTCGTAGTCCCGGCAATCGCCTGATTGTGAGCGGGGGCGAAGCCGGTGTTATGTTCATTTTCCAGAAGGACTAGGGTTGGGCTGGATGTGCTATTTACATAGGCCCCGGGACGAGTCTCTGCTGTTCGTTCATGGTAGAACGCCCGCACCTTCTCCGCCGAACCATCCGAGGACGCATTATCCACCACCACAATCTTTTTGACCGGATAATCCTGACTGAGCACAGCCGACAAGCATTCCGCAATATCATCTGCGCTGTTATAAGTAACAATATGCACACTGACCGTTTTAAGTTTCATGGGGTACCTCGAATTCCATATATTCATTGTTCGAACCTGTTACTCCCCATTATAACGAAAAGAGAGGGGCCGGGCTATGGAAGGTTGTTGAACCGCTCTCATCAAGACTATCGAATTACAATAAGAACCCCCTATCCATTAAGATGGACTAGGGGGTTCTTCAATATATCCTGTAACTACTTCAGCTCCAGCAAAAAGTCTCTCAGCCCTTCACGCCATGGACGGATATCCTGGAACCCGTTGGTACGGATCGCCAGATGCTCCATCACAGAGTTACGCGGGCGCGGCGCCGGACGGGGAAATTGCTCCGTAGCACAAGGCTCAAGCTTGGCTGTAAACTTCATCCCCAGAATATCCTGAGCTTCCACGAAGATGGCCTGAGTGAATTCATACCAGGTGCAAGCCTCGCTGTTCGAAGCATGGTACACACCGTATTTCTCGGTCTGAATAAGCTCAAGCAAAAAGCGTGCTAAATCTACTGTATACGTAGGTGAACCCTTCTGGTCATCCACTACCTGTAGCAATGGTTTTTCCTGTCCCAGCTTCAGTATCGTTTTCACAAAATTATTACCATACTTGCCATACACCCAAGAAGTACGGACGATAAAGAATTTCGATGATAAGGTTTGAACCAAATTCTCACCAGCACGTTTGGATTTTCCATAAATACTCTTAGGATCGGTATTGTCATATTCATGGTAAGGCTGGACACCCATGCCATCGAACACATAATCAGTGCTGATATAGACCAGCTTGGCACCCACCTTCTCTGCAGCAAGCGCCACATTCCGGCTTCCGGTAGCATTAATCAGGTACGCTGCGTCAACATCAGACTCTGCATCATCAACCGCGGTATGGGCCGCACAGTGAATAACAGCATTAGGAGCGAAAGCGCCGATGACCTTCTGGCAATGGTCCAGATCAGTAATATCCATCTCCTGACGGTCACAGCCCAGAACCTCATACCCCTGCCCTTGAAGCAAAAGCATAAGATCCTGCCCCAGTTGCCCGCCAGAGCCTGTGACAAAAACCTTCATCTTCGTCATTACAGGGAGTCCCCCAGACGATTACCGTACTGGAGAGCGGCATATTTCTGGTATTCACCAGATTGAATGCGGGTCCACCATTCTTTGTTATTCAAATACCACTGAATGGTTTCCTTAATGCCAGTTTCGAACGTATGCTTGGGCTTCCATCCCAGCTGGTTCGTAATCTTAGTCGGATCTATACCGTAACGGCGGTCATGTCCAGGACGGTCCTGAACATAAGAAATTAACGAATCTGGTTTGCCCAGCTCCTGAAGTACCGTATTTACGATATGCACATTCGTCCGCTCATTGTTGCCGCCGATGTTGTACACTTCGCCATTAACACCTTCATGAATTACCAGATCAATCGCACTACAGTGATCCTCAACATACAACCAGTCACGGATGTTCATTCCGTCACCATACACAGGCAGCGTCTGATCAGTCAGCGCACGGGAGATCATCAGCGGAATCAGCTTCTCCGGGAACTGATAAGGACCGTAGTTATTGGAGCAACGCGTAATATTAACCGGCAATCCGAATGTTTCATGATAAGCACGAACCAGCAAATCCCCGCCCGCTTTGCTTGCGGAATACGGGCTGTTGGGTGCCAGCGGAGTTTCTTCCGTAAATAGGCCTGTTGTGCCAAGTGTTCCATATACTTCGTCTGTAGACACCTGTACGAATTTAGTTAGTCTGTATTTTTTCGCCGCGTTAAGCAGTACCTGTGTGCCTAGTACATTTGTCTTAACAAAAACATCCGGCTCCAAAATGCTCCGGTCTACGTGTGATTCAGCTGCAAAGTTGACCACAACATCAACTCCTTGACTAAATAGCTTATCTATCCCCTGTACATCCGTAATGTCCACTTTAGCCAACTTATAGTTTGGATGACTCTCAATGAATTTTAGATTTTCCAGATTGCCTGCGTATGTCAAAGCGTCTACGTTAATAACCTTATATTCTGGGTGTTGCTCCAGCATATAGTTCATGAAGTTGCTACCGATAAAGCCGGCTCCGCCGGTGACAATTATTATCATTTTTCACCCTATCCATTCAATGAATATAAATTGACCCTAAAGGTACTAATGTATAATATTCTTAAACAGGTATATGGTGATTAAAAATCCTTGAAGCATTTTTAGCTATTACACAAAAACATTAATATTACAGAAAATATGAATGATAGTAAGTAGCATCAAACAGTCTTAAAAAGTACCCACTAGAGGTATATAGTGGGTGGAGCTGTCTTTCTCCGATTCTTCTCACCTGATATAGGCCGAGAAGGGTATCTTCTTCAAATAGCTCATTCAGCAATTTTTTAACAGTGCCCACACTTAATCCAGAAAATACCTAATGCTATAACTTTCATTGCAGTCTAACGCTTGACGATATACGATTTTATCTACTAAATCCATATTTATCCACTTGTCTTTGGCCATATTAAACACAGTCTTGAACCTTATGCTTGATTCAGATTCCGATAATATGGCCCATACTTGATATACGACACAATACTTTACAATCACCTGCGTGTATCCTCTTTAACGGTAGCATCCAATGGCAACTCGCTAAACAAAACTTTTCTGCACCTCATTGATTTCAAAGTTATATAGATCTTTTAAAACCTACGACAGCCGTTTGAACCTTTGACCACCAACAAATAACACAGAAATTTGATATTGTCTATTTTCGTCAATGCCCATTGCAAAATGGTACCTCGCCACACTGTTCCTCGCACGTGAAGGAAATGCCCAATCCAGGTTATCTCAAGTACGGTAGCAGTAAAATTGCTCACCGTCACTGAGTAAGATTGCTTTCTTCGTAGACTTGGTGGACTTCGCGATCCCGAAACTATTTAGCATTTTCTCGCATGATCACGCTTCTAATTTGGGTATATAATTCACTCTACGCCATCACCTCAGAAATGATTCATATTTATTAATAAATAAATTTTCTAATGGACGACATAAAACTGCAGCACGCACTGGTTTAAAGTCGGACAACTTTTACAATACTCTGGATCTGACGCTTACTACTGGTAGCTTTTGCGGTCTGTCGTACGGCACTTAAGTTCTTGACCGGCCAGACAGACGTACACCTCTCGCTCCATCAAAATTAAACTTCCATTTTGGGAACAGCCCTTGATTGGAATGGAATCTCCGGTGAGTAATAGCGGCAAAAATTTTTCGGCTTTGCAGACCACAACAAGTCGGTGTTGTTAAATACCTTGAATCTAGCGCAATGATCCCCATTCAAAATCCAAAAATCCCCTACTGGCAAACAACACTCAACAAATATGTCAAGAAATAATAGACATTTCAGGGCGTAACATATTCATCCGTTATTAAGATTGTATTTCATCCTGGTCCGGTGGTCCAAAAAACGCCTTCGGGTTTACCGTCAAAAATAGTTTTCTGTATAATAAAGAATTAACGCGGTGCCGTGTGAAATCAAAATCACATAAAGAAGACTGTCGGGACTTCGTCGACAGCCTTGCGCTAAATCTACGATTTAGTATTTAAAGTAATGCTCCCCATACAGTGACAGAACTCCATCATTTCACCTGTATGTTTTATGTTTAATGATGTGCCTTTGGTATCAATAATCTTTTAAAAAAATGAATAACCTATAAACATTGCAAACTAATTTTCAATTGACACATTCATAGGAGAATATTGATAAGTTTTATCATTTGAAATTACTATTAAACTAAATTCCCCTGCCTTTTTCAGTTCTTCAGTCGGAACATTAAAGGAGTACCCACTATTTGTCAAGTTAATATTATTATATGCTGATGATACACTCTCACGTGCAATACCATAATTACCAGAGTAGTATTTCTCTCCAACTTTCAAATAGATGCCACCCGCAACAGTTTCATTAGTTTTATCTAGTGCCCAACCAACAATATTTGTTATTTTGCTATCTTCACTCAGATTTGCTTTTCCTTGCTCTTTGATAGGCTGATTATTAATATAATCTATCCATCCCGTAGGATTCTCAACTTTAGGCAAATTCTTATATTCACTATAATCAACCAGGCTTTCTTTACTATTTTGCAATATATACATACTGTGGTCCCACATTCTCTCAACATTCTCAAAAATAACAACATCAGGATTCACTAATTCCACCAAATTTTGAATTTTATCTAAATTATCCGCGTGAATAAAAGTAAGTTCTGAAAAACTTTCTGCCAGTTCCGGAATTAAGAAACCATAAAAATAGCTATCTCCAAGAATAAGTGCTTTAGGTAAATTCTTATTCAAGTTTTTATAGGAATACGTTACTATCGAATTTCCTAAATTCAACTCATCAAAAATATCATTATTAGTCTGGATTGCAGTAGGAACTTTATTATATTTCAGATCATAATCTTCTTCAGAAAATGGTACTGAATTATAAACCTTGGTTTCACGATAATATTTCTCAATAGTAAAGTCATTCCATGATAAAACATTAACCGTAGGTAAGTATTTTTTTACCCTATCCATAAGTTCTAAATAGCCAATAAAAGCACCGTATTTATTCCAGTGTGCATTATCATAACGTGGTGAATATACAGTTGCCTTTGATTTTGCAGCAATCAATGCTTTCTCGGGAGTGAAAAAATCCAACGAAGTATTACCTTCGATGTATTGTTTCAACATATTTGTTCTGCTAACGTTGCCCACTTTCTTAATTGTTTTGGGATAATTTTCAGGGTATATTGTTTTTTTATCCAAGTTAAACATAGTTAAAAATGGTATTTTTTTATTGATTAGATATCCATTTATTTTTTCTAGCGAATCTCCCCAAGCTTTAAGATCGGCATTACTAGGCAAATTCAAGTGCTGAAAGTCTTTAATTATGTCCGGAGTCACATAATACAACCAGTTGTTTTCCCCAATAATTGTGTCTTTTTTTGTTAATTCTCCAAAAATAACATATTGCAGCTTGGTATTAGTCATTACTAATCTATCCCTTAGCCCCATATTATCATTAAACCAAGTTTCAAAGTCTTTTATAAAGTGAAGATTTATATCTCCGTTAGGTGATTTAAATGCAGGAAAACTGGCTAATACTCGGTTTTCAGCGGTTGACACTTTCCCACTCGTTTTATTCACAAAAATTAAAGGCACAGATATTACTGCAATAAACATCAAAACCATCAAAATGTTTAAATTTCTAGAAGATTTCATATCAATTTCCCCTTCAAAAACGGAAATATATAAAAGGATTATAGGTAGAAGTTGCTAAAAACATCATGCTTATTATCAAAATTATAATAGCATACATATTTTGAATGATCATACTAAATATACTATGATCTCCAAAATCCCCAATAGTATTTTTGAAATACTTCGATATTGGAATAGAGGCGATTACGGCTAATACAAGTGTAGTAATAACCGTTGGGCTCAAATAATATCCAACGCTAAAAGCAGCATTAGTAGAATTACTAAATCCAAACATCACCTTCAAATAATTGATTGCCTGCGTTAAATTACTGGCTCTAAACAATACCCATCCTATGATTACAATTAGAGTTGTATAAAACCAAGAAGCTATCTTAAGCGAACGGATGTCAAAACCCTTATTTTTCAAAATACGTTCTACAATAAGAAATAGTCCGTGCCATAATCCCCATATAACAAAATTCCAAGCAGCTCCATGCCAAAGTCCGGTTACAAAAAAAACAATCAATAAGTTAAAGTAAACATTACCTCTTCTATTACCTCCCAGAGGAATATAGAGATAATCTCTAAACCAGGAAGATAGTGAAATATGCCATCTTCTCCAAAACTCAGTCACTGACTTCGATACATATGGAAAGTCAAAATTTTCCTTAAATTTAAACCCGAACATTCTAGCTAATCCGATGGCCATATCGGAGTAACCAGAAAAATCAAAGTAAATTTGGAATGTATAACATATTGCTCCTACCCATGCAATAGCTGAAGTGTTTTGATCTGCGGATAAGGAAAATATATTATCAGCTACTTGTCCTAACGTATTAGCTATAATAACTTTTTTGCCAAGCCCCATAATAAATCGCCTAACACCATAAGCAAAATCATCTACAGTTGTTAATCGTGAGTCTATTTGGTCATGAACATCTACATATCTAACAATTGGACCAGCAATTAGTTGGGGGAAAAATGCTTTAAACAATGCAAATTTCAATAAATTCTTTTGAACCTCTACTTTATTTAAATATAAATCAATTACATAGGATAGTCCTTGGAACGTAAAAAATGAGATGCCGATTGGTAAAATAATGTTTTTCAATGGTATTTCAAAACCAGAAATACTATTAAAACTAGAAAGGAAGAAATCGAAATATTTAAAATAAAATAGCAATCCGCAGTTTGCTGCTACACCCATAAGCATTATAAATCTACTAGCTCGATTACCCTTTTTCTTAGATAAATGAAGAAGTAATCCAAATCCGTAGTTAATCAAGATGGACAAGATTATTACGAATACAAATTTCGGTTCTCCCCAAGCATAAAAAGCTAAGCTTGCTATTAATAAAAGTCCATTTCTATAGCTTTCCTTTATTAGATAGTAAACAAGTAGCAAAACAGGAAGAAAGCAAAACAAAAAAATAGAGGAACTGAAAACCATCAGGTATTACCTCTTTCCACAAGTTTTGTTGCTAACCTTTTTAAGCTTAAGATACTAAGCTTTTTATTCTTTTAAGTCTGTTAATCACAGAAGATGGTAAATACTTTTTCATTGCCATCTTTAGTTTATTTTTAATAGACTTTTTAACAATCGGTCGCTTCCGCAAATCAGATAAGACGCCGTAATGGGCATTCCCACCACGCATTCTGAAGTATTCAATATTAATTGTTCTAAGCATATAATAAAGATTAGTTACCTCAATTCTCGCGTATGAGTCCGCCATCAACCAAGCTGGATAATAACCCTCGTGTTGCGCAACAAAAGGATAAATTCTCTCAATGGCATGTAGAATTGTACCATCATTATTATTAGGTTCTTTAGGAAAATCTTCGTATTTCCATTCATAATTTATTAATGTGGCGAGCGCCTTTGGTCTAAACCAGAACATTGTTCCCAGAGGAGCAATTGGTTCCTTATTAGGATCCATGTTTACTTTCAGCTTTAATTTATCCGCTAACTGCACTGTGGTATTAAAGTTATTACTCCACTCGCACCCAATAGTAGGATAAAAATCAGCATGATTAGGCGGAGGCGGAGACATAATGCCCAATCTCGGATTTTCTTCGAATGTGTTAATGATGTTATTAACAAAGTGACTGTTTTTCAATACATTTTCAAAACACTTATAGGCAAAAGATTCACCTTTAATATATGGCTCTAATTGTTTTGTTTTCTTATCGTGTGCAAAACAAACATAATCATAGTCAAGCAAAAAATCTTTACAACCAACTAATAATGCACTTATATCTCTACCTCTATTTCCAATCAAAATAACTTCTACTTTTGCAACATTCATTTGCTCAAACACAGTTTCGATCAATCTTTTTTTAGCTTCTGTATTAGTAGTTATATAAACGTCCGTTTCTGGAGGCATTGCTTGAGCATAGTGAAGACAATAATCTATTAAATCCTCAAAATATATATGCATTACTAATGCAATTTTTTTCTTACTTGAACCTTGATTTTCGTTTTTAGATGAAGAAGTTGACAAGATGTAGTTTAAATTCATAGCATTCTTGATATCAGTTTGATTATTCGTTCGTAATATATTATCCCAAATTAGATTAACATCATAATCAGTTTTGTTTTTTATAAATTCATAAAGCTCTAAGGTTTGTTCACCGGTTGTATTGTTAATAAAATCAGCAATTTGATGAAAAAAGCTTCTGCGTTTAAATATTGGGCACTTTCTATTTTTAACCAATTCTAAAGGGCTCATAAGCATAGGATGAAATACATGTTTTTCCAAATCATTTGTATTTACATAAACATCCCATTTGAATCCTTTATCACTAAAAGTTTTTGTGAAAATCGCTTCATGGAAACCGATTGCTTCTTCATAAGAGTTAATCATTTTCATTTCGTTCCAATATCGCTTAAACTCATAACTTTTCAGCATAGTATTACGAACAACAATAAAATGAGATTGTATATGTTCTGGCGTATATCCATATTTAATAGTTCCAAATGGGTCATGGCTCATTTTGTGGTATTTTGTTATTCCCCAAAAATCCAAGTCTCTCTTATCCATCTCATCAAACATTTCCTTAAAAGGATATACTGGACCAAAGATAGTAGAGTTAAATAGAACAAGTTCACTATAATTTTGAAGAACTTCATCTCCTATATATTCCATTCCTTCTTTATATGCCCACACATCAAATCCTTTGTTATCCCTAACTAAAACTTTATCTGTTAAAAGTAGTAATTTGGCTCTTCCTTCAACAGTTAGTTTCCCGTTACAAACTACTAGTAAGTCCTTTAAACTTTTTTTAATATCTGAAAGTAATTTTATTACGTATTCATCTACAATCCCATCTTCATCATAAAAGAAAAATACACCTAAACGATTATTGTCATGAACCAGCAAAACTAAATCCCCCTCATTCCTAATTGATTGATTCCTAACTATATTACTGTTTATAGTCACTTAGGATATCTTCTATTTTTTTACTATCTCCCCATATCCCAGGTGAATCATACGCTCTCTCGGGAAAGGCTCCGTATTCAAGGCGTATTGAAAAATTATTAATCTTTAAAAACTCTTCTACTTTGTCCTTTAAGCTAATCGGAATACCAGAACAACAGTTGATGATCCCTTTGACTTTTGTTTGCATTGCAGCCAAAGAAATTTGTTCGGCCAGTTCCTCTATGGTAATGAAATCGTATTTATTTTCACCAGTAGTGAACGGAAATACTTCTTTCCCTTCCTCTTCTGCTTGAATAATTTTAGAGAACACAGATTTGCTTTTAGCATCATCGCCATAAATATAGAACGCCCTCAACCATTGGAATACAACAGCCTTATCCTGTAATAGTAGACTTAAGGATTGACGCAGACTATTTTTAGCAATTCCATACAATGAATGAGGATTAGTTGGGGTATCCTCATTTATCTCACCTTCAAAATATCCAATCTCATGCATTGTGCCCATAACAGCAACATGTTGCAACCCACCATCAACCATGCTGCGTATGAATTTATAGTGGGAGTATAGGTTTTGCAAATGCGACTCTGAATTATGAACGAACCCATCCCTCCAGGCTAAATGTAGGCAGACATCGGGTTTGCCTAATTCTTCATAAATATTGTCATAGTCTGCAAAAATATTAAATTCAAATTTCTTTGCTCTTTCATCAATAAACTCTGTATTATAATCAACCGCAGATACTTGAACACCAAGATTCAGTAAGTACTTTACAACAAACCTACCTATATACCCTCCCGCACCAGTAACTAATATTGTTTTATTTTTATACATTTCCGCACTCCCAACTAAATAATAGTGTATATTTAATTACTCAAGCATTTTGGTAAGCCTCAAATACTTCATCAACTGTTCCTACCGCCTTAATTTCTCCTTTATCTAGCCAAATGGCATTCCTGCAAACCTTTTTCACTTGCTCAAATGAATGTGACACTAATATTAGAGTGGCTCCCGCTGAAGTCATTTTATCCATTCTTTCTTCACATTTTTCCTGGAATGCAGCATCGCCTACTGCCAAAATTTCATCAACAATAAGTACATCTGGATCAACTATTGTAGCAATAGAAAAACCCAGTCTGGCAATCATCCCAGATGAAAAATTCTTCAATGGAACATCTACAAAGTCGTGTAATTCTGAAAATTCTATAATATCCTCATATCGTTCTATCAAGAACTTTTTAGAATAACCCAACAGTGCACCATTAAGAAATATGTTCTCTCTTGCTGTTAATTCCATATCGAATCCCGCTCCCAACTCGATTAAAGGAGCAACCGACCCTATAACAGAAACTTTACCGGTAGTAGGACGGAAAATTCCAGATATAATCTTCAAAATCGTGCTTTTTCCAGACCCATTGCTTCCTACTATGGCAAATGAATCACCTTTTTCAACCTTAAATGATACATTTTTCAGGGCATAGAATTCATCATGATTGACATCACGTTTCAGTAATTTTATAAAATATTCCTTAAGACTATTTATTTTCTCTTTTTCCAAATTAAATTTCATTGAAACATCAGTTACTTCAATTGCATAGTCCAATGTAGTCCAATTCCTTTCATTGGTTTCAAATGTGAAGAACAAAATTTTTCTGATTCTTATAAAAAATCGTTAAACCAAGCCCTAGTGAGATCAAAGAAAACAGAATACACATAAAGTTTGTGTGAAAATCAGGAAGCTGATTATATAACACGACATCACGGAATGCTTCAACATAATAATACAGTGGATTACTATAAATTATTGTTTTTACATAATCAGGAACAATGCTAATGGGATAAAAAATAGGAGTGAGATATGTCCAAGCCGATAATAATATGGTATAGAGGTGTAGCATATCTCGAAAATACACTGCTAAAACAGACATAATTAGCCCCATACCAATTGAAAAAATCAAAATACACAAAAGAGGAAAAGGAAAAAAAAGAACCTCTGGGGTTATTTTCACTCCAGTAAATAATATAACTATAAAAATAGCTACTAAAGAAAATAAAAGCGTCACAAATGATGAAAGCACTCTGGAAACAGGGAAAATGTACTTAGGTACGTACACCTTTTTAATTAAGGAGCCTCCACTCAATATTGAAGTCATCGACATTGAAGTTGATTCAGAGAAAAATGTAAATATAATCTGTCCCGATAACAAATATACAGGATAGTTAGGGATATCAAACTTGAAGAAACTAGAAAATACAGCAGTCAATACAATCATCATCAGTAATGGGCTAAGCAAACTCCATAAATAACCCAAAAACGATCGTCTATATTTAACTTTTAAGTCGCGTGCTACAAACTCACGCAACAACCCTTTATATTTCCAGAAATTTTTTAGATATCTCAATTGAAATCATTCCTTATTCTTATCTCTATTTATCATCAAATTCATAAGCAATTTTTTTCATGTAGGATTCTAAGGAAATCATCCAGTGCGGCAGGCGAACGAAGCCATTAATATCCAACGCCCTTTTTGACATAGTAGAATTTTTAGGGCGTATCACATTAACCGGGTACATATCAGTGGTAATAAAATTCACTTTTGTTGGAAGATTAGCTAGTCTAAATATCTCAACTGCAAATTCAGCCCAGCTACAAAAACCTTCATTCGTGGCATGATAAACTCCATATTTTTCAGTCTTTATCATGCTAACTATTAATTTAGAAAGATCAGCAGTATACGTTGGAGATCCCACTTGATCAGATACTACATCGACTGACTCCTGTTTCTTACCAATTCGTAACATGGTACTAACAAAATTTTTTCCGCTAACTCCGTAAGCCCATGAAGTTCTTATTATGAAGAACTTATCAGTTTTTCTCATCACTTCGAACTCGCCGTCTAATTTTGATCTACCATAAACTGAAAGGGGACCTGGTTTAGAATCAATCTCATATGGTTCTGCACTATCACCGGAAAAAACATAATCTGTACTTATATATACAAGCTTTGCGTTAATACTGTTGCACAACATTGCAATATTGCCTGTGGCATCAACGTTTATACATCTGCATTTCTCGACTTCCAATTCTGCCTTTTCAACATCCGTAAAAGCGGCGGAATGAATCACAACATCTGGCATGTACTCCAAGAATACATCCCTTGTAGATTGAAAATCAGTTAAATCCAACTTGTTTATATCCAGCCCCGTGTAATTAAACCCTTCATTTTCCAACTCAAGAATTACATCTGAACCAAGTTGTCCTTTTGCTCCGGTCACTAAAACTCTCATATAATTTGTACTCCTAAGCATATCAGCATATTTAAAGTACCGTAAGTTTGAATGTTGCTTTCTACACTAAAGAATTCCCAATTGATATTCACCGTTCTTCACTCGATTCAGCCAAATCTGGTTATCGAGATACCACCTTATTGTCCTACGGATACCTTCTTCAAACATAACTGTAGGTTCCCAATTTAATTCATCTTTCATTTTATTTGGATTTATAGCGTATCTTTTGTCATGCCCCAATCTATCTTCAACATATTGAATTAAAGTACTAGGTTTCCCAAGTTCATCTAAAATTATTTTAATTATATCAATATTTGTTTTTTCATTATGTCCGCCAACATTGTAAACTTCTCCAGCCTTACCGGAATGAAGTACAATATCAATCGCAATACAATGATCCTCTACATAAAGCCAATCTCTCACATTTAATCCATCCCCATAAACAGGAAGCGTTTTATCTTCCAGAGCATTCGAGATCATAAGCGGTATAAGTTTCTCTGGGAACTGATAAGGCCCATAATTATTTGAACATCGTGTGATCGAAGTGTTTAATCCAAAAGTCTCATGATAAGCTCTCACAAACATATCCGCTGAGGCCTTACTTGCAGAGTATGGGCTATTAGGTGCAAGAGGAGTTGTTTCTTCAAAGTACCCGGTTTCTCCCAATGAACCATAAACCTCATCAGTGGATACTTGAACAAATCTAGCATCTGGATTAGAGGCCCAATGATTCTTTGCAGCATCCAGCAATGTCTGTGTACCAAGAATATTAGTTTCCAGAAAAACTTGAGGGTTGACAATACTACGATCCACATGAGATTCAGCGGCAAAATTCACTACACCATCAGGCTGGTATTCATCAAAAAGGCCATTAACCAACTGTGCATCGCAAATATCTCCCTTAACAAATACATGAGACTCGTTTCCTTCAATACTCTTGAGGTTATCCAAATTGCCTGCATACGTTAGAGAATCAAGGTTAATTATTTTGTAATGTGGATATTTCGAAACCATGTGTAATACAAAATTACTACCGATAAACCCTGCGCCACCTGTAACCAATATAGTCTTTGGAGCTCCACTTTCTTGCTCACTATCTACCATCTGATTTTTGTTAATAGCCAATTCATTCTTCCCCTTAATATTAAAATATGACACTCATTAAAAACTGCAGAGATTAAAATCCTAATTCCTTCAACGTCTTTAGTCCCTTATCTTTCTCAGAAAGAAGTACATCCTTAATATCATTTAAGTGCCAATCGATGTTCAATTCCGGATCATTCCAGAGTATGCCACTTTCAAATTCAGGACGGTAGTAATTAGTACACTTGTACACAAATTCCGCTTCATCAGATAAGACCACAAATCCGTGTGCAAAACCTTCAGGTACATAGAATTGCTTTTTATTATCACCCGATAGTAATACACCAAGCCATTCTTTATATGTGGGGGATCCTTTCCGTAAATCGACAGCAACATCAAAAACTTCACCGGATAAGACTCTAACTAATTTCCCCTGAGGATATTGGGTCTGGAAGTGCAAGCCCCGGAGAACACCTTTTTTTGATTTCGACTGATTATCCTGAACAAAAGTCATATCTAAACCTTCAGACTTAAAATCATTATAATTATAAGTTTCCATAAAGTATCCTCTATCATCGCCAAAAACCCGGGGTTCAATAACCACTAAATCTTCAATATGCGTTTTAACAAAATTGAAATGTCCCATAAGTTCCCTCCAAAAATAACATTTTTCATTTTATAGTAGAGAATATAAAATCTCAGATGAAGTCATCAGCAACCTGTACTAAATATTTACCGTATTCGGTTTTCAAAAGTGGTGTCGCTAAAGTTAGCAACTGATCCTTTGAAATATATTTTTTCTTGAATGCTATCTCTTCTAAACAGGCGACATAAAGCCCCTGTCTTTTTTGAATTGCTTCGACAAAGTTGCTTGCTTCCAGCATAGCATCATGAGTACCCGTATCCATCCATGCCATACCTCTTCCCAACAGTTTAACGTTCAGCATACCTCTACGCAAATATTCATTGTTAATCTCAGTAATTTCTAGTTCTCCGCGTGCTGAAGGTTTAATCCCCTTTGCAATCTCTACTACCTGATTGTCATAAAAATACAGACCAGGAACTGCGTAATTAGACATAGGATTCAGCGGCTTTTCTTCTATTGATAAAACTTTACCATTCGCATCCGATTCAATTACCCCGTATGCCTCTGGGTTCTTAACAAAGTAACCAAAAATCGTGGCACCACTTTGTATTTCAGCAGCTTCTTTAAGAAATTTACCAAAGCTCTGTCCATAAAAAATATTATCTCCAAGTATCAGTGAGACAGGTTCCCCTCCAATAAATTCTTCACCTATAATGAATGCTTCTGCTAAGCCCCTTGGTTCATCTTGTATAGCATAGGAAATTTGTAATCCTAAATGACCACCATCTCCGAACAACTCTTTAAAACCCTTTATATCTCTGGGAGTTGAAATAATCAAAATCTCTTGAATTCCAGCAAGCATCAATACTGACATAGGATAATAAATCATAGGTTTATCATAAACCGGAATAATTTGTTTAGATATGGCAATTGTTAGAGGGTAAAGTCTTGTTCCAGAACCTCCAGCTAATATAATCCCCTTCATAACAAAATAAACCCCTTTCGACAATCAAGTAGTTTTATGTATTTCCTCATTCTGTAAAAATCATTTTTTACTAACTCTAAGAGCCTGCATATGCTAAAATATCCTCGTACCTACAGATAAAGGAGATTATAAACGTGTCGAAACCAGTATACGGTAAAAATGCGGTTCAGTCGAGAAATGTTGAAAAGATATCCAGTTACATATGGGGACTTGCGATTCTGTTTATTGTTTTTTTGGTCTGGGCCCCGTTTCAAGTGGGATTGTTTAATGGGCAGCAGATTGACTTCGAGAAGCCGATCTATCTGTCTTCGTTGCTGAGCAGCTTGTTGCTGCTGGTGTGGGTAGGCTTGTACTTCACTAAGTTCAAGCTGGAGGGACAGCGTGATGCGCTGGCTGTGGCCTCGCTGCTGTTGCCTGCTACCTATGCGTTGTCGCTTATTGGCGCTGCTTCGCATTATATGGCGATGAACCTGCTGTTTGTACAGAGCATGTATGTCGCAATATTCATTATAGCGTTATATTTGCTCCAGCAAAAGCAACTAAATGTTGTCATTCAAAATGCCATTCTGGCGATCGCTTATTTCATCGTCGGTTTCGGTCTGCTGAACTGGCTTGGCAGCTGGAAATTTGCCGGGGGGCTGATAGGCTGGTTCTCCAATACGGTGCGTGATGGTAAATACTTGGATGCAGTCATGACGGACTCTAACGGTCTGCGTTTGACCTCCATTTTCCAGTATGCCAATACTTATGCAGCCTTCCTCATGGCCTTCCTGTTCGTGGCGGTGTATGCACTGGTCCGCTCCAAAAAGTGGTACGGCATGCTGACGCACAGCTTCATGCTGGTACCGATTATTGTATCGCTCCTGCTGACCTTGTCTCGCGGCGGACTTGTCATGCTGCCTGTAGTATTCATTCTGTTGCTGCTGTTCCTGAAGCCTGCGCAGCAGATTCTCTGGATTATTCATCTTGCGCTTTCTGGCCTTGCGGCTCTGCTGGTCACTAACCCTCTGACTTCACTTGGAACAGAGTTAAATACTACTTACACCTCATCCGCAGCACTTAAGGCTTGGGCGTATCTACTCGGTGCATCAGCGGTCGTTGCTGCTCTGGGTTGGGTGATTCAACGTTATGTTGCACCTTGGCTGCATGAGAAGCTGGGAGGCTCAGAAACCCGCAAATTCACAGGACTATGGATTCCACTCGGCTCAGTCGTGGCTGTAGCTGTCGTTGCTTTCCTGTTGATTGGGACTAGCGTCCGCAGTATTTTGCCGGATAACATCGAGACGCGGCTGGAGAACATCAACTTCAAGCAGCATAGCGTATTAGAACGTTTTACTTTCTACAAGGATGCCATGAAGGTAGTGAAGGATTATCCTATTCTCGGATCAGGCGGAGGCGGCTGGTCTGCCTTATATGAAGAGTACCAGAACAACCCTTATGTAAGCCGTCAGGTTCATAACTTCTTCCTGCAGTATTTGATCGAAGTTGGGATTGTCGGGTTCATTGTATTTATGGGCTTTATCGGATATATTTTCTACAAATACATCCGTGCCTACCTGAAGCGTGACAAGGATGAGTTCCATAACGGGTTCTTTTTCTATATTATTGCACTGTCAATTCTAATACACAGTCTACTGGACTTTAACATGAGTTATGCGTTCATGGGTATTATGGTGTTCATCGGTTTAGCTGGTATGGGCGCTGTAATGGATAACAAACCGCTCCGCCAGAGCTGGAATAAAGCCGGAATTCGGATGGGATACATGGCTGTACTGACCATCGGGACGATATTCCTGCTGTTCCTGTCGATCAACTACATCGGGTCCAGCGATGCTGCTCTCAAGGGTAAAAATTTAGTTTCGGTTAGTACTTCTTATGAGGAGATCAAAACTCCTTTGGTCAAAGCATTAGATGCCCGTCCATACCATCCGGAAGCAGCATTATACTTGTCCACTCTTGACATGCAGGTATTCAAGCAAATTCAAGATGAGCAGTATCTGTCTGAAGCATCCAATGTGTTGACGCGCGCTCTGAAAGATGAGCCTTACAACAAAAATCTATTGGCTCAATTGGCCAGCTATTACGATCTGAAGGGCCAACCTGACATGGCATTGGCAGTATACAGTGACAATGCCTACAAGTTCAACTGGGATATCACGTGGTATGAATCATTGATTACCCGCGCCCAGACACTTGCTACAGCAGCTAGTGAGCAGAAGGATGAGGCCAAGAAACAGGAATACCTCACCGCTGGACTGGATGCGTATAAGCATGTTGTGGATGGCGTAGAGCATTTAAAAACCTTGCCTCCTGAGCAGCTGCAGGGCCGTCCTTTCTCAGTTACCCCTGCCATTGCACTAAATGTGGGTAAGCTACAGGTCATCTCAGGACAAAATGATGTGGCTGCTGCTACGTTGAAGCTTGGTTTAAGTGACGATTACAGTGATACCGCTAACCGCGAAGTAGCTCGCTGGTATTTGGCGGCACTGAAGAAAGCAGGAGCAGCAGTCGATCAGCCAGTCTATGACAAGCTGGTTGCCGCAGATCCGGCTGAGGCCGCAGCCATTGAGGCTGTTGTGAATACGCAGTACTGATCGGAATAACAAAACAGATATACAAAAAAGCGGCTTACTGCCTGAGTACAGTGGGCCGCTTTTTTATGACGATTTAGGGAAGGCTAGATAAGAATAAGTATGAATATAAGTAATAGTTTGATTACCTGCTAAACAGTCTCTCCTCGTTCTCAATAACTTCCTTCAAATACTCTAGCAGCCCTTCCTTAAGCTCCTCATGCTGAAGCGCGTAATGAATGCTTGTCTGGATAAAACCCATCTTCTCGCCGACATCATGCCGTCTGCCTTCGAAGTCATAAGCTATAATCCGCTCCACTTCACTTAGACGGGAGATCGCATCCGTAAGCTGAATTTCCCCACCTACACCTACCTGCTGTTCACCGAGCATATCAAAGATACGTGGAGTCAGTATATAACGTCCCAGGATCGCCAGGTTGGACGGAGCGTCCTCACGCTTAGGCTTTTCTACAAGCCTGTTGGCTTTATAGACACGTTCTGCTAATTCAGATCCGTCTACCACCCCGTAACGGGAAACATCCTCCCAAGGTACGGGTTGAACGCCGACGATGGAGGATCTGTACTGCTCGTACACTTCGATCATCTGCTTCAGGCAGGGCTTGTTCGACTCCACGATGTCATCACCCAGCAGGACAGCGAAGGGCTCGTTACCGATGAACTTCCTGGCGCACCAGATGGCATGTCCGAGGCCGCGCGGTTCTTTTTGGCGGATGTAGTGAATGTCAGCCATTTCGGAGGATTTGCGTACCGATTCCAGCAGTTCCCACTTCTGCTTCTCTGCCAAATTGAATTCCAATTCGAATGAATTATCGAAATGGTCTTCGATTGCGCGCTTGCCTTTACCCGTCACAATAATGATATCTTCAATCCCAGAAGCAACTGCTTCTTCCACAATATATTGAATCGTTGGTTTGTCTACGATGGGCAGCATTTCTTTGGGCATCGCTTTGGTCGCAGGCAGGAAGCGTGTTCCCAGACCGGCAGCGGGAATAATCGCTTTACGGATCTTCATCTCATGGCTCCTTTAACAGATATACTCATAATCTCAATTATAACAGTTCCTGCTGATTTTGGGCAGTATACTAAGGCAGGGACAAACCGGAACGAAGATCTCTGGGTGAACACCCGGCATTGACGGTGCAATTGGATGTTGATATAACAGCACTATACAGCACTTCCATTCGAAGAGGAGGATATCCATGTTAGACTTATCCAGTCCGGTATGGCAACAGCTGCACGGCCCTTTTGGTACGGCTGAAGCGGTACCCGGGTTATTGCAGCAGTTGCAAGACGATTATACCAAAGAAATTAAGGACGAGCTGTATTGGGAGCATCTGTTCCATCAAGACACGATCTACAGCTGCACTTTTGCCGCAGTTCCTTACTTGTCGCAGCTTGCCAGGCAGTCGGATGACCCCGAAGTAAAACTGGATGTTTACGTGAACTGCGGGATCTTCCTGACGAATCAGCTGACAGTGAACAGCGAAAATCTTCCTGCTGAATTTGCTCATCAGAACCCGCCGCTTGCTGAGGAGCTTGTTCAAGAGATTTATACGGCCTACCTCTCCGCTGTGGATCATCTGGGCAAGCTGTCAGAAGAGATCTTCCGCTATGCGAGAGCGGCTCATAAGGATGACCAGGAGAAGCGTTACATTCTCGCAGCGGATGCTGCTTACCGGGGAGATCGGGCAGTAGCAGGTATATTGTTGACCTATTCGGAAGGCGATGAATACATGGTCGGATGCCCGAGCTGTTATGAGGAAATGTATATTTGGCCGAATGAGAACAGCCCCGGGATGACCGCCTATTCTGACGACCCGGTATTCAACGGCAAGGAGAATGGTCAAGCTGTTACGCCTTCCGAGATTGGCAGTGTCCGGCCGGAAGACAGCCCGTTAGCACGCCTATGGCAAGCAGCTCATACCATCAAGAACGGTCAACTCCTGGAGCAACTTCCCTATCTCTGCGGTCATGTGTCCTGTCCAGCCTGTGGTGAAGCTCTGGACATCTGGCCAGAGCTGTTCCCGTTGTAAGAAAGAGTGGATGGGTAAAAGGTTTGGTTGGCTGGATAGTGTGGAGGATACAAAAACAGGCCCGGAAGAATCGGGAGCCATCTAGTTGGATGGCCTCGGTTTCTGCCGGGCCTGTTATTATGGCCATAGCTGATTGAGTGCATGAAACGTGCGAAAACAAGTCCACCCTTGGGGGAATGGGTCTAATTCATTTACTTCGCATTCACCAGTTGTCCGCGCGTAACCCCAAGCTGGTTAGTGGCCTTCAGGCTCTTCCATACCTGCGTACCGGAGATTTCACCACGCAGTGCGCGGCTGTAAAGGCTGATAACCTCTGCTACCTGCTCCGGAGTCTCCTCCAGGAACTCTACACGGAAAGAAGCGACGCCTAGCTCACGGAAGTTATTGAGGTATTCAGCGCCCGACTGCTCTACCGCATTATAAACCGTGTTGCGGCAGCCTTCATCCACACGGACGGGATGGGACATGCCGATGCGGTCCTGTAAGGATGCCCGCTGCTCCTCACAAGGACGGCCACAGTTCGTGTAATCCGTACCTTCACTCATGAAGGTACAGTAAACGCAGTGTTCTGTATGGAACATCGGCAGATGCTGGTGGATAACAACCTCCATCCGCGAGGTGTCGCTGTGCCCGAGCAGATCGACCATCTGCTGGATGTTCAGGTCATACGACGGTGTCACCCTGTCACAACCGGCGTCCAGGAACAGATCCACAGCTCTGTGATTGGCGATATTCAGCGAGAAATCGCCGATCAGCCGAGGAGGCGCAGCCTCCGGGTGCTCCATACGGTGGCGCAGGTAATAATACAACGCACCGGTGTTGCGGACCAGCACAGCATCCGGCTTAAGCCGCAGGATGTTGGCATGGTAGCCGTTCTCGTTCGGCATATGGATGCGTGGTGTAGCCAGCGCGATGCTGGCCCCAGCAGCCCGCACAGCGTCTACTGCCGCCGGGAACTGCTTGATGAACTCGAAATCGGCGTATATATTCGTCACGCCGGCTTCGAGCGCAGCCTGTACCTGCGGCAGGCTGCGGCACAGCGCGGTGAGCTCAGCTTCACCGCTGCCCGCCCCCGCGCAATCTCCTGCGGCGATGGCGCCCGCTGCGGCGATGGCGCCCGCTGCGGCGCCCCTGCGGGAAGCGCCGCCGTAAACCTCAACCTCCCGTTTCACATACACGGGAGGCTTCGGGCGCTCGCCAGCAAGCAGCTCCACCGCCTGGCGGCGGATGCTGTTCAGCTCGCGCATAGGCACGATCACATCGCCTTGCAGATGCGACTCCAGCCCTTCAAGCTGGAACAGGGTTCCGCCCAGGCGGCCGAATTGTTCTTCCAGCAGCGCGGTATCCATCGGACGCTTCTGCGCTGTCTCCAGCGCGAGCTCCGAATCCACACGGACAGTGACATTCTTCTGAACGTCTGTCCACCAGGTCGTCAGCTTCTCGCCTACGCAGCCCTGCACTCTTACATGAACCGGGAATACCCGGTACGGCTTCTCGGTCTCGTAGGACTGGCGCAGCGCCTTGTCGAGCGCCGGGTCGTTCGTCTTCCAGATGCGGTCCCCCACATGCAGACGGCGCAGGTCTACGTCACTGCGGCCGGGAACGATATCAATGATCCAGCCCTCACCGGCTTCACCTTCCAGCTTGACGCCTTTGCGGCGCAGGTCGTAGACGCGGCCACCTTCTTCCTTCTTCGTCGGATCTCCGGCGTCGAACACAATGCCGTCTCCGCGTTTAAGCGGAGCATGAATGCGGCAGACCACGCCATCGCGCAGGATCTGCTCCACGGTGCCCAGGTAGACACCACGGCTTTTCGGGAAGGTGCCATCGACTAATTTCTTATTATTGGTGCCTTCAAGGAAACCATTCGTGAACCCGCGCGAGAAGCTCTGCTGCAGCTCACGCATATCCTCCTTCGAGGTAGGCGTCCAGTTACCTTCAAAATACTTATCGATCGCCTTACGGTACTTACTGACCACATTAGCGACATACTCTGGGGTTTTGAGCCGGCCCTCGATTTTGAACGAAGTCACTCCGGCTTCAATCAGCTCCGGCATCAGGTCAATGGCGGCAAGATCCTTCGGCGACAGAAGATAAGTCACATCGCCCATCGGCTTCACTTCACCGTCAATCATCAGATCATACGGCAGACGGCAGGCCTGAGCGCATTCCCCGCGGTTCGCCGAGCGTCCGCCCCACATTTCAGAGGTTAGACACTGGCCCGAATAAGACACACAGAGCGCACCGTGCACGAAGACCTCCATCGGCAGGCGGGCTTGCTCGCCAATCGTGCGGATCTGCTTCAGATTATTTTCACGGCCGAGTACGACACGTTCCAGCCCCCATGGCTTCGTGAATTCCACCGCTTCCGGTGAGGTGATCGTCATCTGCGTAGAACCATGAATCGGGAAGTCCGGAGAGATCTCGCGGATCATCTTCACCAGCCCCAAGTCTTGCACGATTACAGCATCTACACCAGCGTCCACACAGGCATCAATCAGTCCCTTGGCATCCGGCAGCTCATTCTCGAACACCAGTATATTAAAGGTCAGGAACCCCTTCACGCCATAGCTGTGCAGAAACGCCATAATCTCCGGCAGCTCGTCCATCCGGAAGTTGTTCGCTCTGGCCCGTGCATTAAATTTCTCTACGCCAAAAAAGACAGCATCCGCCCCGTTCGCCACCGCTGCACGCATGCAGTCCCAATCTCCCGCCGGAGCCAGCAGCTCTACGTCTTCTCTGCGTATTCCTTGCTCTTTCATTTATATCCTCCCAAACCGCCTGATCGGCGGGTCATTTACAGCTTTTTAACTTATTAATTGTATCAAATATCATCCCTCAGCGCCATCTAAATGGCAAGAATTATATGAACACTTCCTTCGTTAGCACCATACAAAAAAAGAATGCCTCCTGCCAAAAATGGCAATTCAGGCATTCTTCGTATTTCTTCCTACTCCCCCACCCACCCAAACGACCCCAGCACCCGCTCCAGCACCGCCAGCTGGCTCGCCGTAGCATTGGCGGTGTTCAGCGTTATGGTAAGCGTATAGACCACATCGCTGCGGCTGAACACAATGATTTTCGTGCTCGCCGGGATGCTGTTCTTAGTCTGCTCTACTGTGAGTATGGTGGCTGGCATACCGGCAAAGGTGGTTTCTGTGACGCTTTTTACCTGCGGGCCCTTGGGATCTTGCTTGGTGTTCTGGTAATAGCTCTGCAGCTGGCTGACGGCATATTCCGGCGTGACCTCAGGGCTGGCATAGAGCTGGAATCGGCCGCCGGTGAAGCGGTATTCCACGCTCTGGCTCTCGAAAAGATCCTGAACCGGGCTCCACAGCCGCGGAATCTCGAGCTTGTAGCCGTAGGTCTTGGAGATCTTGGTGACCGACTTCTGGCTGAGCTGGGTATAATCCTCTGACGCCAGGCGTCCGAAGTTACTCTTCGTCTGGGCAAAATCAATATCGATCGAGTTCAATACCTCTGTAAAGCGCGCCTGATCACCACTCTGCCCGGGCCCGGAAGCCGCAACATATTCAAAATAATAACGGTACCCGTTCTTCAGCAGCAAAATCTGATATTCGGTGCTCCACCCGCTGCCCGGGTTAAGCCTGATCTCGTTAATCAGCACCGGTTCACCGGAGACCTTGCCCGCTACGCTGTCCTTCAAGGTGTAGGCCTCAGCCACATAGGTGTCACGGAGCTGAGACAGCAGTTCCTGATTCCAGCTTGCCAGCGTAGAGCCCGCAGGGGCCGAGCTTACTTTTACACGCAGATAACTCCCCTGCTTGCCCGCATAGTAGAGCTGCTGGTCATCCGCACTCCAGTCGGCAGGGACCTTGAGCGCAATCCCGTAGTCATCGTTGTAGCCTTCTCGCAGCCCGTTACGGATCGTGGAGAGGTCGCGGAGCTTTCCGTCGGATGTATCAAAAGAGGTCTGAAAAGAATTCAGCAGCGCAGCATATTTGCCCAGGTCCTTATAATTGGCTGCATTATCATCTGTCAGATAGATCTCGTACAGCCTGCCTCCGGCATAATATTGCCTGCCCTCCCAGAGCGCGCCGCTCGAATCCTTGCTCACAGTCCGGGCGTAAGGAACCTTGGCCTTAGACACAGCCTCCCGGTCCAGCACAATCTCCCCGCCCTCCTCCGAGGATCGGACCAGATTCTCCAGCAGCCCTTCGGGATCAAGAGGAACGGCGAGCGGCGAAGCATGCACCTCCAGATAGTACCCGTTCTCTGCACTCGTAAAAGTCGCTACGCTCTCATTCCCTCCGCTGTCGCCTACCACCAGCCCTGGCGGATAGTTCATGCTCCACTCCAGATAACTGTTGCCGATCCGGGTTTTGCCGGCGTCACTGTCAATCCCGGTCTGTGCTTCAACGCCTACCACTGCTACCGGAGGAGCTAGCGTAACCAGTACCCCTCCGTCCTCCGCCGGATTTATCCGTGCACCAAGCACTCCAGCCACGAACCTTAGCGGCACCATCAGCACACCGGATACCATACGCGGCGGCGCGGCGAGCTTGATTTTGACACCATCCTTCCAGGCAATCGTGCTGCCTATCGTCATCGCACCGGTATGCGGCCCGTACATTACCTTCACCACATCATCGCCTGTGAGGGAGACGGTGCTGCCGAAGGCTTTTTTGAAAATCCCCAGCGGGACCAGCAGCGTTCCATTCTCAGCAAAAGGCTTCGGAATCGTGACCGGCTTCCCGTTAACCGTTACAGAAGTACTGCCCGCTTGAAGACTAAGCTGTAGCAATGCCCCCTCTGCCGCCTGGGCCCTTCCCACGGGAAATAGGCTGAGCAGCAACAATAGGACTACAATAACAGACACCCCGCGCCGTAGTTGTCCCGCTCTGCTGCCTGGCTCGGCTGTACCTGCCGCCTCCTCACTCTGTCGTCTGATCATCGGTCTCCCCCTCCGTCTTAGCGGCACTCACCAGAGGGTCGCCTTGTCCAAGAACAAGGCTTTTGGCTACGATATCGCCGTCACTCTGCATCAGCAGCTTGACCACTGCCCCCGGCTTGTATTGTCTGAATAATTCATTAACGTCAACAAGTGAAGTCACCCGGCGTCCGTCTATGGCGTACAGTGCATCTCCTGCCGTGATTCCTGCTTTGCGCGCTTCCGCCGTAAGCACCTTCGTCACCGTCAAGGGCTCCTGCCCCGGCAGTCCGACAATTACGGGCCAGCTCTCCTCAAGCTCAATTCCGAGGCTCGGACGCCGGACCTCTCCATATTGGAGCAGCTGATTCATGATGTACTTCACCGTATCTACGGGAATCGAGAAGCCCATATTTTCCACACCCACGGCTGCGAACTTCATACTATTGACCCCGAGTACCTCCCCCTTCATATTGACCAGCGGTCCTCCGCTGTTGCCGGGATTGATGGCCGTATCGCTCTGGATCAGCCGGTACGCCGCATCTACCGAACGGTTAAGACCGCTGATCACGCCTACCGTTGCCGAATTTCTCAGGGAAAAAGAGATCGGCGTCCCGATCGCTATAACCTTCTCCCCAACCTGAAGATTGGCGGCGTTGCCTGCGAAGGTTGCGGGCTTTAGGGCTTTGGCTTTGATTTTGACCAGTGCAAGATCGCTGAATTCATCCGAGTATGTATCTGTGATGTTATAGCTCGTCCCGTCTGAGGTGACCACTACCGCCTTCTCCAGCCCTGCCATCACATGGGCATTGGTAATGATCCATCCGTCTGCTCTGACGATAATCCCCGAGCCGTGGGTCAGATTGTAACGGTCATCCGGTCCGCCGGTTTCTCCTCCCGCTTTGCCGATAATGCCGACTACAGACGGCGAGACTCTGCTTATGATTTGCGGAACCGGGTCTGCTGTTGCGGGCTGGCTCCATTGCCCCTTGCTCTCCTTGTGCACCGTACCTGCTTGTCCGGCCTTCATCACGTTGACAGCCGCGCCTCTCTCAGCCTCTAATGTTCCTATCCCGCTGTAGACCGCCCCATGAACAACACCGGCTGGACTTACGAATCCCGACAACACCAACAGCATAGTGCCCAGCAGTACTACCCTACTCCGGGCAGTCCAGTTCCTCCCCATTCCCATGGCTCTCCCCTTCTTCCCTGCACAATATTTTCCAAGTGGAAACGGCATTGACGTCCTTTTTAAAGGACCGTACCGTTTCAGCGAGAAAGATAATAATAATTATAGCGCGAAGCATATAGATTCTTATCTTCAAAAAAAGACGCCTTTAGGATCGCCGCTGGCGGTAAAGGTGTCTTTAAGATGAGCTTGCCTCTGAGGTTATGTGTGTCTTACTCTAGCTGAACCAGTTCATAATCATTGCATAATCGGATACCACAAAAACCAGCAGGCTTACCACTGCAAAACCGATGGCAAATTTGTTCTTCTGCGGAGCTCTAAGCAGCCGGACCACACCGATAAGTATCAGGATCGTGAATACAATCATAAACGCATCGAAGGTATGAAATTTAGACGGTTCTTGCGCGGCAGCTTCTGCAAGCAGCATGGCAATCCCTCCCTGAGAGTGTTGTCAAGCAAGTTTCTCTAATCCATATCACCTTCTATGTTATCGTTACCATTTCCGTCACGCAATAGAAATATTTTAAAAACGGTGTATTTGTCACAAAAAATATTCCTCATGGCTAAATCACGCCTCGGATTGGCGATATTCATCATTGACCGCTGTTGTTTTTCAATTTTCAAGGAGCCAATCCACCTCAATCCAGCCTACAGCTGCTGCTATCCATTCAACGTAAAAGCTTCTCATTGAATCTTACGGCGGACATGCTGTAGATATGCCTGTTTGGACTTGGTGGACTGAGTGGACTGGCTGGACCTCAATACTACGATTACAATACTTTATCACCTTTAATTAAATCTTCATTGATAAGCGCTAAATCGCTATCCACCATCATCTTGATCAATTGCTCAAATGTAACCTCCCGTTCCCAGCCTAGCTTTTCTTTAGCCTTGGAGCAATCACCAAGCAGTAGATCCACTTCAGCAGGTCTAACAAACCTCTGATCAACCACAACATAATCTTTCCAATCCAGTCCTACATGGGTAAATGCGATATCTACAAGTTCTTCAATCGTATGCGTCTCCGCAGTAGAGATTACGAAATCATCCGCTTTATCCTGCTGAAGCATCAGCCACATCGCTTTAACATAATCCCCTGCAAAGCCCCAATCTCTTTTTGCATCCAGATTTCCCATCCGAAGTTCCGTTTGCAGACCCAGTTTTATTCTCGCCACAGCATCAGATACTTTGCGGGTTACAAATTCAATGCCACGACGTGGCGATTCATGGTTGAATAAGATCCCAGAGCAAGCAAACATGTTATAGCTTTCTCTATAATTAACTGTAATCCAGTGACCATAAACTTTAGCTACACCATATGGACTTCGTGGATAAAATGGGGTCGTTTCTTTCTGTGGTGTTGCTAATACTTTACCGAACATTTCACTGCTTGAGGCTTGATAAAATCTCGCTGCCGGTTTAGTCAAACGCACCGCCTCGAGCAAATTGGTAACACCCATTCCAGTAGCTTGAGCAGTTGCAACAGGTTGAACCCAGGAAGTTGCTACGAAAGACTGCGCGGCCAGGTTATAGACTTCATCCGGATCTGAGATGCTCACCGCTCTCATCAGTGACCCCAGATCCAGCAAATCTCCTTCAATAAATTCGATTTCATTCTTTAGATGTCCGATGTTATCCATAATTGGTATACTTGTTCTGCGGCGCAAACCAAATACTTTATATCCTTTTGACAACAGAAGCTCTGCCAAATAAGATCCATCTTGTCCTGTAATCCCTGTAATTAATGCACGCTTTGTCATTTAAATCCCCTCATTTTCATAGGTAGTAAGGCTTACTGATACCTATTAACAAAGCCTGCAGAATATGTCTAAGCGCTTTCTTGTCCAGTACAATTATAAAAGTGAAAGCAGCCCAATTGTTAATCATATCTAGAAAGAACGGTGACCCCTTCTTGAAATACATCGAATTTGGAATCGGAAACACGTGGCTGGTGCGAACAGAGATTGAACAGCCGGATGGGACAGAGGTTGAAGTACAGGGGATTGTCCGGCCAGTTATCTTCCGTTCCTGTTACATCCGAGTCTGGATTGGAAGAACCGTCTGGATCGCAGACTCACGGGAAGGGTTCAAACGGGGAGCTAAAGCTACCCGCCGTTTTAAGATTATCCTGGGCATCAGCAGTGAGTTGTAGCGGGGAGCAGACACTATAAATTACTGATCGGGCAGCATTGCTGTTGCGTGTGTTTTTGCTTACCGCCTTAGTGTGAGGGCGAGGGATATTTAGTGGAATTAGTACATCTAGTTTGGCGCAACCGTTGCATTTATATCAAATAGTTGGAAAAACAACACTTGTTGAACCCGATTTTTGGTGAATATACAGAGTTCTATGGAGAGAAGTGTACTTTTTCCAACTACGTTAGTCCAACACGCCGCTTCGGCAGTATTAAGTGCCTTATTTCCAACTACGTCCGCTCTATAGCTTAGAGACTCAATAGAGGGCATTCTGGCTCCCCAAAACGTATCAGAACTTGTGAAACCTGCCGCAATATTAAAATACCCCATGTCCCCTTTGTAAGAAGGGGCATGGGGTATTCGGGTTAATGAGGTTATTAGGTTTTATACCGCTCTTCCTACATTTAAACCGTCTCCGAAGGCTGCAGTTCCATAGCCTTCGTGCGTTCCGTATCACGGATTAGGACTGGCTTCAGGTAGCGGCCAGTGTAGGATTCTTCAACGCTGATCAGCTTCTCGGGCGTCCCGGTAGCAAGGACGGTACCGCCGCCGCTGCCGCCTTCCGGTCCCATATCAATGATGTAGTCGGCTGTCTTGATGACATCGAGATTATGCTCGATGACCAGAACCGATTCGCCGGAATCGACCAGGCGGTGCAGTACCTCAAGCAGACGCCCGATGTCGTCCACATGCAGGCCGGTTGTCGGCTCATCCAGGATATAGAGCGTCTTGCCGGTACTGCGGCGGTACAGCTCGGAAGCCAGCTTCACACGCTGGGCCTCACCGCCGGACAGGGTGGTTCCCGGTTGGCCGATGTTGATATAGCCCAGGCCTACATCCAGCAAGGTCTGCATTTTGCGGTGAATTTTCGGAATATTCTTGAAGAACTCCGTTGCATCCTCCACCGTCATCTCCAGCACATCCGAGATATTCTTGCCTTTATATTTCACTTCCAGCGTCTCGCGGTTATACCGTTTGCCTTTGCAGACCTCACAAGGAACGTATACATCCGGCAGGAAGTGCATCTCAATCTTGATAATGCCGTCTCCACGGCACGCCTCACAGCGGCCGCCCTTCACATTGAAGCTGAAGCGCCCCTTCTGGAAGCCACGCACCTTGGCCTCGTTCGTCTTGGAGAACAGATCACGGATATCATCGAACACACCTGTATACGTAGCCGGATTAGAGCGCGGTGTACGCCCGATCGGGGACTGGTCAATTTCGATGACCTTGTCCAGATTCTCCAGGCCGCGGATTTCTTTGTGCAAGCCGGGACGGACCTTGACCGCCTTGTTCAACTGGCGGGCCAGACTCTTGTAGAGAATCTCGTTAATAAGCGAAGACTTGCCGGAGCCGGATACGCCGGTTACCGCTGTGAAGACACCAAGCGGAATCTTTACATTCACATTCTTCAGGTTATTCTCCTTCGCTCCACGGATCTCGATCCAGCGTTCATTATCGGTTGGCCGCCGCTTGGAAGTCACCGGGATGAACTTACGTCCGCTCAAGTATTCACCGGTCAGGGAACCCGGGTCCTTCATAATCTCCTCCGGGGTCCCCTGAGCAATGACCTGTCCGCCGTGTTTCCCGGCACCCGGTCCAATGTCGATAATATAGTCAGCTGCCATCATGGTATCCTCATCATGCTCAACGACGATGAGCGTATTACCGAGGTCGCGCATATGGGCAAGCGTGGCAATCAGGCGGTCATTGTCCCGCTGATGCAGGCCGATACTTGGCTCATCCAGAATATAGAGGACACCCATCAGACTGGAGCCGATCTGGGTAGCCAGCCTGATGCGCTGGGCTTCCCCGCCGGATAATGAGCCTGCTGCCCGGCTTAGGGTTAGATAGTTCAGCCCCACATTCACCAGGAAGCCGAGCCGGCTGCTGATTTCCTTGAGGATCAGATTGGCAATCGCTGTTTCTTTCTCACTAAGCTTGAGATCTGCGAAGAAGTCCAGACAATCTCCAATCGAAAGATCCGTCACATCCGCAACATTCTGCTCATTGATGGTCACCGCCAGAATCTCTTTTTTGAGCCGCTTGCCCTTACAGGAATGGCAAGGCTTAGCGCTCATGAAGCCTTCAATGAACTCACGGATTCCTTCGGAGGCTGTATCGCGGTACCGGCGCTCCAGATTCGGAATAATGCCCTCAAAAGCAACCAGGGCGTCTTTGCGCTGGCCGAAGTCATTCTCATACCGGAAACGGATCTTCTCGCTGCCTGTTCCGTGCAGCAGCTTGTTCATATGCTCCGGCGACAGGCTGCTTACCGGTACATTCTGCGGAATCTTGAAATGCTCGCACACCGATTTCAGGAACTGCGGATAGTAGTTCGAGGTACTGCCTGTCCAGGCCAGGAAAGCTCCTTCTTCGATGGATTTCTCTGTATCCGGGATCAGCAGATCGGGATCGACAACCATATTCATCCCCAGCCCATCACATTCAGGACAGGCTCCAAATGGACTGTTGAAGGAGAACATACGCGGCGCCAGCTCTTCTATGCTGAATCCGCAGACCGGACAAGCAAAGCTTGCACTGAACAGCAGCTCTTCCTGGCCCATCACATCAACGAGAATCTGACCACCGGACAGCTTCAGCGCAGTCTCCAGGGAATCGGTAAGCCGGGTCTCAATATCATCCTTAATTACAATCCGGTCAACAACAACCTCAATCGTATGCTTTTTATTCTTCTCCAGTACAATATCTTCCGTCACTTCGCGCAGCTCACCATCCACACGTACACGGACGAAGCCTTGCTTCGAGATATCTGTGAACAGACCCTTATGCTCACCCTTACGGCCGGAAATGACCGGGGCCAGAATCTGCAGACGGGTCTTCTCCGGGTATTGCATGATCCGGTCCACCATCTGTTCAACGGTCTGCGAAGTGATCTCTATGCCATGATCCGGACAATGCGGATGGCCGATCCGGGCAAAGAGCAGCCGCAGATAGTCATAGATTTCGGTAACCGTCCCTACCGTGGAACGCGGGTTACGGCTAGTCGTCTTCTGGTCAATTGATATGGCCGGGGAGAGTCCGTCGATGGAATCTACATCTGGCTTCTCCATCTGGCCCAGGAACTGGCGCGCATAGGCAGACAACGACTCGACATACCGGCGTTGACCCTCGGCGTAGATGGTATCGAAGGCCAGGGAGGATTTGCCCGAGCCGCTCAGTCCCGTCAGCACGACGAAGCGGTCACGCGGAATCGTTACGTCGATGTTCTTGAGGTTATGGGCCCTCGCGCCCTTGATTACTATACTTTCATGTGCCAACGGTACCTCTCCTTTAAGAGAAAATTAAAATTCAAAACATTTTGGAAAAATATTTTCGATCCCTCCCAAACCCTCCCTTCCAAGGGAGGGCCCCAAGGGTTGCACCCTCTGGACACCCGCAAACTTGGCGGAAGGAATTAGGCGGGTGGATGGACGACTACTGGGGCATTAGGCCCGCTAACCCCTACGGGGCCGCTATACTTACAGAGCAGGGTACGGCTCGCTTCCGCTTGCCGCAGACGCTGTCCCTTCGGGATACGCGCTAAGGGCTTAACTGCACACTCTCCCCGCGGGATACGTGCTTAGGGCTTGAGTGCACGCTGTCCCTGCGGGATTCGCGCTAAGACCCTGAGTGCACGCTGTCCCTCCGGGATTCGCGCTAAGACCCTGAGTGCACGCTGTCCCTCCGGGATTCGCGCTAAAGCTTAATTGCGGGCTGTTCCTGCGGAATGCGCAAAGAACTTTAACCATACTATCTTCAAAAGGAACGGCCTGAATAGCGCCGTTCCCTGGATCGTTAACTTCTCGGCCGGGTTACTCTGCCCGTAGCTCAAGCAAGGCATCACGCAGCTCGGCGGCGCGCTCAAATTGCAGGTTCTTGGCGGCATCCTTCATCTCGGCCTCCAGACGCTGCATCAGGCTCTGCTTGTCTTTCTTGTTGAGCTTGCCGCCAACACCAGTGAGGTAATCAGCCTTAGACTCGGCCACCTTGGTCGCCTCGATGATATCGCGCACCTTCTTGTTGATGGTCGTCGGGGTAATCCCGTGCTTCTCGTTATGGGCGATCTGAATTTCACGGCGGCGCTGGGTCTCGCTCATCGCCTTCTCCATGGAGTCCGTAATGCGGTCCCCGTACATAATAACCCGGCCCTCCGAGTTACGGGCGGCACGGCCGATCGTCTGGATCAGCGAACGCTCGGAACGGAGGAAGCCTTCCTTGTCAGCATCCAGAATCGCGACCAGCGACACCTCGGGCAGGTCAAGACCTTCTCTGAGCAGGTTAATACCGACCAACACATGGAAGGTGCCTAGACGGAGATCACGCAGAATCGCCATCCGCTCCAGTGTCTTGATATCGGAGTGCATATAACGTACCTTGATGCCAATCTCCTTGAAGTAGTCCGTCAGGTCCTCAGACATCTTCTTCGTAAGGGTGGTGACGAGAACACGCTCATCGCGTTCTACCCGGTCACGGATTTCATTGATCAGATCATCGATCTGCCCTTCGGTAGGGCGCACTTCAATGATCGGATCAAGCAGACCGGTAGGACGGATAATCTGCTGGACCATCGTATCGCAATGCTCCATCTCATAAGGTCCAGGTGTTGCGGACACGTATACAATCTGGCTCACCTTGTCTTCGAATTCCTCGAATTGCAGCGGACGGTTATCCAGTGCAGACGGCAGGCGGAACCCGTGTTCTACAAGGACTGTCTTACGCGCACGGTCACCGTTATACATCGCCCGGATCTGCGGCAGCGTCACATGAGACTCGTCAATCACAATCAGCATGTCATCCGGGAAATAGTCCATCAATGTATAAGGAGTCGCTCCCGGCTCCCGGAAGGTAAGCGGACCGGAATAGTTCTCGATCCCTGAACAGAAGCCGACTTCCTTCATCATCTCGATATCATAACGGGTCCGCTGCTCCAGCCGCTGGGCCTCCAGCAGCTTGCCTGCTTCACGGAGCACAGCCAGCCGCTCCTCCAGCTCACGCTCAATATTGACCAGCGCTACACGCATGGTCTCTTCCTGGGTAACAAAGTGAGACGCCGGAAAAATCGCGATATGATCGCGTTCGCCGATCAGCTCGCCTGTCAGAACATCAATCTCCGTAATCCGTTCGATCTCGTCTCCGAATAGCTCCACCCGGATCGCATGCTCGCCCTGGGATGCCGGGAAGATCTCAACGACATCTCCGCGCACACGGAACGTACCGCGCACGAAATTAATATCATTGCGCTGATACTGGATATCTACAAGCCGGCTCAGAATCTGATTGCGCGGCTTCTCCATCCCTACACGCAGCGAGAGCAGCAGGCTTCCGTATTCCTGCGGCGAACCTAGACCATAAATACAGGACACACTCGCCACGATAATGACGTCACGGCGTTCGAACAGCGAGCTTGTTGCCGAGTGGCGGAGCTTGTCGATTTCTTCATTTATGCTGGAGTCTTTCTCAATGTAGGTATCGGAGGAAGGGATGTACGCCTCTGGCTGGTAGTAATCGTAGTAACTGACGAAGTAATCCACGGAATTGCTCGGAAAAAATTCTTTGAACTCACTCGCCAGCTGCGCAGCAAGCGTCTTGTTGTGCGCAATAACCAGCGTGGGGCGGTTCAACTTGGAAATCACTTGTGCGATGGTAAAGGTCTTGCCTGTACCTGTCGCTCCCAGCAGCGTCTGGTGCTTCTTGCCCTGCCGGATGCCGTCCAATAACTCTTCTATGGCATGAGGCTGATCGCCCTGGGGTGTATACTCGGACTCCAGTGCAAAAGTCTTCGTACTGACGACAATATCACTCATTTGCCCGTCTCCCCTCTATCGTCTAGAATATATGAATATATTATAATTTTAACCCTAATCATCCTTCATCCATACCAAGCTGAAAAATATGGAAGATAGGAATGCACGTTCCCGTTTATTATACAGCGTTGCCCAGACTGTTGCAAACCATAATATATAGAAATTTAAGGAGCCTGAATTTATGGATTTCATTACAATACTCGGCCTGCTGGCCGGAATTGCCGCTATGATCGGCGGTTTTCTGTGGGAGGGCGGCAGCCTGTCCGGCCTGCTGCAGCCCAATGCTGCCCTGATCGTATTCGGCGGCACCCTTGCGGCTGTACTCATCAGCTTCCCGGCGTCCAAGCTCCGCAGCATTCCGGCGGCGCTCCGCCTGGCTTTTGGCAGACAACGGGATACCAGCCGGGAACAAGCCGAAGAATTGATTGCTATGGCTGCACTAACGCGGCGCGGCGGTGTTCTCGCCCTGGAGAAACGAGCGGAGGAACATCCCGACCCCTTCACCCGTGAAGGCCTGTTTCTGATTGTCGACGGCAATGACCCGGATCAGGTCCGGCAGATTCTGGAGCTTGGGATGGATGCCAAGGAACTGAAATATGAAGGCTATGCCAAAATATTCGAAGCCGCCGGCGGCTATGCACCGACCATGGGCATTATCGGTACCGTTATGGGCCTGATCCGGGTTCTGAGCAACTTAACGGACCCTTCGAATCTGGGCGCGTCCATTGCCGTAGCTTTTACAGCAACGCTCTATGGCGTAGCCAGCGCCAATCTAATCTTTTTACCCATTGCCTCCAAAATCAAATCCCGCAGCCAAAGTGAGCTAGGCACCATGGAGATGCTGCTCGTCGGCATTCTGTCCCTGCAGAACGGGGATCACCCGCATCTGGTCCGTCAAAAGCTGGCCCCTTTCCTGGCAGACGCCCCTAAACGCAGCGCCAGCACCAGCACCAGTCCGGGAGACCCGTTATGAGACAAAGAAACCGCCGGCAGCACCGCGCCGCCGCAGGGAAAGAGAGCCGGGACCGCTGGATGATTACCTATGCGGATCTGATCACGCTTCTGCTTATTTTCTTCGTGATTCTGTATGCCATGAGCAGTCTCGATTCGCAGAAATATGCCATTGTCAGCGGCTCCTTATCGGATACCTTCAAGAGCGGAAGTACAGTACTGGAAGGCGGAAGCGACGTTCTGGAGGGCAATCAGGGCATTACAGGGACTGACGTTTCGAAGGGTCATAATGAAGACGGCAGCACCGCTGACACGCCTTCGGCCACAGACTCTGGGGATGCGAACGGACTCAATGGACACGGGGCAGATACACCTGCAGCCGGACAAGAAGGAGATGGGGCTGGACACCAGCCGTCTGCGCGCGAGCTTGCTTTTCGTGAACAGGAGGCGAAGCTGGCTGCGCTTATGGGCGTTATCACCCAATACGTGGAGGAGAATAACCTGGGTGAGCAGATTTTTGTTGCCGATAAGCCGCAGGGCATTGCGATCACGCTCAGTGACCGCTTCCTGTTCGATGCGGGTAAGGCTGAGCTGAAATCGCCTGCACTCCCTGCACTGCGCCAGCTCTCCGGCCTGTTCCGCGGCATCGGCGCCACCATCAGCATCGAAGGCCACACCGACAATGTTCCCGTGACGCCAGGCTCAGTGTACAAAGACAACTGGGAGCTATCGGGCGCCCGGGCGCTGTCGGTCCTGCGCTTTTTTCTGGACAAAGAGGGGCTGAGCCCCGATACCTTCCAGTACGCGGGTTATGCCGATACCCGGCCTGCATATGATAATGCGACCACCGAAGGCAGACAGAAGAACCGCCGGGTCGAACTCATTGTTCTGCGCCAGCTGCAGGAGACGGAATAATATACAGACGCAAAAAGACAGACCTCTCACATTAGTAACATCTAATGTAATAAAGAGAGGTCTGCCGTATTAACATCCGCTTCCGCAAATAAGCTAACTTTTATTCCCCAACCAGTTCCTTGTACGCAGCCGCATCCAGCAGGCCGGTTACTGCCTCTGCGAACTCAGCATCAAGCTCCAGCTCAAAAATCCAACCGTCTCCGTAGGGCTGATCGTTGATCAGCTCCGGGCTGGCCTCCAGCGCATCGTTGATCTTGGTCACCTTACCGGATACGGGTGAATATAGCTCCGATACCGTCTTCACGGACTCAATACTGCCCACGCTGTCACCAGCGGAGATTGCCGCGCCGACTTCCGGGAATTCTACAAACACGATATCGCCGAGCAGATGCTGCGCATGATCCGTAATCCCTACACGTACTACGCGTCCCTCGCCCTGCTGCGCCCACTCATGCTCTTCGCTGTATAGCAGGTTGTCAAGCACTTCACTCATGTCCAAGCCGCCTCTTTTCCGTAATTGGAGTTCTAAATTTAGTTATAGCCTAAGTTATCGGCTTGCCTAATGTCAATATAACTGACAGTAAAATTAAATTTGTCAACTTTTTGACGTTTTTTGATTGACAGGGCGGAGGGTTACCCGGTTTAATGGAGTCAGTAGAAAAACATATGGTTTGCGAATGATGGCATAGGGAGAGACTGTCTCACAGGAAGACAGCGCCGAAGGAGTAAGCCCGGGATGGGTGAATCTCTCAGGCAAAAGGACCTTTGCCGGACGCATCTCTGGAGAGCATCCGGATGCCTGCGCCGCAGGCTTCACGGATCACCAACGGGGAAACCTGCGCTGCAATGCAGGGTAACTCTCAGGTACCAAGGACAGAGCGAAAGTCCATTTATGCATACGTGCATAATGGCTTTCGCCTGTCCTTTTTCGTATGTAATCAAAGCCAAGGGAGTGACGAGATGGAGTCTTTGAGAAGAACGCCTTTTTATGATCTCTATGCCGCGTATGCGGAGTCCAGATGTATTGATTTTGGCGGCTGGGAGCTGCCGGTTCAGTTCACAGGGATCGTGAAGGAGCATGAAGCCGTCCGCAATCAGGCCGGACTGTTCGATGTCTCCCACATGGGAGAATTCATGGTTACCGGAGAGGGCGCAGAAGCCTTCCTCCAGAGAATGACCACGAATGATGTCAGCCGCTTGGAAGACGGCGCGGCGCAGTATACGCTGATGCTCTATCCAAGCGGCGGAGTGGTGGACGATCTGCTCGTATACCGTCTGGGCGAGGAGCGTTACATGCTTGTCGTCAATGCGTCGAATATCGACAAGGACTTCCAGTGGCTGCAGGAGCATCTCACCGCTGAGTTCAGCGGGGTCACTCTGAACAATGTCTCGGATGAGACCCTGCTGCTTGCCTTGCAGGGACCGCTGGCTGAGACCATCCTTGCCAAAGTGACGGACGCTCCTCTAACGGAACTCAAGCCTTTTCACTTCATCGAACACGCCGAGGTCTGCGGCGTCAGCGTCCTGCTCTCCCGCTCCGGATATACCGGTGAGGATGGCTTCGAGCTGTACGCTCCTGCTGATACGGCGGCTACCCTCTGGAAGGGCCTGCTGGAAGCAGGCGCTCCGCATGGCCTGACTCCTGCCGGACTCGGCGCACGCGACACGCTGCGCTTCGAGGCCAAACTGCCGCTGTACGGCCAGGAGCTGTCGGCGGATATCACTCCACTCGAAGCCGGTGTCCAGTTCTTCGTGAAGTTGGATGCAGGCGACTTCATCGGCCGTGACGCCCTGCTGAAGCAGAAGGAAGCCGGTCTGCCCCGTCGTCTTGTGGGCCTGGAGATGATCGACCGTGGCATTCCCCGCTCCCACTATCCCGTATACGCGGATGGAGTGAAGATCGGTGAAGTAACGACAGGCACCCAGTCCCCGACCCTGAAGCGGAATCTCGGACTCGCCCTGCTGGATACTGCCTATACGGAGATCGGTACAGAGGTGTACGTAGAGATCCGCGGCAAGCAGCTCAAGGCTGCCGTCATCAAAGCCCCATTCTACAAAAGAAGCCAAGGAGTGAAGCCGCAATGAAGCACCGCTATCTGCCTATGACCGGGCAAGACCGCGCAGAAATGATGGAGACCGTAGGCATACAGTCCATCGATGAGCTGTTCGCCGATATTCCGCAGTCTGTCCGTTACCAGGGAACCCTGCCGATGTCCGGCGCCCTGGATGAGTACGCACTGCTTCGCCATATGAAGGGGCTCGCCGACAAGAATGCCGATTTCGACACCCACGCCAGCTTCCTCGGTGCCGGATTATACGATCACCACGTTCCGGTCGTCATCAACCATGTGATTTCCCGTTCGGAATTCTATACCGCCTATACCCCTTATCAGCCGGAGATCAGTCAGGGTGAGCTACAGGCGATCTTCGAATTCCAGTCCTATATCTGTGAACTGACCGGGATGAAGGTCGCCAATGCCAGTATGTATGACGGTGCAACGGCCCTGTCCGAAGCGGCTGTGCTGGCCGCAGGTGCCACCAAACGCAAGAAGCTGATTGTCTCCCGTACGGTTCACCCGGAAGCGCGTCAGGTGCTGCGTACCTCCGCCAACGCCTGGGGCCTGCAAATTGTAGAGATTGATTATGCTGACGGGGTAACTGATCTCGCCAAGCTGGCTGAAGCCATCGACAGCGATACGGCTGCCGTTCTGGTTCAGTCGCCCAACTTCTTCGGCGGTATTGAAGATCTGCGCCAGATCGAGCCGCTGATCCATGCGGTCAAGGGACTGCTCGTGGTCAGCGCGAACCCCATTGCACTTGGCGTATTGGAGTCCCCCGGACGGCTTGGCGCAGACATCGTAGTCGGCGACGCGCAGCCGCTGGGTATCGCCGCATCACTGGGTGGACCCACCTGCGGATTCTTCGCAGTGGCCGAACCGCTCATGCGCCGGATGCCGGGCCGGATCGTCGGCCAGACCGTTGACCGGAATGGCAAGCGCGGCTTCGTGCTGACGCTCCAAGCCCGCGAACAGCATATCCGCCGGGAGAAGGCGACCTCAAATATCTGCTCCAACCAGGCGCTCTTGGCGCTGTGCGCTTCCGTCTACCTGTCCGTGATGGGCAAGGAGGGCATGCGCGAGGTGGGTGAGCTGAACATCCGCAAGAGTCACTATGCCGCTGGGCGGCTGGCTGAAATCACCGGCGCTGAGCGCGTCTTCACGGCCCCGTTCTTCAATGAATTTGTCTTGAAGCTCCCGGAGGGCAGCAGTGTGAGTGCAGTGAACTCCAAGCTGCTGAAGGAAGGCTATCTGGGCGGTTATGACTTAGGCCGGGATTATCCCGAGCTGTCCGGACATATGCTGGTTGCCGTAACGGAGAAACGAAGCAAGACCGAAATTGACGAATTCGCAAGCGCACTGGAGGGCTGTGTATGAAACCGGAACAAAGTCTGATTTTTGAATTAAGCCGTCCCGGCCGCTCGGCCTACTCCCTGCCTCAATGTGATGTGCCGCAGGACGAAGGCATTGACTCCCTCCTTCCCGAAGGGCTGCTGCGCAGTGAGCCGGTCGTACTGCCGGAGGTATCCGAGGTGGATGTCATCCGCCACTATACCGCCCTGTCCCGCCGCAACTTCGGAGTCGATAACGGCTTCTATCCGCTCGGCTCCTGCACTATGAAATACAACCCGAAGATCAACGAGGATGTCGCCCGCTTCCCGGGACTCTCCAGGATCCATCCGTACCAGCCGGAGGAGAGCATCCAGGGTGCGCTTGAACTGATGTACACGCTGCAAAAGGATCTCGCCGCCCTGACCGGCATGGATGCCGTATCCCTGCAGCCTGCTGCCGGAGCCCATGGCGAGTGGACCGGCCTGATGATGATCCGCGCCTACCATGAGAGCCGCGGAGAGGTCCGCTCCAAGGTCATCGTGCCCGATTCCTCGCACGGCACCAATCCAGCAAGTGCCGCCGCAGCGGGACTCGACACCGTGACCATCCCCTCCAACGACAAGGGAATGGTCGATCTCGAAGCGCTGAAGGCAGCTGTCGGCAGCGACACCGCCGCGCTGATGCTCACGAACCCGAGTACTCTTGGACTCTTCGAGACGCAGATCGTCGAGATCGCCGCAATTGTCCATGAAGCGGGCGGCCTGCTCTATTATGATGGAGCGAACTCCAACGCGATTATGGGCATTACCCGCCCGGGCGATATGGGCTTCGATGTCGTGCATCTCAACCTGCACAAAACGATGAGCACACCGCATGGCGGCGGCGGACCGGGAGCCGGACCGGTCGGCGTGAAGGCGAAGCTGATCCCGTTCCTGCCGCAGCCTACTGTGGTCCGCAGCGAAGACGGCAGCTTCTCGCTGGACTGTGGCGGGCCGGAATCGATCGGCCGCGTCAAAGCCTTTTACGGAAACTTCGGGATTCTCGTCCGTGCTTATGCGTATATCCGTACCTACGGTCCCGACGGCCTCCGCGAGGTGTCCGAGAACGCCGTGCTGAACGCCAACTATATGATGCACCGGCTGGCTCCTTACTTCGAGATTCCCTTCCCGGGCGTCTGCAAGCATGAATTCGTCATGTCCGGTAAGAACCTTAAGCAATACGGTGTACGTACCCTCGATGTAGCCAAACGGCTGCTCGACTTCGGCTATCATCCGCCAACCGTCTACTTCCCGCTGACGGTAGAGGAATGTATGATGATTGAGCCGACCGAGACCGAGAGCAAGGAGACGCTCGACGGTTTCATTGAGACGATGATCCGAATCGTTAAGGAAGCGGAGGAAACCCCGGAGATTGTCATTAACGCACCGCATACGACTGAAATCAGCCGCCTGGATGAGACGCAGGCCGCGCGTAAGCCGGTACTGAATTGCTCCTGCGGTTAACCTTCTGCCTTTCAGTAAGAAATAGAAGGATAATGGATAGCGTAAAACATATAAATTCTATATTTTCAAATAGCCGGGTCAGGGATACATTAGTATCGCTGACCGGCTATTTGATGTATGTATCTGATGCAGATTCCTCCGGCTACGGCGTAAGGCGCTTCACGAACTGGAAGCGGTCATTCACCCGCATTTTACTATAGATACTCTTCAGCATATTGCGCACGGTGCCTTCACTGATCCCCAGGTCGCTTCCGATATGCAGCGCACTCTTCTCCATCAGCCATAGCCTTGCTACCTCCTGCTCCCGCGCGGTCAGCTTATACTCCAGTAATGTGGATTCAAGCCGGTACTGCTGCATCTCCGGGTTCTTTTCCATCCACTTCTCCATAATATTCTCAGCAATCTGCTGCACGAATGGAATGGCGAATTCAATCGGCTCTCCTCTATTAAAAGAAATATCAACATACCCGTAAACGCTATCATCATCCTGCAGCGGAGCGCATACACAGTTCCAGTCGCGGAAGGTCTGATCCGTATGCTCCGTTCCCCGCACCACCCCGATGCAGTTCATCTCCATCGCCAGCGATACGGCATTCATCCCCGCCTGCTGCCTGCTTAAGCTGACCCCCGGACGCAGCTCCGCCTGCTCCATCTCGGCCTGCGTCTCCGAAGAAGAATAGACCAGCTCCAGAATAGTCCCCGCCTTGTCCGTCAGGAACACCACATATGGAATCGAGAGCAGCTGGCTTAATTTATTCATTTCACTGCGGATCGAAGAAATCATAGCTCTATGGTAGATATGCTCCCTGGATTCTTCGGAAGTACCCGCTACGGACATTCCGCTCTGGACATCAACTTGGGGTGCATCCAGCGGCCGGAAGGCTTCAAGTTCGCTTGCTTCTAAATCCCCAGGCATACTCCATGCTCTTGATTGATTAAAGACTCTCACAAACGATCCCTCCATTTTTACCAATTACTATATAATCAATTTTAAAAGAAAGCATTATAACATACAATTACGGAATAATGAACATTCAGTATTGGATCTGTAAATCCCCGCGTTAGCGCTGTAAAATGTAGAAATCTGTTCACTCTTATATTTCTACATCATTCCAGGAGGTTCGACATGCTTCGCATCGGCTATCTATCGGCTGCCCTTAATCTGGCTACCGCCATGGTGTCATTCCTGCGCTTCGGAAGTAATTATGCCCTGCTCATCATGGCCAGCTATACCCTCTTAACCCTTGCGGGATATCGGCTGCTGCAGAACAAAAGAACATTATATCTGATCCCTCTGCTTACCTTCAGCTGTTCATTCCTCTTATACAACGTGACCTATGTATTGTTGAAGCAGATTAACCTCGTAGACCTGTATGCTGTAGACTGGAGACTTGAGGTTCAGCTGGCGCTTCCCCTGCTGGTAGGGTTCGCCGTCCAGACTCTCCTTAAGCGTAGCGGTAAATCCCGGCTGGTGTAGGCTATACGGGGCTGCCGCTTTTTTTTGCAAAATCGACCTAATCTGATAGTTTTCGACATCGGCTCAGTGATATATTTACTCTTACGTCATTCAGAACGCTGAGGATTCAGAATTTTTCTCGCAGCCATCTGCGGTAACGCTTTCAACGTAATGAACAGGAGGGTTAAGCTTGAGTATGATTGAAGCCAAAGGGCTGAGTAAGTCCTTTATGCAGGCGGTGAAGGAGCCGGGCCTTAAGGGAGCGGTGAAGCATCTGTTCCTGCCCCGGCATATTGAGAAGGTGGCGGTCAAGCCGCTGGATCTGAGGATTGAAGCGGGGGAGACAGTGGCCTACGTGGGACCGAATGGTGCCGGTAAATCGACCACCATTAAGATGCTGACCGGCATTCTGATGCCTTCCTCCGGGAGTATCTCGGTGAACGGGATCAATCCGTACCGCAAAAGAATGGAAAACGCCGCCCAGATCGGCGCAGTCTTCGGGCAGCGCACCCAGCTGTGGTGGGATATTCCGATTGCCGAGTCCTTTTCGCTGCTGAAGGATATCTATCAGATTCCGAATGTCCTCTACAGGAAGAACATGGACTTGTTCACCGAGATGCTCGGGATGAGCGAATTCATCCACCTGTCCGCGCGGAAGCTCTCGCTGGGTCAGCGTATGCGTGCCGATCTGGCCGCAGCCCTGCTGCATAATCCGCCGATTCTGTATCTCGATGAGCCGACGATTGGCCTTGACGTATCCGTGAAGGAGAAGATCCGCGGGTTCATTAAGCAGATCAACCAGGAGCACCAGACTACTGTGATGCTGACGACCCATGATCTGGGCGACATCGAGGACCTGTGCAAGCGGCTGGTCATTATCGATCACGGCGCGATTATTTATGACGGTACGCTGAGCGAGGTCAAGGCCCGTTTTGCCAAAAACCGCGTCATCTTCTTCCAGGTACGCTCCCCCATGCCGGAATTGTACGCGCTGCTGGAGCATAGCCCCGGGCTGAAGCTGGAACAGCAGAGCAGCCAGGAGTTCTCGGTCACTTTTGACCGGTATGAATATACCGCCAGTGAAGTGGTTAGCCGGGTGATGAAGCATGGGGAGGTACTCGATTTCCGCATGGAGGACACCCATATTGAGCAGGTCATTAAGGCTGTCTATGACGGACATCTGGACCTGAATGAGCACCGGGGAGCAAGGGGGCAGGCGCATGATGATGACATCAGCCCGGCTTAACAAATACAGAAGCATTGCCAATCGCTCTCTGCAAAATGTGATGGCCTACCGGAACTCCTACATCATTAATTTACTCGCAAACTCAATTAATCTGGTCGCGATCTTCTTCCTCTGGCAGGGAATCTATGGCGGGCGCGAGGCGGTGGGCGGCTACTCTTGGGATCAGATGAAGACCTATCTGCTGGTGACCTTCCTGGCCAATTCCGTCTTGTCCTGGTATTCCGAGACCGCTATCTCCGGCAAAATCCTGGACGGCAGCGTCGCCATGGACCTGCTGAAGCCGATTGATTTCCAGACGGCCCGATTCGCTGAGACTTTGGGTGCGAGTCTGCTGGAGGGGGCGATGAGTACGGTTCTGCTGATCGTGTTCGCCACCTTCCTTACCGGAGTGACCTTTCCCCACTCGCCGATCGTCTATCTGCTGTTTGCGGTCAGTCTGCTCTGCGCGGTGGTGGTCAAATTCGGCGTGGTCTATCTGGCGGCTCTGTTATGCTTCTGGTCCACGGGGTCACTGGGGATTGTCTGGACGCGGATTGCGCTGACCAACCTGCTGTCGGGCGCGCTGGTGCCGCTGGCCTTCTTCCCGAATTGGCTGGAAAAGCTGGCGCTGCTGCTGCCCTTCCAGGCCATCATTCATACGCCGACGATGATCTTCCTACAGCAGGCAGATACGTGGGAGAGCCTGCGGCTGATCGGCCTTCAGCTCTTTTGGGGGGCAGGGCTCTGGATGGCAGGCAAAGCCATGTGGAACTGGGCGGTCCGCCAGGTGACCATTCATGGAGGCTAAGGCGGAAGGAGGACGCAGAATGAAAATATCGCAAATGCTCTATCTCTATAGAAGGCTGTATGTGCAGCAGCTTAAGGCGATTCTGGAGTATAATAAAGACTTTTACATCCTGATGTGTTCGGCAGCCTTGACGCAGGTACTCGGGTTCGTCTTCCTGTGGGTGATCTATGACCGGATTCCGGATATTCAGGGCTGGCAGTTCTGGGAGGTTACCTTCATGTACGCTATGATCTTCCTGACGGAGGGGGCGGGTTCGCTGTTCTTCGAGGGCAGCTGGCGGCTGGGCAGGCTGGTCAACACAGGGGAGCTGGACCGTTATCTGCTGCGGCCGGTGCCGGTGGTTCTTCAGGTGTTCTGCACGGGGATTGGGATTAACGGACTCGGCAATCTGCTGATCGGCGGGGTGATCATCTGGCAGTCGCTTGTGCACAGTCCTATCCACTGGACAGCGGGCAAGGCCGCTATTCTTATCCTGTTATTCATCACAGCGGTCATTATCCGGGTATCCATTAACCTCATGGGCAACTCGGCGGCCTTCTGGATTCGCAATGCCGGGAATGCATTCCCGCTGATGGTGCATAATCTGTCCGATCTGGCCAAATATCCGATTACCCTGTTTCCGCAGGCGATCCGCATCTTCATTTCTACGGTGCTGCCCTATGCGTTCATCAGCTTCTACCCGGCAACCTATATTTTCGGCAAAAGTGGCTGGTCCGGCTGGTGGCTCCTCGCCCCTGTCGCGGCTATCGGAAGCGCGGCAGCGGCTTACGGAGTCTTCCGGTACGGGCTGTCCCGGTATGAGAGTACGGGGAACTGAATGTTAGTGTAAATCACCTCTAACGTGCGATAAACTGCCGCTTTTCCAGATCCAAGTCGTATACCCGTGGCTTCAGCTCCGGGTCACCGCCAGCACCCTCAGGCGAGTGCACCACTAGCTGTTCGTTCTGGTTGGCCGGGAACGGCGGCAGCTCTGAATAGACCAGTGTATCGTGTACGATCTCCCCCTGCTTGAAGGATAACGGAAATACTTCTCCGCTTCCCTTCTCCATAGCAAAGGCGTAAGCAACTAATCCATGTCCGGATTTATATTGGGGAGCAAGTAAATATACTTCTGCATCCTTGAAGCTGACCTTATCGAACTCGAGGACCTGGTCTGATGGGCGTACAAACAAGAAGGCAGGCAGCTTAAGCAAGACCTGATCCTGATCCCCCGACCGGTACACGATGGAGTAATCCGCCTGATATGTCTGCTCCCCTTCGAGACCGTCATTGCTGGATGCCTCCAGATGTCCCCGCTCTTCGGAGCTGCTTGCGATCATCAGCAGTTCACCTTGCCCGGCTGCGCTTCTCGCGCGGATAGTTCCTCTGGCATTAATAGAATCGACAACCACAGAGCCGGCGATACCCTCCAAGGGGAACTGGCTGGTGAGGCCAGCTGTAGTTATCGGAGTCGCTGAGGATGCAGTTTCTGCGTCTGCTGGTGAAGCACTTGGTGCAGATGAAACAGTCTGTGCAGGGGCAGTAGGAGTTGCCGATGGAGACGCAGAAGCAGATGCTAAGGCAGACGGAGCCGATTCTGCCCCCGGCGTACCGGTGACGGATGTATTTTGGCTGCTGCACCCCAGCAGCAGGCTAAGCGACAGGACCGTGCCTGCTGCCAGTGTTGTAGCTGTAGACCGGATTGGACTCATTCCCCTCTAATCGTTTTTTGAGTACAACCCATTATATAAGATTATCACGGTCCACAAATTTAGAGATTGTCTTATTTTCTTTAAAAAATAGTCACATTCCTGTATACCGGACTACTTCAGATAAAAGACCTCACGCAGCGGCACCATCGGAACCGCATCGTTGAAATCGAAGGAACCCTCGACCATCTTCGAGGTGATCGCATTCCAGCGGTTGCAGGCCTCACTCCCGGCGATGTAGGCGAATGCGGCTTCTGTATTATCACATTCAAAGCAATAGAAGAACTGGTTGCCGTTCTGAAAAATAGAGTAGTTGCGGATGCCCGCCTTGCTGTGCTCCTCCAGAATCTCCGGCCACGGCTCCAGATGCATATGTACGTATTTCTCTAAGTATTCCTCTTTCACCTTCCAGGTCCAAGCCAGCTTATTGCTGCCCATCCTCGTATCCCCCTGTCATATCTTCCTTTGATTCGATCATATCACATAATTATATGATTTGAATATGTCCGATTTAGACATGGAGGGCAGCAAAGATACGCTTCGACCTCAGGTACTGATTCCGGCTTCATTCGGACGAAGAATGGCAGAGCCAATCGCCAGCAGAACGGCAGCCATCAAGCCCAGGATCGCAAACGGCATCCACAGCTCGTTCCAGCCGCCACCGGTCGCGGCAATGTCTACCGCTTGTATCGCCCATTTCTGCGGTGTAAAGTTGGCCAGCTTCTGCATATATTCCGGCATGATGGAGACGGGCCAGAAGCAGCCGCCCAGCATGCAGGTCGGGGTAAGAATCAGCGAATTCAGCATCCCGGCATTGCGCGGATTGCGGATCAGCCCAGCAACGGTGCTGGCAATCCCCATGGAGACCAGCATGAAGGCCGCCAGAACCAGGAAGTAGAGAAAGAGCGGCATCTCATAATCGTAGCGGAGCACCCATTTGCCCAGCACCAGCACAACAAGGATCTGAATCATTCCTACAAGAAAGCTGCCCAGGAAGTTGCCAAGGGCAATTTCATAGGAACGGACTGGAGCGCTGAACATGCGCATCATGGTACGCCCTCTGCGGTCATCCGTGATCTGGGAGACGGAGCTGGTCACCAGTGCCATCAGGAACATAAGTGTCATCCCTGTAACCACGCCCAGCGTCTGCCGCGGATAGAGATCATAATCGGTACGGGTGCTGCCCACGTTGTGCTGCTCCGACTGCTTCAGCACAGCAGCGAGCTGCGCCTGCATATCGCCTGTTCCTCCGCTGGCGGCAGCAACGGTATGTGCTGCTTCGGCAATTTGAGCGGCAGTGGCGGCGATCTTCATCTTCATCATGATTGAGCTTTCGCTTGCCCGAAGCTCATAGATGCTGATCTGCAGCGGGTCCCCCGCCAGCAAGGCGGCAGTGTACCCGGCAGGAATGAACACCCCCACCGTTCCCTCCTGCTTAATTGTCGCTTCCTTCAAAGCGGCCTCATCCCTGCGCGGCTCGAACTTATATTCTCCGGCCTGCTCCAGCTCCGCAATCAAATGTCTGCCGGCTGCTCCCGTATCCGAGTTGGCATATAGAACGGTTGCCGGTCCCTCCGCCATCCCTCCGGTAAGGGAGATAATCGCTGCCACCACTATACCGGGAAGCAGAATGAATACCATAAGTCCCCTGAAGGTGCCAATGCTTCGTCTGATCATATTCCAGGCAATAATTAATATTTTATCCACGGTAGCCCACCTTCCGGTATGAGACAATCACTGCTGCGAACAAGGCCGCGCTGATGAAGCACATCACCCACAGATTTGGCAAAAGCTGCTCCAGACCGGAATGCAGCATCATCCGGATGACTGCCTGCTGCACCCAATGGTTAAGCGTGAATGCACCTGCACTGTTCACCCAGGAATCGGGAAGCGGCGCCATCCCGCCGCTGACGAAGGTCATTACTACAGTCAGGACACTAATGATGTTCGTAGCCGTCGCCGAGGTCCGGCTGAAGAGGCAGATCAGTACGCCCAGCGTCATCGAGGCGGCAATCATCAGCAGACAGAACAGCAGCAGCAGTCCCGGGCGGTTCCCCCAGTAGACGCCGAACAGCCAGTCAGACAGCAGAATAATCGTAAGGCACTGCAGGATGCTGACCAGGCCTACGCCGAGCATTTTGCCGATGAACAGATGACTGTCTTTTACCGGCATGGAATGGATTCTGAACAGCGTATGGTTCTCTTTATCGTTAAAAAGTGAGGCTGTCACAGTAAGTCCGCTATACATCAGGAACATCAGCAGCATGGACGCTGCATAGAACTGGGCCGCCGAATAGGTCTTCCCACCATTGTTCAGATCTCCCAGTACCACCCCCGGCTTCCCGGCAGGTGCCGTAGTCGCTGTAAGAGCCTGTGGTCCAAGGGTTACGGCTGCGGCCTGCTTATAATTCAGCTCCATCAGCAGATTGTCGAAGGCAGTTCCGGCGACCCGGTTATCGTCATGGCTCCTGCCCAGAATGAACTCCAGGCTGGCCTTCTTACCGCTCTGCACCTCCTGGTCGAAGCCCGGGGGAACAATCACCCCATAGGCATATTTGCTGGTGCGCAGCCCGCTCTCCGCGGCTTCACGGCTCTCTGTCTTGACAGGAATAATGAGCCCCTTCACCTCAGGAGTCTCCAGAAAAGCTGTAAGGATCGCAGATGCCTCTGCCCCTCCGCCTCCGTTATTCACAATAGCTACACGTACAGGCTTGATCTCATCTGCCCCCTGTACCCCGACCACCCCGGAGAGCGAAGCGCCCAATAGGAAGATCAGCACCAGCGGCAGCAGGAACATATTGAGCAGCAACGTGCGTGAACGGAGCTGTCTGCGCAGCTCAAATTTCATAATAATCCAGGTATTCACGTTTCTCCCCCTCTCTAATCCCGCAAGGTGCGGCCGGTCAGACTAAGGAACAAGGTCTCCAGATCCGGCTCTTCAATATTCAGGGAGGCAATGACCCCTTCGTGCTTGGAGAAAATAAACAGAATATCCTGGAGCGCACTTTGCGAGGAGGGAAGATACAGCTCTACCGCATCCTGCACCGCTTCTACCCGGTTGATCCTGGGATGCTGCCCCAGCTCGTTCACTAAGGCAGGGGTGATGCCCGCTGCCTTCACAACGATTTTCTCCTCGTGGGCCACCCGTTCGCGCAGCTCGTTCTCCGTACCGCAGGCAATAATATGCCCCTGGTCCATAATGGCCACCCGGTCACAGATCGCAGCGACCTCCTCCATATAATGGCTGGTGTAGATCACCGAGGACCCCATCTTATTCAAAGCCTTCACGGATTCCAGAATATGATTGCGTGACTGCGGATCAATGCCGACCGTGGGTTCATCCATAATAATCAGGCGCGGCCGGTGCATGATGGCACAGGCGATATTCAGCCGTCTTTTCATCCCTCCCGAGAAGGTTGACGGTTTATCCTTCGCCCGGTCGCTTAGGCCGGTGAACTCCAGCGCCTCCCACGTCCGCTCCTTCAGCAGTTGTCCGCGCAGCCCATAGAGTCTGCCGAAAAAGCTTACATTATCGCTTGCCGTCATATTCTCGTATAACGCCAGCTCCTGGGGCACAAGCCCGATGCGCTTCTTCACCTCAAGCGGCCGCTCCCGTACGGACAGCCCGTCGATAATAATATTGCCGCTGTCGGCTTGAAGCAGCCCGCAGATCATGCTGATGGTCGTGCTTTTCCCGGCACCGTTCGGGCCCAGCAGGCCGAAGATTTCACCCTCCTGTATATTGAAATTGACGTGATCCACAATCAGCTTACCGTCATATCTCTTCACAACATCGCTCAGTACTGCTAGTGCCATTGCCGATGCCCCCCTGTTCCTTCATTCTCGTATTCTTATTGTACAGTAGGGCGGACACAGCCGAAGGTACTAAAGGTCATGATCCAGAGGTGACGAAAGTCATCTCCTGAAGGGCAGCACTCTTATGCTAAGATGGTTATACCTGAGAAGAATGTTGACCTATTAGGGATATTTTATCTAAAAGGATGAGCTTACTTGACCAGAGAACTGATTCTGCTGCGCTACAGCCTGCTTATAATCCCGGCGATCCTCTCAATTCAAGTCTATGAATTCGCCGACTATGACTGGTTCACTCTGCATTTCATGCTGCTGATGCTGCTGGTCACACTGGGTGCAAGGCAATCCGGGCCCCTCTCCACACTGACCGGAGGCATGGAGCTGATCCTCACCGCCTGGCTTTGTTACGAATACGGGCCTCTGATGGTTTTTCCGGCCTTGTCTGCGGTGATCTCCTATACCCGGCGGCAGCCCAAGAATACGGCCCTCACCTTCTTCTGTATTCATCTGGCCCTGCTGAATGCCGCCCTGCTTCATGGTGCTCCGGCAGTGCTTGTGTTCACGAACCTTACCTTCCTGCTCTGTGCCGGCTTGAATCTGCTGCTGCTCCGCACAGGGCGCGGGCGTGCCGATACCTTATTCCTCTATGATGAGCTGCGCAAAAAGCATTTCGAGCTGGAAGAGGCCCGCGCAAGGCTCCTCCAGTTCACCTCGCAAATAGAGGTGGCTGCGCAGGCAGAAGAACGTGTGCGAATTGCCCGTCAGCTGCATGATGACATCGGCCACCGGCTGATCCGGGTCAAGATGATGACCGAAGCGGCCATCCATACCCTCCCTGCCGCACCGGAAACGGGACTGCAGATGATGAACCAGATCCGGGATCAGCTCTCGGGCAGTATGGACGATATGCGTGCGGCGCTGAAGCGGATTAACCCTGCTCCGCAGCTTGAAGGAGCCTATGCGCTGGACCGGCTGCTGGAAGAAGTGGGCCGCGATACAGGCATTGCCACCTCCTATACGGTGCAAGGGATTCCTTATCCGCTCTATCCGAGCCTTCAGGTTGTGCTGTACACCAATGCCCGGGAGGCCATCACCAATGCGCTGCGGCACGGGCAGGCCAGCTCCGTATGGGTGGAGGTCACCTACACAGAGCATGAGGTGCGGATGGAGACCGGCAATAACGGGAAGCTGCCCGAGGAGGAGGCTCTGTACAAGCTGCACCATACTGGCGGAATGGGCCTGAAGGGCATGCACGAACGCAGCGCCCTGATTGGCGGAACGCTGGAGCTGCGGCTGCAGCCGCAGTTCACCGTCATCACCCGGCTGCCCGTGTATCGGCAGCCGGAGGGATTGCCGCGCTGAATAGGGGAGTGGGCGTGAGAGTGGGGCAAGGATGAGAGTGAGGCTGTGGGAAGCTGGCTATAGCCATAGCGTACATATAACTGACGGGGAACTGATGGGAAGGCGGATCGAGATACAGGTGTTATATGCTAACAACTTGTGGATCTGGGGGGAACTGCTCCCTCTCTGGCAGAAGCAAGTGGAAAAACGTATCTTAATTTCACAGTTTCTGATGTTTCCAGGGTATTAGTTGGAAAAACAGCATCTACTGTCTATGATTTTACTGCTGCGGGGCAGATTGGGAACAATTAAGTGTTGTTTATCCAACTGTTGTCCCCAGAGAGGCCACTCGTTGATCAGCAAGTGCTCAAAATCCAACTAAGAGATGGAGCCAACCGGGAGATCATACACCACACACTCATCAACTTAGCCGGGGACGGGCAGCGGGAGTATATTCACAGATAAGAGGTGCTGATTCATGATTAGAGTATTGATTGTTGACGATGATTCTTTTATCCGCGAGAGCCTGAAGGTATTGATCGGGCTGGATGCCGGTATCGAGGTGGCCGGAACCGCAGGGAATGGCCGGGAGGCCTTCTCCTTGCTGGGGGAGCTGCCCGGCGGAGCGGATGTTGTACTCATGGATATCCGGATGCAGGGATGTGACGGGGTGGAAGGCACACGGCTGATCAAAGAAGCCTATCCGGCCGTAGCCGTCCTGATGCTGACCACCTTCGATGATGACGAGTATATTATTGAGGCTCTGCGCGCCGGGGCGAGCGGATATCTGCTCAAGAACATCCCGCCGGACCGGATCATTCAAGGCATCAAGACCGTACATGAGGGCAATATGCTCATTCATCCCGAGATTGCCCGCAAGCTGGCGGGCTTCCTCCAGCCATCCGCGCGTCAGGAAGCTCCCGAGGCTCAGCCGCTTGCTTCCTATGGCCTGACCAAGTCCGAGCAGGCAGTCATCACCTCCATTGCAGAGGGACTCACCAACAAAGAAATCGCCGCCAAGCTGTTCCTGAGCGAAGGCACCGTCAAAAACTATATTACCGACATCCTCAGCAAGCTCGGCGTACGCGACCGGACACAGATTGCGATTCTGTATCTGAAGAGTACGCAGGGGAACCATTGAGCCACAGAAATGCTATCTCTCGCCAATTCTAAAAGTTCCCTCTCACGGATCGCTTGTATGAATCGCATTGTTGCACATTTTGCAGGATTCTTCTAAAAATGTTACGGACTACGGGTACATTGTTGCATCATTTGCAGGAATTCTGGTGCTTAGTGCGACTTAGCGTTGGATTTGTTGCATTTCATGCAAGATTTCAGCCTCGGCCGCTTCTATTGGTCATTATTCCTGCACTTCTTGCAGGATTTCTCTACAATGTTGCGGGTTGCGGAGCATAGGCCCCCCTCTTCGCAGCAGCACCGATTGCGTTCGGTTTTTCGCATATATGAGGTCCACAAGCCCCCATGGTTGCGCATTGTATTCGGTTTGTCGCATACATTCCAGGTGCCTCACATCACTTCCTTATCAAATATAAAAGGCCCATTCCCCTGAACTTAGTTCAGAAAGAACGGGCCTCTTTAACCTTCCGCGCCAGCAGCCGCTGGGGGAACCAATTACGTTGATAATCATCCGTCAGACGCCGGCAGATTCCTGCTTGGCCTCTGCCGGCGGCGTCTGTTTGACCTCCGCAGGCGGCGTCTTCTTCGCCCGGCCCAGCCGGTCGCCCTGCACTCCCCGCTGCCGGATGCCTGTCCGCATCCCGATGATGCTGAAGATACTGGACGGCTTGGTCTCTGCGGTGATGCCCCCGTCCGGGTCCGGCACCAGAATGATGCCGAGCTGATGATGGTCCCCGGCATAGATCGCGCGCTGCAGATACTTGCTCTCGCCTTCGCGGTTCTGCACCTCCAGCTTGCAGAACGCGGGGTTCATGCGCAGCGCTTCATGCAGCTGCGCCGCGCTGGTCAACAGGACCCCGTTGACCTTCAGCAAGATCTCGCCGGGCAGGATGCCCAGCTCCTGCGCGGGGCTGCCCTGCAGCACGGCCAGCACCTTGCGGCCGGCCGGGGGATGCACGAAGATGGGGCTAAGGCTGCGCTCCTCCAGAGCGCTGTACCAGCTTAACCCTTCGTGCATCAGAATGGCCGCGAGCGCCGCGACAACCGTCAGCGGGCTCCATAGGTCCGCAAGCAGGCTGAGGCCGAGCAGGACGGCGCTGTAAATCAGCAGCCGTCCGAACGTCCGGGCCGCCTTGCGTCCGGGCAGCATGCCCTGGGTCATCTCGCTGAAGCCGATGATGACCGGCAGCGAGACCAGGCCGAGGCCCCCGCCCAGCAGCGGATGCCACGGCAGTTCACCGATTCCCGTGCCTGCGGGAATCAGCACGAACAGCGGCAGCGGCCAGAAGGCCTGCAGCTGGTAGCCGCCCACCACCTTGCCGCGCTTGCCGGCAAGGAACAACGGCGTCGCCAGTCGGGGCCCCTGCCAGCGCGCCAGCAGCGCCTCGGCCACATGGAGCAGCGCGGCAAGCGCCAGCAGCGCCGGGATGTCCATCTCCCGCACGGCACCGGCAACCGTTCCGGCGGCTCCGCTCTGCAGCGTCCCAGGGAAGAACGACAGCACAAACTGCACGATTCCAAGCGCGCCTATGGCATACGCAAAGCATAAGTAACGCACCCGAAACAGCATTAAGATAAGGCTGACTACCCAGATACAGGCAACAGCCATATAAGTCACTGATACTCCCAGTGCAACAGCGGCAAGGGAGACCGCCAGTCCCATGAGTCCGCCAGTCCACACGGTCCGCCAGGTTTCCGGTCCCCAGCTATGCAGCTTCACATGAATAAGCTTCCGCTCCAGAGCCACCTGTCTGCGGTAATATAGGGCAATAAATAGAATAGCGATATAGTAATAGGGCTGAATCAGCAGATGAAGGACTGCTGTGCCCCAGCTGGTCAGCAGCTCCGGGAGTACATTCAACGGTTCGCACACTCCTTTTCATAGCCTATAGCAAATAGGGATTAACTGCGCGCCAGCACAATATATGCTGTTTTTCACATATATTCGGGCCACAATTAAAAACAGAATTAAATGATAATATCCCATTCAAAGAAAAAAAGAAGGCTGAAATCAGCCCTCTTACTTGTTCGACGCCGCAGCCTTGATTTCCTTCTGAATTTCTTCGATCCCCTTATTCCGCTGATTGTCATTCACCGGATCCTGGATGACCTTAATCAGCGCCAGCTCCAGCGCTTCCGCGGTCTTGGCATCAATCGAGCCTGTCGATTTCAGCTTGGCTGCGCTCTGGAATTTCTTGACCGCTTCTTTGGTCCCGGCATCGAAATAACCGTCCTTGCGGCCCGGCTTGTAGCCTAGCCCATCAAGCATAGTCTGCGCACTTTTGACATCTGCATTGTTCATATTATATTGCAGCGTAACGCTCTTATTAATCGGCGCCACCGAGAAGTAATCCGGCTGGGCTACGGCGATATCCGGCTTAATGCCCTTGCCGTGAATCCAGGTGCCGTCTGGCGTCAGCCACTTGGCAATCGTAATCTTCAGCAGGCTTCCGTCCCCGAGCTGCTCCTCGAAGCTGGTCTGCACGGTGCCTTTGCCGAACGAATTCTCCCCGATCAGCTTGGCTCCGGCAGATTGCTGCAGGGCTCCGGCCATGATCTCCGAAGCGCTCGCGCTGCCTTTGTTCATCAGCACGACTACCGGATACTTCTTGCTTGATCCCTTCGAGGTGCTGATCTCGCGCCGCTTGTTCTTATCCTCCACCTGTACGATGGCTTTGCCGGAAGGAACGAACTGCTCAACCATCTCAATGACGACCGGCAGCACACCGCCCGGGTCATTGCGGACATCAATAACGAGGCCCTTCATGCCTTGCTTCTCCAGCTTCGTCAGCTCTTCCTTGAACCGCTCCGAGGTGTTCTGTGAGAACTGCGTAACCTCGATCACACCGACATGCTCCTTCTCCATCTTCGCATAGACCGTCTCCAGTCTGACATCATCACGGGTGATGACGAATTGCAGCGGCTCTGCTGTTCCGGTCCGCTGGACCTTCAGGGTCGCCTTGCTGCCCTTGGGACCGCGGATTTTGGCTACAGCCGCATTCAGCTCCAGCCCTTCCAGCGATTCACCATTAACGGAGAGGATCACATCCTTGGCTTGAATACCGGCCTTCTCTGCCGGTGAGCCCTTGATAGGGGAGACTACAACGACCTTACCGTTGTCGGAGGAGACTTCAGCGCCAATCCCCGAGAAAGAGCCTTCAATGCTCTCCTCGAACCGCTGTGCCGTCTCCTTGCCCATGTAGTTCGAATACGGGTCGCCCAGTGCTTCCATCATTCCGTTGACCGCACCGTCAATCAGCTTCTCCCGGTCGACCTTCTCATAATAATTGCTCTCGATCAGGCTAAGAGCGGTACCCAGCTTCTTCGATTCCTTCTCCTGTAGTCCGGCAGTCTGCAGGACCGTTGCCAGCCCTTCACCTGCGGCTTGTCCGAATACCTGTACATAACCGGTCACGCCAAGGGTCAGCAGACTGCCGCACAGCAGTGCCGCGACAATCATAAAGGCCGCAGTGCTTTTCTTTAACATGATGTTCCCACCGTCCCTTCTTGTCCATCTTAACACCAGCATGGGCCCGTTCCATGAGAAACGGCATCTCTTCCAGTATATGCCGCAGCATGAAAATATATTTATCAGTTCAGCCAAACTTATAATTCATCCGCTTAGTCCACTTACAGATAAGGCATAGGATTCACCGGTTTACCGTTGATCCGCACTTCAAAATGCAGATGCGGGCCGGTGGAACGTCCGGTTGAGCCGGATTCGGCAATCGTCTGTCCGCGCTCAACACGCTCTCCCTGCTTCACACGGATACCGCCTTCGCGGATATGGCCGTACAGCGTCCATACCCCGCCGCCATGATCAATAATGACACAGTATCCGTAACCGCTATACCACTCCGCTATCACAACCGTACCGGAATCCGCCGCATGGATACTCGTACCCTGCGGCACGGCAAAGTCTATACCGGTATGCAGCTTGCCGACTTCATGCGTCACCGGATGGGTCCGGTAGCCAAAAGGAGAAGAGATCCGCGCGTAGCCCACCGGCCGCAGGTAAGGACCGTCTCCGCCCGAATAATCTTCTGCGCTCGCAACGGAGGAGCTGTCGCCGCCGGAAGACTTGGAGGCCTTCGCCTTCTCCGCCGCCTTGGCTGCGGCTAATGCCGCCCGGCGCTGCGCCTCAGCCTTCGCGGCTGCCGCTCTGCGCGCTGCTTCCTCCGCCTTAAGCTTGTCCTTCTGCGCTTCAAGCGCAGAGCGGCTGCTGGCCAGCTCTACCAGCTTGGCATCCTGTTCAGCAGAGATGACCTCCGAATTCTGAATCTCCTCATCATAATAAGCGATGAGCTCCTGCTTCTCCGCTTCCTTCTCCTTCAGCATACTGCGCTGGGCTTCAAGATCGGTATAGAGCTGCTTCGCTGTTGCATATTGCCCTTCCAGCTCCTGCTTCTTGGCAATTACCGTCTGCTTGTCCAGCTTATGCTGCACCAGCAGATCCTGATCCTGATCCACGATCATCTTCAGGGAATCGGCCCGGTCCAGGAAGTCAGAGAAGCTAGTCGAGGACAGCAGTACATCCAGATAGGAGACTGCGCCATCCGTGTACATAAGACGGACACGGGATTCTAGCAGCTTTTCGCGGGAGGCCACACGCGCCTCAGCATCATCCAGCTCCGTTGCTGTCACGGTAAGCGACTTCTCCGTGCTGGCAATTTTGCCGGATATCGTGGTCATCTCACCCTTCACCTGGGCAATCTGCCCCAGCACATAGTCGAGATTCAGCGTGGTCTTATTCTTATAGTGCTTAGCCTCCTGATTACGGGAGTCCGCCTTCTCCTGCGCCGCCTTGGCCGCCTGGACCTCCTGCTGCAGCTGCTTCAGCTGCTTATCGATTTCGGCAACGCTTGTTTTCTTCGCATACCCGTCAGAGGGCCCGAACATTGTGACAGCCAGCAATATTACGGCCATTCCGGCAGCAATTCTTTTCAACTTGCACTCTCCGTCCTTTGTTCAATAATGTGAATAATACAGGCTATACCTTCAAGAACTTGCGGATCGACACCGTGCTGCCCCATACGCCAATCAGCACCCCGAGGCCCACCAGCAGCCCGCATAGCAGCAACCAGATATCCTCGAATGGAATCAGCTGCAGCCCCAGCATCGGATCTCCCTTCACTGAAGCCACCAGACTGCTGTAACCGGCGTAGAGCGCACCCGAGGTTACCACTGAACCGATCAATCCGATCAGAGCGCCTTCGATGAAGAAGGGCCAGCGGATGAAATAATTCGTTGCTCCCACGAGCTTCATAATGCCGATTTCCTTGCGGCGGGCGAGGATCGTTACCCGGATAGTATTCGAGATCAGGAACATCGACATCAGCGCCAGTCCCGCTACAAAAATAAATCCGATATTCCGCACCGCCTTGGTCACCTTGAATAAAGTCTCCACAGAGCCTTTACCGTAGTTCACCTTATAGATCGGCTGCTCTTCATGCGTCTTGTTCAATGCTTCTATCTTCTCCGCTACAAACGGAACCGTGGTCGGCTCAATCACTTCAACGAGCAGCTTGTCCGGCAGCGGATTATTGTCTTCATCGAAGCCTTCCAGGAGCTCGGCGGCATCCGGCCCCATATCTTCACGGAATTCCTTCAAGCCCTGTTCTTTGGAGACGAACTCCACCTTGCTGACTTCCGGCATGTTGCCGATTTCGTTTTCCAGCTTCTCCCGCATCTTCTGGTCCGTATTCAGCGTCAGATGCACATTGATCTGCACCTGGCTGTCTGCTTTGTCCGCAATTTGATTGACGTTGAGCACCAGCAGGATGAACACTCCGAGTACGAAGAGAGAGACAACGATGGAAGTGATGGACGCCACCGACATCCAGCCGTTGCGGAATACGTTTTTGAAGCCTTCCCGCAAATGCCGCAAGAAGGTTTTAAAACTCATAACCGTATTCCCCTCTCAATTGGTCTCTGACGATCGTTCCATTCTCAATCGCTAGCACCCGTTTGCGCATTTTGTTCACAATATCCCGGTTGTGGGTCGCCATAACGATCGTGGTACCGCGAAAATTAATCTCATCCAGCAGCTGCATAATGCCCCACGAGGTCTCCGGGTCCAAATTGCCGGTAGGCTCGTCCGCAATAATAACGGAAGGATTGTTGACGATGGCTCTGGCAATCGCGATACGCTGCTGCTCCCCCCCTGAGAGCTGTGAGGGCTCACGCCCCGCCTTGCTGCGTAGTCCCACCAGATCGAGCACTTCATTCACACGCTTCTTGATAATCTTCTTCGGCGCCTCAATAACATCCATCGCAAAAGCCACATTCTCATAAGCCGTCATCTTCGGCAGCAGCCGGAAATCCTGAAAGACCACACCGATATTGCGGCGCACATAAGGGATCTTACGGGGCTTCAGCTTGCCGATATTGAACCCGCCTACAGAGATCTGTCCTTTGGTCGGCGTTTCTTCTCTATAAATTAATTTCATGAACGTTGATTTCCCTGCGCCGGACGGTCCGACAATGTAGACGAACTCATTGCGGTCGATTTTGACCGATATTCCCTGCAATGCATGGGTCCCGTTAGCATAGGTCTTCCATACATCCTGCATCTCAATCATTTTCTCACTTCCCGATTCTGACATCTTCCGCCGGGCCACCGGGCCGGGGGAGCTTCCATAAACTGCATGATTATCGCAGGCGTATCTATTGTAACAAATCCATAACCCCTTGAGTACCCGAAAGTTTTACCGAATCCTTACATATACATAAAAACATCAGGTTTCGCCCCCATAGAAGGAGAGATTATTTATGAAAAAAATACACGCCGCTCTCATCGCGGGTTTCGGTCTGATGCTGGCCGGTTCACTGGCTGCCGGAGGACTTCATCTATACGGGACCCAACCTACCCTACCTGCAAACACCGTTATCGCTGGCTGGGAGGTTGGCGGAATGAACATCGCTGACGTAGCGGCCGGAATGGATGCAAGACTTCAGGCGCTGGAAGCCACTCCACTCATGCTGAAGGCAAAAAATAATGCCGGACTCAAGGTTACCCTTAAGCAGGCAGGTGTGACCTATGAAGCCGGGGACTTCCTCCATGCGCTGAAGACGCTGTCGGACGGCACGCTGATGGAGCGGGTACAAGCCCGGCGCAGCTGGTCCGGCAGCTGGAATATGGAGATTCAGCTGCAGACTGCGCAGCTCAGAAGTCTTTTGAATCCCGAATGGGAACAAGCCTCCTTCGGCGTTCCGGTCAATGCGGTCCGGCGGATCACCGGAGATGACCGGGTCGTATATACGCCGGGCACCTCCTCCTACGAGGTGGACTGGCAGGCGCTGGAGCTTGCGATGCAGGCGGCGGTGCCCACCCGGTTGGCCGCTGACGGCACACTTCAGGATCAGCAGATTCAGCTGGAGGTTCCCCTTGCCGTCAAGCAGCCGAAGATCACGCTACAGGCGCTCAAGGATCAGGGCATCGATCGCAAAATCGTCCAGTTCAGCACCTCCCTCGGGGCCAGCGGCCCCGGGCGCAGCTTCAATGTGGAGGCGGCCGCCAAAGCTGTAAACGGCACGGTGCTGCCGCCGAATGCGGTTTTTGATTACGGAAAAGCAATCCAGAAGGCCCAGACCGAATACGGCTTCCGCGAAGCCCCGGTCATCGTGAACGGCAAGCTCCAGCCCGGCACGGGCGGGGGGATCTGCCAGGTCTCCAGCACCCTGTATAATGCCGCGCTCCGCTCCGGGCTGGAGATCGTAGAACGGCGCAACCACTCGCTTCCGGTCAGCTATCTGCCCAAGGGGCAGGACGCCACTTTTGCCGAGGGGTATATTAATTTCCGCTTCCGCAACAACACCGGCAAATACTTGATCATCAAATCCGAAGTCCAGGGGCGCACGTTGACCATCAAGCTGTTCGGCACGTTCCCGAAGAACGTCACCTATTCCGTTGAATCCAGAACCGTCGAGGTGCTGCCCCCCACGGATAAATATGTGAGCGATGCCTCGCTCCCCAAGGGCGGAACCCGGGTACTGCTTGCCGGCAAAACCGGCTATGTAGTTGAAACTTACATTACCCGCCACGTAGATGGTAAAGCCGTAGAAAGAAATCTGCTCTCCCGCGATACCTATTACGCCCAGAAACGTGTCATTGCCATCAACCGCGGCGGGATGAGCAAATCCGATCAGCCCGAATCCCCGCGCAGACAGCTCGTCGAGGACGGCGTGAAGGTGCGGTAACTTCCACTTTCCTCAAAATGTATAGCAAGCAGAAACGGCTGTGCCCTCCTTGTGACAAGGTCGGCACAGCCGTTATTTTATGAAGCTCTGGATGGAGCCTGAAGCCTCTGCTGCTTAGAAAAGGGTATCCGGTGACATATCAATTCTCCAGTAACCGTTAACCTTCTTCAGCTTCACTGTTACTACCTCGGAAGACCCGTTCGCTCCTTCAGCAGGTACAGTCAGCTCGAACACTGCCGCCTGTGCAGTCTTGGAGACCATCCGGGCAGTGGCTCTGGTAAAGTCCAGCGAGTTACCCAGATCGGAATTGACCTGCGCCATTCGGCCCTCTTGCTCCAGGAACTGTGTCTGTGCGTAGAAGGCGGCCGCATTATGCGTGAACCCCTTCTTGATATAGCTCATCAGCTGCTGCTTCGAGCCCAGATCACTGGACAGATAGCGGTACTCCTGTGCTTTATAAGTGAACAGCTCCGGGCTGAATACATTGCCTCCCCGGCTGGCATACGTATATAGCTTTTTGGCATGAACCACCAGCGGAACAACACTCCGTTCAGTGAGATTGTTAATGGTCGCCGGCCCTTCCTTGCCCGGTGCAGACGCCGCAACCGTTCTTACGCCCTCAATGCTTGCCACCGGTGAAGCTGCAAGCGCTCCGCCCCCTGCAGAGACAAGACCCAGTGATAATGCCAGTGACCCGATCATCCATTTTTTGTTCTTCATCTTGAACGCCTCCTCGTATTCCTGTGTGGTAGCCTGAAGCGTACTTCAGACTAAGCTGCTGCGATAAGTACTGTATAACATTACAATAGCCCGTAAGCTGTAATACCCAAACCACCCGGGGGTATAAACGGGTAATGGGGGAAAAGCGTAAAAAAACTCTGCCCTCCGTGTAAACGGGGGGGGGCAGAGTTGGGGGAGCGGGATGGGCATAGGGTACAGCTTAATTACCAGACTTAGGTGCTGTAGCTTCGAAGTACGCGGTAAAAGACACATTTGCCGTCAGGATACTGCCCGGTTTACCCGGGACCGGGAATTCATAAGGCTTCTGGAAGGAGAAAGAATCTACTGCAAGGATTCGCGGCAGGTCATGAAGCTGCTTCAACCAATCCTTAATCTCTGCATAACTCCCTTGTACAATAGCAGCCATTTTGATCTCTCTCAAGCTGCCCGCTTCCTCGGGGCTGATCCCGGTCCAGGGGCTAATTTCATTAGATTCTGCCAGCGAGAATCCGATATCCTTCAGTCTGGCATGTGAGCTGGTGCCAATCCGTTGTAAGGCCAGGATTAGCGCTTCGCTGTCATCTCCTTGAGGAATTCCTGCCAGTAGAGTATCCTCACTTGAATCTGTTCCCTGCTCGTCACTCTTAAGCTCGTTAATCTTATTTGTAAGAATTCCCTTCTCCTGCTCCAGCAATGAGAACTCATTATCTTGCATAGCTATATCGTTATTCACCGGGCGTATGGCGAACATATAGAAGCCAAACAGAATCAGGAACAGGACTAGCAATGCCAGCACAATGGCTGAACGGTATTTATTAATTTGTTCCACTGCTGTCCTCCCCTCCTTCTGACGGACTCTGGGCCTGAGCACTTTGCTCCACTACAGGTGCCATGTTCACCCTGAAGACTGCGGTATATTTAGCAACAGAGTTACCGGAATTCTCAGTGCCTTCTGTCAGCTTCTGAATGGAAGCCCCCTTGGAGAAAGACATCTGACGTAATGCAGTTAAGTATACTGTACTATGCTCCATTGCCGTGAAATTCACTGACAGGATAATCTCGCTATGGTACGAATATTTAATATCTCTGATGACTCCGCCATAAGGAAGACTTGCCTCTAATTCATCCAGAACAGCAGCAGCATCTGCACGGCTGGCAGACATGGCTTCAATGATAACCGCACGGTCAAGCCCACCGCCTGATGAGTTACGGCCGTTAAGTCCGGCTAACTCCGTCTGGAGCATGGCATTCTGATCCTGATAAGCTAATATCTTTTCTCCCCGCTCTGCATATTGTCCTTGAACAGAGGCATACAATACGCCCGAACCGACTACACCCAGAATCCATATTGCGGCTAAAGAGATAGCGATATAAGGAAATATAATCGTCTCACGGTCTTCGCGGGGTAACAGGTTAATGCTCCGTATCTTACTGTCACGCAGAGCTGCTCCGGCAGCGGCTCTGTAATCATTAAGAGTGCTGTCCAGCTTCGTGCCTTGTGAGAATTGGTCAACGGCAATAGGAGCAATAGCCATCTCTGGAAGCGCAGCTTGAAGTTCCTCCTGTAACTGTACACGCATCTCTGGAGATCCAGTAATTAAGATCTCTGAGATTCGCGTCGAGCCGTCATGCAGACTGTATTGATAGAAGCTGAGCATTCGGGAGATTTCCGCTGTAATTTCAACGACTTGCTCCGTAGTGAGGTGTTCTTGTGCCGCTACTGCAATCTCCGCTTCAGCAAGAAATGGTATGTTCTCTTGTAGATTTACATGCTTCTCTTGCGACAGATCGATCAGATCTATAGTTCTCATGAATACAGGATGACCACTACGGAACATATAAATATCCAGTAAAGATTGCTCCAGGTGAATCAGCATCGTTTCACTGAATTCATGTCCATACCCCGCTACAATACTTCGGGCAAGCGCAGTGGCCGTTACTTCTACCGTCCTCACCCGCAATCCGGCATCCTCCAGAACATCCACATAATCCTGAACTACCTTACGCGGTGCGGCAAAAAGGATTAACTGGCTTTGGTTCTCATCCTGTTCGGTAATTACATAATCATACACCGGATTCTCGAACGGAAGATGTAGTCCAGTTTCAACCTCCAGCTTCACAAGCTGTTCGATCTGCTTCTCGCCCGTACTCGGAATCATCATCTTGCGTACAATCATTTGCGATGGAGGGATCGAAACATCAACAGCGCTGCCACGCATCCCCTTTTGTTTGACCCATTGCTTCAACCGGTCGAGCAGAGCCTCCCTATCCGCTATCTGGTTCTCTACAATCATTCCTGGAAGCAGGGGAATGAACCGCTTTTTATGAATCTGCTTGTTGGCTTTGAAACTTATATAACGGATTCCTGTCTGCTCAATAGAGATCCCCGCTGCTCTGTGCCTTAATCCAATCATGCTATATAGTTCCTCCTAACGAATGAGCGCAAGATACCCGCTGATAAGATGTGAGCCGTATGCGAAGGCAAGCAGCGCCCCTGCTGCCAGCCACGGGCCAAAGGGAATATGCTGTTTACGCTGAATTTTTCCTGTAAATAGCAAAGTGCCTCCAACCACAGTTCCTAACACACAGGCAAGCAGAAAGGCCAGAATCGTATTAGGGAACCCCAGCACCAGACCGAGTAATGCCATCAGCTTCGCATCCCCCATCCCCATGCCGCCGAACAAGACTAACAGCAGCAGAATACCTCCGCCTGCGGCTGCTCCCAGCAGATGAGAGACTAGCGGACCCTCGGGAAAGAACAGCACTGCGGTAGCGAGTATCGGGAGAAAAGACAGTAACACCTTGTCAGGAATTAACATAAACTTAAGATCAGACACCGTTACAATAACAGCCAGACTGACCAATAAGTATCCAATGATCCCCTTGCCCGTCAGACCGAATTGGAGGTAAATCCATAGAAACAGCAAGCCTGTGGTTGCCTCACCAAGCATATATAACGGTGAGATTCTACTCCCGCAGTAACGGCATCTTCCTCTGTTCAACGAATAACTTAGTACAGGTATCAGATCCCATGATCTTAGCCGCGTATTGCAGCTTGGACAGTGTGATGGCGGCCGCAGAAGCGATTCACCTGCAGGTATACGCAAGGCTACTACATTATAAAAAGAGCCCAGAATCAGGCCGATCAGCGTGATGTAACTGGCTACAATAATCGTCATGGTTTAACGGTCCTGTCTGGTAAATTTTAAAAAAGGAATCGGGAATTCCGATTCCTTGATCCAAGTTGGGTTATTATAATTTTGATTCTAAGATTTGTTGAGCAGTATATTTTCTCTCTACTGCATCATCACCTGTACCAGCTGTTATGATAATTGCGAATCCATTAGTAGCATTAGCTAATTTCCCACCAGAATAATTTACTGAGCCAGATGCGACATTAACCTTAGTACTAGGTAATACCAGTGGAGTCTCCAAATATTTCAATCCCTGAAGCCCTGTACCTGCGGTAGAGCCGGTTGGAGCAGTCCCAATAACATTAATGACTTGATTATCTATTTTTCCATCCAACTCAGTAGTGATATACATACGCGAAGCTTCATAGATTTGTCGAGCCGTGGCCAGATCTGCCTTATCTCCTGTATTCTTGATTAGTCCGCTAATCATTGGAATAGCTATAACTGCTATGATCCCCATAATTACAATAACAGCCAGCAACTCTATCAGTGTAAACCCTTTTTCCTCTTTTACCGCCTTACCTAACGTCTTTCTCAATGCCTGTGCGAACATTATAATTCCTCCTCAGATAGTGGTGTAATCCCTTGAACAGACCCGATCCTCTGCTATTTGACCGGCGTCACCCCTCTCAAATCATTCAAGACATTTTAATTAAATGTTGCTATAGATACTGAACATAGGCAGCATAATAGAAGCTACTATAATTCCTACCACACCTGCCAAAAAGGCAATAAGCAGCGGCTCCAGCAGCGATTTCAGCCGGTCCACTGTATTCTCTACATCCATCTCGTAGAAGTCAGCTACCTTAGCTAGCATCTGATCCAGTGCCCCCGTCTCTTCACCAATCGCAATCATCTGTGTAACGAGCGGTGGAAAAACCCAAGCCTTCTTCAGCGGGTCCGATAACGGCTTCCCTTGACGAAGAGAATCACTGGCCTTGCGGATGTATCCGCCAATTACTTTATTCCCAGCAACTTCTTCAACAATCGACAAGGATTGAAGAATAGGCACCGAACTGGCATATAGGGATGAGAAGGTGCGTGTGAATTGCGCAATGGAGCCTTTTTGATTCAGCTTGCCGAATACCGGAATCTTAAGCTTGGCATAATCAAGCGCATAGGCTCCGCGTTCCGTCTGTTTGACTACCTGATAGACGGTAATGAGCAGCACTATTGCCAGCAGCCAAATATACCACTGGCCTTGAATACTTGTACTAAGTGCCAATACCATCTTGGTAATCGCAGGCAGCTCGGCATTCATTGATTCAAACATGCTGACGAATTGAGGTACGATCGCCCAGAGGAGGTACACCACTGCCGCAATAGCCATAATTCCAACGGTAATGGGATAAGTAAGTGCTGATTTGATCTTCTCGGTGGTTGTGTGCTGTTTCTCGAAATAGACCGCCAACCGTTCAAGCGTCCCTTCCAGATCACCGGTCTCCTCACCTGCACGAATCATGCTGACAAAGAGCGGCGGAAAGATCTTCTTGTGGTCCTGAATCGCCTGTGAGAATGCAGTTCCTCTCAACAGACCGGAATTCACATCTGTCAAAGCTTTACGCAGAGGCTTACTCTCTGTCTGTTCAGCCAATATTCGTGTAGCATCCACAATAGAAACACCTGCACGCATTAGTGTCGCGAACTGGCGGCAATAGATAATGAAATGAATGGTCTTGACCGGATTTCCTATGTATATTTCCATAGACAGAATAGTGGTTTTGCATTCTACGAGCGAGAATACAGTCAGACCGCGCTTTCGAAGCTCCTCCATCGCTATGGACTTGTCCGTTGCGGTGAGCTTCCCCTTCAGCTGCTTGCCCGCATGCGTTTTCACCTGATATTCAAACTGCGGCATCAGTTGCCCACCTCCGTTAGATAGGCTTTAGCAGCTTCTGGATGAATAAGTCCATACTGCAATTGTTCACGAATATTCATCTCAAGCGTATGCATCCCGAGTGACCGCCCAGTTTGCATTACATTTTTGAGCTGGTGGGTCTTGTCAGTACGAATCAGGTTCGCTACAGCTGGCGTATTAATCAACAGCTCCGTTGCGCTCAGCCTGCCCCGGCCACCCGCCCTCGGGAAAAGGCGCTGTGAGAGAACCGCCAGCAGCACTGAAGCTAATTGGGAACGAATCTGACCTTGCTGGTGTCCTGGAAAAGTATCGATAATCCGGTCAACCGTCTGCGGGGCATCCGTAGTATGCAGCGTAGCCATCACCAGATGGCCGGTCTCCGCAGCCGTAACTGCTGCCGACATCGTCTCCAGATCACGCATCTCGCCTACCAGAATCACATCCGGGTCCTGCCGCAGCGCAGCCCGTAATCCACTGGCGAAGCTGCCGGTATCACTTCCCACCTCACGCTGATCTATTAGGCATGTTCCATGAGAATGTATAAATTCTATAGGGTCCTCAAGTGTCACGATATGCTTACGCTCTGTTCGATTGATGTAATTCAGCATGGCGGCAAGTGTGGAGGACTTCCCGCTGCCGGTTGGTCCCGTTACTAATATCAGCCCCTGAGGCTTCATAGCAAGACTGGAAAGTACAGACGGCAATGATAATTGTTCAAGCGTCGGGATCTCTACTGGAATTACACGCGCAGCTATGCTGACTTCTCCTCTTTGCTTATACACGTTAACCCGATACCGAACCCCATTGTCCAACGGGTACGAGAAATCCATTTCTCCAACGCTATGGAAAATTTCACTTTTGCCGCTTCCGAGCAAGGTTTCCGCCATACTTACAGATTCTTCAGGCGCGACATTCTCCCCCTCCAGTGAATGCAGCGCTCCGTCTATCCGGATTACTGGCGGAGAACCTACGGATATATGCAAATCTGAGGCTTTGGAGGTATAGGCCATATGCAGAAGTTGAACAATATCATGTTTGAATAATGGCATTCATACTCCCCCTATCTAATGCGATACGGTCTCACGCATGACTTCTTGTAAGGTTGTAATTCCTTTAGATACTTTGACGAATCCGTCCTCTACTAACTGGACCATGCCCTGCTCTCTACCGGCTGCCCGCAGCTCCTCTATGGATGCAGAATCTGTGATAAGCTGCCGCAGATGATCATTAATGGTCAGCACCTCATGAATGGCAATCCGTCCACGGTATCCTGTATTGTTGCAGTTACCGCAGCCTCTCCCACGATAGATGACCTCAGCAGGCAGGCCATAGCGCCTAAGCATTATCGACTCCTGCTCTGTCGGTTTATGCTCCTCTTTGCAATCCGGGCAGATTTTGCGTACCAGCCGCTGAGCGACTACCCCTAGCAGCGAGGATGCAATCAAGTAAGGCTCAACACCCATGTCACGCAATCTAGAAATGGTGCTAATGGCATCATTGGTATGTAATGTAGACAACACAAGATGTCCTGTAAGTGAAGCACGTACAGCAATCTCAGCAGTTTCAGTGTCCCGAATCTCTCCTACCATTACAATATTCGGGTCCTGACGAAGAATCGAGCGTAAGCCTGCGGCAAAGGTTAAGCCAATCGCCGGATTCACATGCACCTGATTCACACCTTCCAGCTGATATTCCACCGGATCTTCAATCGTAATAATATTCGCATTCTCGGTATTCAATTGGCTCAGGGCGGAATATAAGGTGGTAGATTTCCCGCTGCCGGTTGGACCGGTAATCAGGAGAATACCGTAAGGCTTGCTGATCATATCTCTGAAGGCATCTGCGTTAAGGTCACTGAAGCCCAGTGTATCTACAGACTTAACTCCAGTACTTAGGTCCAAGAGACGCAGTACGATCTTCTCACCATGCATGGTGGGCAGTGAAGATACACGTATATCTACCATCTTGTAGTCAAATTGCATTTTAATCCGGCCATCCTGGGGCAAGCGCCGTTCTGCTATATTCAATCGGGCCATGATCTTCAGTCTGGCGGTGATGAAGCCTTGCATTTGCTTGGGAATGATCCGCTCTGTCCGTAAAGTCCCGTCAATCCGGTAACGGATGGAGAGATTATTCTCACCGGGATCCACATGAATATCTGAAGCCCGCAATGACACTGCCTGCTGAATCATCTGGTTGACCAGCCGCACAATCGGTGAATCCTCATCCGTAATCTCTGTTTCTTCTATCTCTTCCTGGGTTGGAAGCTCGACCATCATCTGACTCATAGAGTCCCGCATTCCGTAATGACGGGCAATCGCTCTTGTCAGCTCATCACGGCTGGAGATTGCCGGCTCAATCCTGAATCCTGTACTCATGCGCAAATCTTCAATAGCGAAGTAGTCCAAGGGATCTGCCATTGCCACCATCAGCTTGCTGCCTTCCTTCATGAATGGGAGCACTTGGTAGCGTTTGGCCATACTCTCGGGGATGATCTGCGTGATTGCCGGATCAATCTGATATTTGAACAGGCTTACGTGGGGGATACCTAACTGGAACTCAAGTACCTCTATGAGCTGTTGCTCTGTAATATAGCCTTGGGTTATTAGCAGATCCCCCAGCTTTCGTTTGGTTTTGCGTTGCTCTACCAGCGCTTCTTCAAGCTGTGCTTGAGAGATAATCCCGTTTTCTACGAGTAAATCTCCCAGTCTCTTCTTCATGATAGCCATATCTGTTTCACTCCAGAGCACTATATTTTCCAAGCAGTTATACGCTAATCATTTGGAAATGAGCAGTACATTGAAATCATAGTTTTCATAAAATATTTTAAATTTTATAGTTATTTAGACTCAATTTTATAGGTTTTTATGCATATCTTTTAATTGCCTATCTACTAAATATGTCCTAGAATGTATATAGCATAGAATGGATAATTTTACAATGGAAAGCCACTTAAACAACAATCTTTATTAGGCAAAATAGAAGTTTATATGACAAATTTTGTGATATTAATAATTATTGGGGAGAGATCACGATGGAGGTCTTGAAAAGAAAAAGACTGCTGATTATGCTTAGCCTTCCGTTGGCCTTAATCTTGTTTGCTGTCATCTGGAGTACGGTATCAAGGATTGATGCTGATCAGAACAGTTATCCGGTTCGCCTGCTTGAAGTCACGGAAGATGGCATAAGCCAGTTAACCTCCCTCAAAACCGATTTTCCAGATTTCACAGTCGTTACCATGAGTATGAAACGTTTTGTCGCTTTACGCGATGATCTGGATGGGCAGTATGACGGCATATTTATAGGTAAAGGTACCTATAGTCCAGTAACTCTGGGAAACCTTAAGGATAAAGATGTCTCTGTGCGCTCTGCGGCTATGAACACCTCGTTAATTCAGAATGATATTACGCGTCTTCGTGTAGATGACATCAATAAGCTCTTTATTATGAAGGGCTTGTATGTGATTTTTCATGAACAGACTTTCTTAGATCAAGAGAAGGCTGAGGCCAGAAAAGGAATCCTCTACGAAGCATTTAATCCTTTGCGCAGAACCTCGGCTTCGAAGAGTAACGTTCTCTTTCTGAATGATTCCGGACTTAATGATTTCTTCAAGGGACTGAAGAATGACAGCTCCAAGCTGAAACAACGCCCCCAACTGCAAATCACCAACAGTGATGAGATCAGCAATTATGTTCCGGATTCCACTAGGGGGAAGATTTACACTCCCGGTGACAAATTGAAGTTCAACTTTAATGTAAGCAATACCTCTGATCTTGCGAATCATCCTTTGACCGCCAAACTATATATTAATCTTGATAAGTCTATTGCTATGGGTGAGCAGCAGGTTGTCGCATCTGTCAAAGTAAATAAAGCCAATGGTACGGTGGAGTACATTCTTCCCCGGACATTCTCAGGACTGTTATATTGGAAACTCGAGATTAGTGACCCTACCAGCACTTCGCAGTTAAAAGACTATGAACGCGGAAGCATCCGTTACCGTAATCGTAATGAGCAGACTGTTATAAGAGTCCTGCAGATCACACCTCCGGGTTCCACTACTTCTCCCATTCATGAGAGCAGTCTAAAAAAATCAATAAACATGAATCAGAATTTTTTAGGCAATGAGGATTACAAGCTGGATATTACCGTTATGAATATAGATGAATTCAATTATTATATTGAGAGTACCTTAGCAAATACACATGAATATGGCCTTAATGGTGTCTATGACATGCTACTGTTCGGATTCCGGGATGAATACTACTCGAAGACAATAATGAAGCCATTGTCTATCACAGCAGTAAAGGAGTTCATTAACGAATCCAAGCAGAGCGCAATGTTCACACATGATACAGTTATCAACCTCTACGGAGGTAACACTTGGGTCAATAATTTCAAAGAGATTACAGGCCAGAAAGATCCTGTTGTTAACCTTGGTCATAATGCACTTAATCCATCAAAAAAAGTAACGCCGGTAAATGACGGATTGCTTATGCAGTACCCTTTTTACTTGAGTCAACAGACTAGCAGCGGTACCCAGAACAGTATAGGTGAACCCAAAGTAGCCAAGACCCACAATCAGTACTTCACGCTGGATCTGGAAGACCGGACAGTTGTACCCTGGTACAACATCATCAGCGAATCAGGCGACGCAAACAAACGGACTCCTGATGACAGTTGGAACCATTATTACACCTACTCCAAAGGAAACGTAACCTATTCAGGAACAGGCCATCTATTTGGATCTAATCTTTCGAGCAGCGAGTCAGTGTTCCCGGAGTGGGAACAGAAGCTTTTTGTTAACACGATGTACAGAGCATTTATGGGTGCTAACCACGCTCCCAGCATCACTGCATATTCACCTATTGAAGGAGCCGTCATTCCATCCTATCAAGATAAGCTGACTGTAAGCTATTTGGTAGCCGATCTGGATTTGAAGGACCGTACTCTGACCACTAATCTGAAGTTCATCGTGAACGGAACAGAATTGACCAGCCCGGACTACATGATCCACAACCGGCGTGTAGGATCTGAAGAGACTATTACACAGACCTTCAAGAACCCGCTTAGCGAAAGTGGCAATATTGAAATCATGATCACAGCACAAGATGACCAGGGCGCTTCCGCTTCACCGGTCATCATCCCATTGACCGTCTCAAAGGTGGAATCCACTTTATCTATAGGCCGAAGCCAGTCCGCCACCAAAATAGGCCGTGACAAGCGGGTAACGATCGATTACAGCATTGCACCAAAAACCTTAAGGCTAGAGGATGTTCAACCTCAGTATCAGGGGAAAAATAACCTGTTAATTTCCGGCCTGCACTATGAGGAAAAATTCGCTCCAAATCTTGAATTTGAGGGTGAAGCCTTGCCGCAAGGATTCACCAAGACCGGAAGTCTCAGTGAAGGTTACACTATAAAAGGAACTTTTGAGAATATCACTTTTCAGTTAACTACAATTGATGGTAAGCAGTACTATAAGCCGGTTAATCCTAACAGTACGTCAGACCCGCTTATATATAAATTCACTCTGAGCTTCAAACCTAAGGCAGCAGTGAAATATATACTGGATAACTCCAGCATTACGTACGATGATATCCATGCTCCCGCAGAATCTGTACCTACGGCAGCACCTACAGCGGCGCCTACTGTTGCAGCAACACCGATTCCGACACCGACACCTACGCCAACACCGGTTCCGACTGTAGCTCCTCCGGTGTTCCCGGGTTCTACAGCACCTATTTCGGCTCTGGGGGTTGCTAAGGATTATACTGTCTTTATGTTGAAAGACATCCGCTATGATAATAATAGTTTTCAGAATAAAGGCCGAACTGCTGCAGGAAGAAACGTAAAAGCACAATCTTTTACCTTGGGTGATACACTTACTGATGCTGTTTTGGTTGTAGGCAATGACTTGTACTGGGGCTCATGGGGAGGGAAAATTTCCGGCAAAGGATATTATGGAAATAACATTGAAATGCATGCCTATTTATCGCAAGAAGAGCGAGCAAACATTACGAAGGGTTCTCCACTAGATTTTACAACGATTGGCTCTCAACTCATTGGCCGATCTGCATACATGGGAAGTCTAACAGGCAAGGAGATCAAAGTTTCTGAGGATAGCGATCTTGTAGTTTCGGGAGAAGATAAAAAATTAAACATTTTCAACGTAAAACCAAGCAATCTAAATAATATTAATTTACGCAGCCTCAAAATTAATGCACCAGCAGATTCAACAGTCTTGATTAATATTGCAGGAGAATCAATCAAGTTTATAAATGGGAGCGTATCTGTTAATGGAGTAAGCAGCAACCATATTATCCTCAATTTCTATCAAGCCAAATCCTTGACAGTCGAGAGTTATGGTGAAATTAATCAGTCTATTCTTGCCCCATTAGCTAATATCAATCTCACAGGGAGCTTTAATGGAAATATTATCGGTGAGTCTCTATTAACTATAGGATCTAGCGGAATCGCGATAGGTTATCAACCCTTTGAGGGCTCGTTGCCTGAAATGCCTGCCGCAACCACTGCACCAACCGCAGTCCCTACAGCGACTCCTACCCCAGTAGCTACAGCAACAGCTACACCAGTGCCTACTGCTAGTGCCTCACCAACTGTGATGCCGACAGCTACGCCAGTTCCAACAACTGTGACTATGAAGTTTTTAGCTGTTAATCTGGAAGTAATTATTGAGATTACTTCAATTGCTGTTCACGATGAGAACATACTGGTTGATCAAGAGCTATCGCTCCCGTCCATAACTACAATTCTGCCAGATGATGTAGATGCGAAGGACCGCACGCTTCTATGGACCATCGTCAGCGGCAAAGACTTCATTAAATTCACAAGCGATGGTATCATCCAAGGAATTGCGCCCGGTGAAGCAGAGATTCAAGCCTCTGCTCAAGATGGAAGCAAGGTTGTCAGCAATATAGCCAGGATTACTGTGACAGCACCTATTCCGCCTGAGCCGATACGCACCATTGAGCTTACCGGAGATATTTCAGGAACTGCCAATACCCCAATTAATTTGAATGCTGTATACACCAGTAATCCAGTTGAGACGGATATAAACTATAAGTGGACAGCCACAGATGGGAATGGCACCAACGTTAATCAATACCTGACAACAAGTGGTCCAACTTCACCTACGGGAACCTTTAATGCACCGCAGAGTGGGATCTATACTATCACGGTAACTGCATACAGCAACAGCAATAAGGCTGGCTCCCCAGCCACCAAGATCATTACCATCACCAATCCTTTAAGGGACTTTACTATTGATAGTGCTGATAGTGTTTTTGTCGGCAAATTCATTGAGATGAGTGTAAAGGACTTCGCTCCTAATAACGCAGATGATGCTTTAGATATCCATTGGAGCTTAGTTGGAGATGGTGCTCAATATGCAAGCTTAACTAAAGCCCCAGACGATACGAATGATACTAAGTATATTTTCACTGGCATCAAGGCAAAGGATACTGTCACTGTTTCAGTCACGGCAGGAGGCATTACTAGGACTAAGAGAATTAAGATCGAACCTTTGGTTCTTACGGATATCCAGTTTACCGGGACTATAGTGGAGATGAACGTTGGCGACTCCAGACCTCTGGACCAACTTCTCTGGTTCTCGCCAAGAGAGATTACTTTGAATGATGTTCGGGATCAATTGGATTGGACAAGTACTTTCTCAGGAATTGCCTCCTTCCAAACTCCTGTTACTGCAGACAACCGGGGGATAATCCATGCACACAAAAGCGGAAGTACGCTGGTAACTGTACAGTATGTTAACAACCCTCTAATTAAGACAACCATACTCGTCAAAGTATATCCTCTCGATACGGATGACCGTTACTAAGGAAAACTAGATGACAATATTAAAAGGAGCCTTTAAGCGCAGTAGATACTGACGCGAAGGGGCTCCTTTTAATGCTGTATACCGTCAATTCACCAGTTGCATAGGTCCGACATTTACATTGACGGTTTGCACTCTGGGTAAGCTGGATTGCTGATTCTCATAGATGTCCGGTTTATAATCTATCACAAAACGCTCTGGATTAGCCACTTGGTTAATGATTAGCCCGTCAGAACTGTCTGGAAGAGGCTCCCTCACATTACCTTTCACTGCATGTACAGTCAGGTCGTCTTTGGCAAAAAAACCGCCGATCAGGTGAAACATAGAGCCCACACCATACAATTCACCACTGGAGTCTGTATAAAAGAAAGCTTCCATCGTTTCCTGTGCGCTTGGTTCGTTCACAGCAAAGGCGTGCAGGCGGTTGATAAGCACTTTCCCTTTGGAGATCAAGACCAGTTCTTTGGTCTCCAGGTCATTACCCTGAAGTCCCCGAATATTTGCATCCTCAACCGTTGTATCACCTAACACCAGCAACGTCGAATCAAACTTAACGTTGCCTTTGATTTTAACATTCCCAGTAACTAATATATTGGCCCGGACTGGTAAAAAATCCGGTTTAAAGTTGTTGATCTCTAAATTCCCCGCAACGATGAACCAGCGAGGCATACTCCCGCTTTTGGGGTCACTATCATTGGACAGTCCCAGCGGATAAAACAATTTCTTGTAGGCTAACCCATCGATAACTAAATTTCCGTTAAAAACAACTGTGGAATCCAAGTTCTCCAACTGCTGTAGTTTCTCATTGTATATTTCAAGATCCCTTTGATACTGAGCAAGGGCAGCCTCATCAGCATCTGGGAGAACTTTGTCCAGAGCTACCGGCATCCCTTGAATATGTGTGACCTCCGAACGCCCGATGATCCAAGAATTCAAGTCTGCAATGCCTTTATTGTATTCTCCACGTACACTGTTTCTTAACGATTTTTGAGTAAAATCATCCTTTGAGGAGGATAACCCTTGTGCCAGCTTATCGAAAAACGACTCCTCAACGTTGATTTGGACAAATTTATTTTTCTCTTTAATTTTGATGTTAGCCGGATTCACGTGCAGAATCTTAGCCAATAAATCATTCCTTGCGCTCTCTGATTCAGGGAGGGAGGTCATTGTATCTTCTTGATCTTCTGACAGGATACTCTCTTTCGGCTGGAAATTCTCTTTATACTTGATATTGCTCATTGCTTGAACATGTACCTCACCCGGGGCTGACCCATCCGCATTACTCATGACGGTAGGGAAATCCAAGGTGACTTCAGGATATCTATGTCCCAAGTAAGTGTACCAAGGTGTATTCGTTATCAGCAGCTTCTCTCCGGCATACACATTGCCCATAAGTACAGGAGCTCCATTCAGTCTGAGAGTCTTCTCTGAGCCGAATACATACTTCAGGAAGTCTGGATAACTGTCTATAATAACCTGTTGCCTTAGTGTCCGTTCTACTCCGTTAACCACCGCCTTGGAGCTGATATTGATCGTATACTGGATAGATTGGTTTTGTTTTCTGATTTTTTTGTCCTTAGTATCATCATATTTGATGCCATCGACTGAGCCCCTGCTGGAAGATTGTAATTCTGTAGCTACCTTCAGACTGGACTTGTTGTCATCCAGCTTCGCCAGAATGACTCCCAGGCTTTCCGGGTCAATATCCTCCAGTTGTAATCCCTTCAGCTCGGATTGAATATAGGCCGCAGCTTCATTAAGTCCTTTTTGGGCAAGATGCAGGGACTGTACGTCACTCTCCCTTGTTTCACTTCTTTGGGCTCCTCCAATGGTTGCACCTAGAACTGCTAATCCGAGAATTGTAAGCAGGAGGACAATCAACATTACCAGTACGAGTGCAGAGCCTTGTTCAGACTTCATGCGGGAGAACCGCTCCGCCTGTCTGCTCCTATTCATAAACCACAATCCCATTTCTGCCCACCGCTCCTAGAATCCGAATTTGCTCTCAACCGCAAGCTGTCGTCTGGTATCTCCACGTTCTAAAGTCAGAGAAAGCTTGATATTTAGCAGGCCACTCTCACAAGGCTGTATCGAATTTGCACTGCATTCCAAGCTCATTGAAGAATCCGGGCCCAACGTGGAATCTGTCGAAGTCCTTGTATGATATGTATCTCCTAGTGTTGGAGTAGTTACGTCACCCACTGGATCGGGAGTTGTTGATGCGGGGTCAGTTGTTGGAAGCTCACTTATTACTAACTGCCCGCCGGATATGCCTATTGCTACTTCATCGATCCCACCGCTAATATTATCTCTGCGCAGAAGTATAGTCTTATTCACTTCATCCGAAGAGATCGTGTTTGGAGCAAAGGTATAGATTTCAGTAATAATAGCAGACATCAGTAAGTCACTTTCATCCCTCAAAGTATTCTCCATAGTCACTCTCTGATAACTCTGCACACCAAACGTCATTACTCCATAGACGAGTGCGGATACCAGAGAAAACAAAGTCAAAGCTGCAATAAGCTCAATTAGCGTAAAGCCCTGCTCTTTGCGGAGAAGATCAACGAATTTTCTCATCTGTAATATATCCCTCCACAACAGTCTCCTTACCATTCGTTCTAACCTGGCTGGAATCCCGCACTCTGACCCGAACCGGCAAAAGGTACTCGGCAGTAGCCTTCTCAATGGCATCCGATGAATGTATCATTCCTGTATGGAGAGTAGACTGATATTCAATATCTATTTGATAAGTGATGTTATTAATCGTAGGATTCAGCACCTTCGCCAGAGTATTCACGTCGCTTACAGCAGCACTGTAGACGCTACAGCTCACTGTTGTCTCTGTCAATGGAACACAACCGGAAGCTTGAATCGCAGGGTGGCCTATAATCTCAGGTTCTGCTCCTGAAGCAGGTTTGCCTTTAAGGTACAGCTCCAGCTTATCAAAATCCTGCTTCTCCATATAAAACAAAGCGTTCCGCGCCAGATTGACCATGATCGTCTTGTTCTGGTTGGATTTGGAGTAGGATAGCGCGTTGGTGAAATAGGAGGTCAGCACCAGGGACACTATCGACAGAATGACGATGGCGGCCAGCACCTCGATTAAGGTGAAGCCCGCTTCCTTGCCCCGCTCGCGGCTGCGGTTCCATGGGTCTTTCCAGGACATTATGTTCGCTCCCTATACTCTATTGAAATTTAAATTATGGGTTTATCCATGTCTTCAGTCCTGTGTCCTTGCATGTTTATATGAATCTTTCTACCTACTTCCATTATATTCTTTCTCCTCTAGCAGCAGCAATGCTTGCGGACAATAAATCTGGAGAAATCTACAGTTTATATCAGGTAGGGGCTGTGCTATCATGTGGGCAGAAAGGGGATACGCAAATGGCTTTGATTGAATGTAAATTTTATTCGGAGGTGCTGGGGCTCAGTACTTCTATGACTGTCATTCTGCCGCAGCAGACCACTACGCAGATTGGAATGAGCAATGTCTCCAAAGGGACCTTACACCCCACCCTGTACCTGCTGCACGGCCTGTCTGACGATGATTCGATCTGGCTGCGCCGGACCTCGATTGAGCGTTATGTAGCAGAGCTGGGCATCGCAGTTGTTATGCCGCAGGTCCACCGCAGCTTCTACACGGATATGGAGGCGGGCGGTAAGTACTGGACATTCATTAGCGAGGAGTTACCGGCGCTGGCCCGTTCCTTCTTCCCTTTGTCGGCCAAGCGCGAGGATAACTTCGTGGCGGGATTGTCGATGGGCGGTTATGGGGCAATGAAGCTGGGACTGCGCAAGCCGCAGGACTGGGCCGCAGCAGCGAGTCTGTCCGGGGCACTCAATATGGCACACAATTTCTTGAACTTTGAAGATCCATCGCAGAGAACCAAGGATTATTTGCAGATTTTTGGGGACAAAGACATTGCTGGTTCTCCGGAAGATCTGCTATGGCTGCTAGAGGAAGTGAACCGCTCCAAAGGGCCGAAGCCGCTGCTCTATCAGTGCTGTGGAACCGAGGATTTCCTGTATGAGGATAATCAGGTCTTCCGTAAGGCCTGCTCCAAGACCAAGCTGTCTCTGACCTACGAGGAAGGGCCGGGCGAGCATGAGTGGGGATACTGGGATACCAAGATCCGCGATGTGCTGAAGTGGCTGCCTTTAAGCAAGTAGAAGCTTCCAGATTGTAAGCGGATACGGATCATTCCCGTAAGCTTCTACCTGGGGTGCGGAGAATATAACATTACCTCTCAAAAAAAAGACTGTCCTACCGCATCTAACCGATGCTGAGTAGAGACAGTCTTTCGTTTATCCTCTAGTTTCGCCTTCAGGCTCTCCCAGGCTTACTCCGCAGCATGTCCATGCTGCTTCACCCATTCACCCGCAGCTGTCAGGTCCGCTTCGGCCCGCCCGATGGCGGCCTGCACCTGAACCGTGGCGGTACCGCCGTAGACATTACGGGCGTTCACCACGGCCTCCGGCTGGAGCACCGCATAGATCTGATCGTCGAACAGCGGCGAGAACTGCTTGAATTCGTCCAGCGTCAGATCCAGCAGGAACTTGCCCTCGTTGATGCAATACAGGACGGTCTTGCCGATCACCTCATGCGCCTGACGGAACGGCAGGCCTTTGCCCACCAGGAAGTCGGCGATATCGGTCGCGTTGGAGAAGTCCGTGTTCACCGCTTCACGCATCCGCGCCTTGTTCACCTTCATGGTGGAGATCATCGGCGCGAACAGCTGCAAGGCCCCTGTAAGGGTAGCTACGGTATCGAACATGCCTTCCTTGTCTTCCTGCATGTCCTTGTTATAGGCCAGCGGCAGCGACTTCAGCACGGTCAGGAGTCCGATCAGGTTGCCGTAGACACGGCCTGTCTTGCCGCGTACCAGCTCCGGCACATCCGGGTTCTTCTTCTGCGGCATGATGCTGCTGCCGGTGCAAAAGGCATCATCCAGCTCCACGAAGCTGAATTCGGTGCTACTCCAGAGTACCAGCTCTTCGCTGAGCCGGGACAGGTGAGTCATCACGAGCGATGCATTCGCCAGGAACTCCACAATGAAGTCGCGGTCGCTGACCGCATCCAGACTGTTCTCATACACGCTATCGAAGCCAAGCTGCTCAGCCACAAAGTGGCGGTCAATCGGGAACGTGGTTCCCGCCAGCGCCCCGGCACCCAGCGGCAGTACGTTAATCCGCTTGTAGCTGTCGGTCAGGCGCTCCGCATCGCGGCGGAACATCGACACGTAGGCCAGCAGATGATGCGCGAACAGAATCGGCTGTGCCCGCTGCAGGTGTGTGTATCCTGGAACGATGGTCTCCAGGTTATCCTTGGCCTGCCCGATCAGTGCACCCTGCAGTTCATGCAACAGCGCGACCAGCTCCACCACGCGGTTACGCAGGTAGAGGTGCATATCTGTCGCCACCTGATCGTTGCGGCTGCGGCCGGTGTGCAGCTTGCCGCCGACCGGGCCGATCTGTTCGATCAGGTTCTTTTCAATATTCATGTGGATATCTTCATCGGCAACCGAGAATACAATCTCCCCCGCACGCACCTTGTCCAGCACCTTATTCAGCCCGGCCTTGATCGTCTCCACATCTTCCTGCGGCAGAATTCCGCATTTGCCCAGCATCGTGACATGGGCCAGACTGCCCTGCACATCCTCTTCCGCCAGCACTTTATCGAACTCGATAGAAGCCGTATATTCCTCTACCAGCTTGTTCGTTCCTTTGGTAAAACGTCCGCCCCACAGCTTGCTCACCTGTTGTTCCTCCTCGATAGACGTTAGAAGGGCCGCCCCTGTCCGGTTGGGAGGAACGGCCTTCTTGTGTCCGCTTTTATATGCTGCTACTTATTTATTGGATTCTGCTACGCCTGCCGATACCTTCAGACGCAAGGCATTCAGACGGATGAAGCCGGTCGCATCGCCCTGGTCGTAGGCCTGGGTAGGATCTGCCTCCATGGTGGCGATATCCGGGTTGTACAGGCTGACCGGACTCTTCACTCCGGCGCCGATGATGTTGCCCTTGTAGAGCTTCACGCGTACCGTACCGGTCACGTTCTTCTGGCTCTCCTTCACCAGGGCCTGCATCGCAATTCGCTCCGGTGCGAACCAAAAGCCGTTATACACCAGCGTGCTGTAACGGGTGATCAAGCTGTCACGCAGGTTCATCACTTCACGGTCCATGGTGATCGATTCCATTTTGCGGTGAGCGGTGAACAGAATCGTTCCGCCCGGAGTCTCATACACGCCGCGGCTCTTCATGCCGACAAAACGGTTCTCGACCATATCCACGCGTCCAATCCCATGCTTGCCGCCCAGCTCATTGAGTTTCTCCATGACTTGCAGCGGGGACAACGCCTCACCGTTCAGCGCTACGCAGTCGCCCTTGAGGAAGTCCAGTTCCAGGTACTCGGCTTCATCCGGAGCATCCTCTGGAGCATTCGAGAGCAGGAACATCTCCTTGTTCTCCGATGCGCTTGGATCGAACCACGGATCTTCCAGCACGCCACTCTCATAGCTGATATGCAGCAGATTGCGGTCCATCGAGTACGGCTTAGCCGCTGAGGCTTGTACCGGAATACCATTGGCTTCGGCATAAGCGATCATCTCCGCACGGCCCGGGAACTGGTTGCGGAACTCTTCCAGACGCCAAGGCGCAATTACCTTAATGCTCGGTGACAATGCAGCGGCATTAAGTTCAAAACGCACCTGGTCATTCCCTTTACCTGTAGCTCCATGGGCAATGGCTGTAGCGCCTTCGGCGATAGCGATATCCACCATACGCTTGGCGATCAGCGGACGGGCAATGCTGGTGCCCAGCAGATATTGTCCCTCATAGAGTGCGCCCGCCTGGAACATCGGGTAGATGAAGTCATTCGCGAATTCGTCGCGCAGATCATCGATGTAGACTTTGGACGCGCCGGTGGCGAGTGCTTTTTCCTCCAGACCGTCCAGTTCTTCTTTTTGACCGATATCGGCTGTAAAAGCAATAATCTCCGCATCATACGTTTCTTTCAGCCATTTCAGAATGACTGAGGTATCCAGCCCGCCGGAATAGGCGAGTACAATTTTTTCTTTTGGCATGGGGGTTTAGCTTCCTTTCGGTGTGGAGGGTGATAAGATCAACTTTAACTTCTTAAACGGGTTTTGGACGTCACTCCAGAGAATATTTGGACTTCCGGCCGCTGTTGTCTACAGATTTCTTGATTTATAGCCGCTGATCGCGGTTGAAATCCGTAGACAAAGGCGGACGCTGACGCTCCTACAGTTCCAAAATCCCCTTCCGATCCTCCCAACCCTCTTATGTAAGTTCCTGTTGATCTTATATATGGTTTTGTATATAAAATTAAATTACTTTAACCCATGGCATGCTGACGGTTGGCTGTGCCCGATTAAGGTGCCCTGGGTAGACTTAATTGCAATCTGTACAACTAAATTGGCTGATATAACGCCGAATGTGCGTTTAGCTGTAGTTCGTGCAATTAAAATGCCTCTATACCTGAATTCTCGCCCATTCGGGCAGATTTAGTTGTACAGACTACAGTTAGAAGAGAAAACTCTTACTTTTCACTGTTTTTAATTGCACATAATACACTTATCTCTGAAAGTCCGCTTCGAACGTCAACTTCATACATTAGCGCATTTGTGGAATGAACTCATATCTGGCCTCCTGATGGCTCTGCTAGGCTACATCTGCATCTAGCCCATCAAAGCCGCCATAAGCGCCTTCTGCGCATGCAGGCGGTTCTCCGCCTGATCGAAGATCACGGAGTTCGGGCCGTCGATGACGCCGGTGCTGACCTCTTCCTCCCGGTGGGCGGGCAGGCAGTGCAGGAACAGATAATCGCTCTTCGCGCCTTTCACCAGCTCCTCGTTGACCTGATAGTCCTTGAACGCCGCTTCACGCGCCAGCTGCTCGGCCTCGAAGCCCATGCTTGCCCAGACATCCGTATAGATCACATCAGCGTCCTGTACCGCCTCCTGCGGGCTGCGGGTCACAGTGATGACCGAGCCTGTCTCCTTGGCGATCTCACGCGCCTCGGCCACCACAGCCTCGTCCGGCTCGTAGCCTTCCGGTCCGGCAACCGCGACATGCACACCCAGCTTGGCGCCACCGATCAGCAGAGAATGGGCCATATTATTGCCGTCGCCGATATACGCCAGCTTGAGGCCCTTCAGCTTGCCCTTGTGCTCGTATACAGTCTGATAATCCGCCAGCACTTGGCAGGGATGCGCCAGATCGCTGAGGCCGTTGATTACAGGAATCGAGGCATAACGGGCCAACTCTTCCACTTTATCATGGCCGAACGTACGGATCATGATACCGTCCAGATAACGCGACATGACCTGGGCCGTATCACCAACCGTCTCGCCGCGGCCCAGCTGAATATCATTTTTGCTGAGGAACAATGCATGTCCGCCCAGCTGATACATCCCCACTTCGAACGACACCCGTGTACGGGTAGAGGATTTCTCAAAAATAAGCCCGATCGTCTTCCCCAGCAACGGCTGGTAGACCTCACCGTTCTTCTGCTTGCGCTTCAGCTCAATCGCAAGGTCAATCAAATACGTGATTTCCTCCGGGCTGTAATCATTCAGCTCCAGCAAATCACGGCCTTTGAGCTGTGCGGCAATCGTCTCTGTTACGCCTGGTGCACCGTGACTCATGAATTTGCCTCCCCGCTTACTTTGTTAGCATAAGTATGAATTAGTTCCGATAGGATGTCCACCGCCTGATCAATTTCATCGGTGCTGACATACAGATTAGGCAGCAGCCGGATCACATCCGAGCCAGCCTGAACGAACAGCAGTCCGCGCTTCTGTCCCGCGAGAACAATCTCGGCTACCGGCTCCTGGCATTCGATGCCGATCAGCAGGCCTTTGCCGCGAATCTCCTTCACAAAAGAAGTATCCGCCAGCTTCGCTCTCAGCTGTCCGCGTAAGTATTCGCCCATCTCCGCCGCCCGCTCGGGCAGCTTATCTTCAAGCATGGTCTCAATGGTCGCTTCCATCACCGCTGCCGCCAGCGGGGTGCCGCCGAAGGTACTGGCGTGGCTGCCCGGGCTGAAGGCCTCGCGCAGATAGCCTTTACCGAGCATCACACCGGCCGGGAAGCCGCTCGCCACACCTTTGGCCAGGGTAAAGATGTCCGGCTCAATGCCGTAATGCTGATGAGCGAACAGCTTGCCTGTACGGCCCATGCCGGTCTGCACCTCGTCCACGATGAGCAGCAGCCCGTGCTCCTTGCACAGTGCCACGACACCATCCAGGAATTCCTGCTCTACTACAATAATGCCGCCTTCCGCCAGCACCATCTCCAGCATAATCGCTGCCGTATGCTCCGTAATGGCGGCTTTCAGCGCCTCCAGATCATGCAGCGGCACCGTCTTGAAGCCTACCGGAAGCGGCAGGAAGCCTTCCTTGACCTTCGCCTGTCCGGTGGCTGTCAGAGTAGCCAGTGTACGGCCATGGAACGATTGCTCGAAGGTAATCACTTCATAGCGGTCCGTCCCCTTCACCTTCTGGTGATACCGGCGCGCCAGCTTGATGGCCGCTTCATTCGCTTCCGCTCCGCTGTTGCAGAAGAAGACCTGATCCGCACAGCTATTCTCTGTCAGCAGCGCAGCTACCCGGTCCTGGCCCGGAATGTGGAACAGGTTCGAGACATGCCACAGCGTATCAATCTGCTCCTTGAGCTTCGCACCGACCTTCTCCGGCGCATGGCCCAGACTCGTTACCGCAAGTCCGCACATGAAGTCCAGATACTTGTTACCCTGCTCATCCCATACCCAACTGCCCTTGCCTTTGACCAGACTGAGGTCATATCTGGCGTAAGACGGGAATACCGCACTCAGCTTGGCAGGAGCGGCCCCCTGCCCGTCCGTTCCCGCTGAACGTTCCTGCAGCGCCCCTGTCAAAGAATTCTTGTCCGTTTGCGTAAGCTCACTCATTCTTAGTCACTCTCCCACCATGCTGCTGCCGGCTTCCCGTCAGCGCGTCTTATTATTCTTCCAGCCTATCTATGCTCTTACAATCCGCGTGCCCAGCGCTTCGCCCTTCAGCACCCGGCTGAGTACACGCGGCTCTTTGCCGTCTACAATAATAACCTCGGACACCTGGCCCTGGATGCAGTCCATCGCGGCACGCACCTTGGGAATCATTCCGCCGTAGATTTCGCCGTTCTCAATCAGTGCTTCGATCTGTGCCACCGTTACGGACGGAAGCACCACCTTCTCCCCGTCCACCGTCCGCATAATGCCCGGCACATCCGTAACCACGATCATACTCGGTGACCCTATATAAGAAGCCACCGCTCCGGCAGCGGTATCCGCGTTGATGTTATACCGCTGGCCTTCGCCATCTACGCCCACTGGTGCGATCACCGGAATATAGCCCATCGCGAGGATACCCGTCACAATCTCCGCTCGAACACCGGTCACTTCGCCCACCAGACCCACTTCATCGTGATTGGCCACCGGGTGCGCCATGATCAGGTTGCCGTCAACGCCGGACAACCCGAGTGCCTGCCCCCCGCTAGCCTGAATTCGGCGGACAATCGCCTTGTTGATGCTGCCGGCCAGGGTCATCTCGACCACATCCAGCACCTCTTCCGTCGTTACCCGCAGGCCGTTCACGAAGCGGCTCTCAATGCCGAGCTTCTCCAGATTGCCGGAGATCGCCGGGCCGCCGCCATGCACGATTACAGGCTGATTTCCGCCGGCCTGAAGCTCCCGCAGATCCTCGAAGAATGAATCCGGCAGCGCCGCCAGCGTACTCCCCCCGCATTTCATTACGAACAACCCGGCGGCCCCCGCCTGCGCCTGAGGCTCTATCGGTTCTAACGTCATCTCCCTGCCCCCTGTAAGTAAAAGCTTAGTCGGCTTTCGGCCGCTGTTGTAATCCGGTGAAACTATCTGCACTACGTACGGTAAGCCGCGTTAATCCGCACATAGTCATAAGTCAGGTCACAGCCCCAGGCTGTAGCCTGCCCGCTGCCATCCGACAAGGTTACCGTGATCAGCACGGTATCGCTTTTTTGCAGATAATGCAGTGCCTGCTCCTCATCAAAAGCCACCGGACGCGATCCGCGCAGCACCTCGATCTCACCCAGCTTAATATCTACCCGCTCCGGCGATACCGGAACGCCCGCGCGCCCTACGGCCGCGATAATCCGCCCCCAGTTGGCATCCGCGCCGAAGATCGCCGACTTCACCAGGCTTGAGCCGACCACGGTCTTGGCAATCGCCGCCGCAGCCTCATCATGCACCGCCCCGTTCACCTGCACCTCAATCAGCTTCGTGGCCCCTTCGCCGTCACGGGCAATCGCCATGGCCAGACTCTGGCAGACATGGGTGAACGCCGCTGCAAAAGCTTCCCAGTCCGCATGCGTACGCGTCAGCTTCTCATTACCGGCAAGACCGCTGGCCATAGTGACCAGCATATCGTTCGTACTGGTGTCACCATCCACTGTAATCATATTAAAAGTAGTGTTCGTCGCGCTTCGCAGCAGACTAAGCAGATCCTCGCCGTCAATGAGCACATCGGTGGTCATGAAGCCCAGCATCGTCGCCATATTCGGGTGAATCATCCCGGAACCCTTCGCAGCCCCGGCAATCGTAACCTCTGTACCGCCTACCGTTACTTTTACGCAGCTTTCTTTTTTGACCAGATCGGTTGTCAGAATCGCCTGGCTGAATTCCTCCGCACCGGCAGCGCCCGCGTCCAGCTTCTCCGGCAGTCCGGCAATCCCGCTGCGCACACAGTCCATCTTCAGCAATTCCCCGATCACACCCGTGGAAGCGACAGCAACATCCAGCTCATTCACGCCCAAATAACGGGCAGCCTCCGCACGCATCTCATACGCATCCGCCTCGCCCTGGTCCCCTGTACAAGCATTGGCATTGCCGCTGTTCACGATCACCGCTTGCAACGTCCCGTCCGCCAGACTCTCCCGCGTAACCTTCAGCGGAGCCGCCTGAAACACATTGGTCGTATACACCGCAGCGGCCGTAGCAGGCACCTCACAGAGAATTGCGCCGAGGTCATTACGCTCAGTTTTTTTGAGACCGCAGTGCAGGCCACCGGAGGTGAAGCCCTTAGGTGCAGTAATACTTCCGCCTTCTACGACGATATATAGTGGTTGCTCACTCATGATATTGTTTGACCGCTTGCGCTTATGGATACACTGGTGTGTAACCAAGCCCGCGGGTTTCCTCCCATCCCATCATCAAATTGAGGTTCTGAATCGCTTGCCCTGCGGCGCCCTTAACGATATTGTCGATGACCGACACAATGGTAACCCGTCCGGTACGCGCGTCTGTGGCGAAGCCGATATCGCAGTAATTCGATCCGCTGACTTCCTTCGTCGCCGGAACCACGCCGGGCTCACGCACCCGCACATACGGTCTGCCTGCATAATATTTACGATATAAATCTACGAGTTCCTGTTCACTATGTTCACCATTCAGTCCGGCATACATCGTAGTCATAATCCCCCGGGTCATCGGCACCAGATGGGTAGTGAAGGTTACTGTAACTTTCTCCCCGGCAATATCGGTAAGCACCTGTTCAATTTCCGGGATATGCTGATGCTTGTTGATTTTGTAGGCTTTGAAGTTCTCATTCATCTCGGCAAAATGCACCATCAGGCTCGTTCCCCGCCCTGCCCCGGACACCCCGGATTTCGCATCAATAATGATGCTGTCCGGCTTGATCCAGCCTGCCTCCAGCGCCGGAACCAGCCCCAGCAGCGTAGCTGTCGGGTAACATCCCGGATTCGAGATAAAGTCCACTCCGGCCGCACGTTCGCCGTACACCTCGCATAACCCGTATACCGCCTGCTCCAGATACGCTGCCGGAGGAGCCGGATGCTTATACCACTGCTCATACTCCGCGCCATCCTTCAACCGGAAGTCCCCCGACAGATCGACAACCTTGAGTCCTGCCTCAAGCAGCCCGGGCACCAGCTTCGCACTCACTCCGGAAGGGGTAGCAGTGAATACAACATCCGCTCTGCTTGCAATCTCTGCTGCATCTACACCATCCAGCTTACGCTGCACCACTCCCGTGAGATGCGGAAAACCCTCCTCAATCGGCGCACCCGCACTCGAAGAGGAAATCACTGAAGTAATCTCTATATCAGGGTGGCCCTGCAGCAGCCTGATCAGCTCCACGCCCCCATAACCCGTTGATCCGACAATCGCCGCTCTCAGCTTGTCTGTCACTGTCATCCCCGCTTCCCGTTTCTCATTTCTATCATTATCGCTCATGCATAACCGTCCTGCAAATATGTATTATTATACGACCGAATTAATATAAATACAACACGTTGCGTTAACTTTATTCAGCTGGCGCACAAGAAGAAACGCAGGGTTATCCTATTCGCTACAGTATATCAAAAGAAGCGCAGAGCCCCCTTAAGGGAGTCTACGCTTCTCTTTTGAAACCTTCGCCCAGCACCTCATGAGCCTCGGTAATAATCACAAATGCACCCGGGTCCACCGAGCGGACGATCGCCTTGAGCCTGGTAATTTCATTCTGGCCTACCACGACCATCAGCACCGTACGGTTATCCCCGGTATAGCCGCCTTGCGCATTCAGCTTGGTCAGCCCGCGGTCCAGATCATTCAGAATCGCCTGCGAGATGTCCTCTGTGTAATCCGAGATGATATACGCCACCTTCGTGGTGCTGAAGCCCACCTCCAGCGCGTTGATCACCCGGCCGGTAACGAACAGCCCGATCAGTGCATACATCGCCTGCTCCATTCCCAGCACAAAAGCCGCCAAGGTAATTACCGTACCATCCAGCAGCACGACAGACAGCGAGAAGCTGAAGCCGGTTAGCTTTTGAATAATCTGTGCCGCAATGGTCAGTCCGCCCGTAGAGCCGCGCCCCCGGAAGACGAGGCCCAGACCGAGACCCACACCAATTCCTCCATAGATAGAGGCCAGGAGCGGATTCGTGGTCGGCACGGGCCCGTCCTTCGTCAGGAAGATAAACAGCGGCAGCACAAAGCTGCCTAAGAGAGAGCGGATACCGTACTGTTTGCCGAGAAAGATTACACCGAGAATGAAGAGCGGAATATTAAGCGCCCACTGGGTAAAAGCAGGCTCTGCCCCAAACCAGGCCTCAGCCAGCACCGACAGCCCCGACACCCCGCCGGATGCAATCCGGTTCGGGAGGAAGAACAGGTTGAACGCCAGCCCGGTGATCAGCGAGCCGATCAGAATAAGCGCAATGTCCACCGTATGACGCAGCGGTCCGTTCAAGGGAATGAGCGGAGGTTTGTTGCGTGAATTGATTTTTTGCATGGTTGGCCGGACTCCTTTATGTTCAGACAAAAATTCCTACACCTCCGAAGACGCGTAGGAATTTGATTACTTTTATTCAGCTTCCGTCTTGATCTGGCTCCGCAGATACCCGTCAATGAACCCGTCCAGATCGCCGTCCATTACCGCTCCAACGTTGCCTGTCTCTACAGAGGTGCGGTGATCCTTCACCATGCTGTAAGGATGGAATACGTAGGAACGAATCTGGCTGCCCCAGGCAATCTCGGATTGTTCCCCGCGGATCTCGTCCAGATGTGCCTGCTGCTCCTGAATTTTGCGCTCATAGAGCTTGGAACGCAGCATCTTCATTGCCTGCTCCCGGTTCTTGATCTGTGAACGCTCATTCTGACAGGTGACCACCACGCCGGTAGGCATATGCGTAATCCGCACCGCTGAATCGGTTGTATTGATGTGCTGACCGCCCGCGCCGCTGGCCCGGTACGTATCAATCTTCAGGTCTTCCGTACGGATATCCACCTCGACGTCGTCAGCAATCTCCGGTACCACATCGCAGGATACGAAGGAGGTATGCCGTCTGCCTGAGGAGTCAAAAGGCGAAATGCGCACCAGCCGGTGAACGCCCTTCTCTGCCTTAAGGTACCCATATACATTGTGGCCCTTAATTAACAAAGTTACACTCTTGATTCCCGCTTCATCGCCCGGAAGATAATCCAGCACATCGACCTTGAAGCCCCGCTTCTCCGCCCAGCGTGTGTACATGCGCAGCAGCATTTGGCCCCAGTCCTGAGACTCGGTACCGCCTGCCCCCGGATGGAGCTCCAGAATGGCATTCAGCTTGTCATATGGCTGATTGAGCAGCAGCTGCAGCTCGAACTCATCCACTCGGGCGCTTATACTGCGGATCGTTCCGGCTATCTCTTCAGCCAGTGCGTCGTCGCCTTCGTCATCGGCCAGCTCCGCCATCATGGCAGCATCGTCATAATCCTGCTGGAGCTTCTCAAATTGATCAACCACCGATTTCACGGCATTCATCTCGCCAATCACGCTCTGCGCCTGATCGGGATCATCCCAGAACCCGGGAGCCGCCATCTTCTCTTCAAAGTTCGCTATCATCTCCAGCTTCAGGTCTAAGTCAAAGTGACCCCCTAAGGTTGGTTAATTTCTTGCCCATTTCACGCAGGTCCTGCTTCACATTAGGATCGATCAATTGGATCACATCACCTTTCATAATTGAATATTGCGCCGGGCTGCCGGTTTGGGCTTGCCGGTATGACGAACCTCTTTGCGGATGACGCTTCGCTTCATCCGTAACATGGCCCGGTGTCCGCCGTAACTGCGGGAAATGTTTGGACTTTCGGCCGCTGTTAGGATTGAATTCCCTCATTTAAACTGCTCCTCGCAGTAGAAATTCAATCCTAAAGGCGGACGCTACCGCTCCTACAGTTCCAAACTTCCCCTCCGTCACTTCCACCTTGGCCATAACCATCTGAACTCTCCGTCTGCCGTACATAGATGCGTCAAAGGGCCTTCAAGCCCAAAAAAGCAGCCGGGCCGCAAACGGGGAGTCCCCCGGGCCCAGCCGCTTTTTATTGTCATTATAACCTAAGTGCAAGTGCACAAAACAGGAAGTACGATCGGGTGAAAGGTACTCGCAGCTTAACGCCTGCTCATTATTTCACCAGACAGTAAATCAGCTAGCATTAGCTCTACTATATATTACGCCTGGCCGTGACAGTTCTTATACTTCTTGCCGCTGCCGCATGGGCATGGATCGTTACGGCCAACTGTAGATTCCACATGCACCGGACGCTTCTCAGCAGGCTCTGCGTTGGTGGAGATCTTGTCTTCCTCCACTACCGATTGCCGTTCCTGGTTCGTCTCGATGTGCGCCTTCATAATATAGGTCGCTACTTCTTCCTGAATGTTCGCTGTCATAGCGTTGAACATCTCGAAGCCCTCGAATTGATATTCGCGCAGCGGATCGGTACCGCCGTAAGCACGGAGGTGAATCCCCTGACGAAGCTGATCCATGGCGTCGATATGATCCATCCATTTGCTGTCTACGGAGCGAAGCACAATAACCTTCTCGAATTCACGTACCAGCTCAGAGCCAAGACGCTCTTCACGTGCAGAATACTTCTCAAGTACACGGGCGAAGATGAATTCGATCATTTCATCTACTTCTTTGCCCCACAGATCATCGCGGGTCAGCTCATTTTCTTCCAAAAGCTTGCTGTTCACATAATCTGCAACCTCTTGCAGCTCCCAGTTCTCCGGGATATCGTCACTGCAGTGTGCATTCACAATACGGTCGATAACCGGCTTGATCATTTCCACTACGATGTCTTTGATATTGTCCGACTCCAGAATTTCGCGGCGCTGCTTGTAGATAATCTCACGCTGCTGGTTCATGACGTCATCGTATTGCAATACGACTTTGCGGATGTCGAAGTTGTTGCCTTCTACCCGCTTCTGGGCAGATTCAACAGCCTTGGTGATCATACGGCTCTCAATCGGCTGATCTTCCTCGAATCCCAGACGGTCCATCATGTTCAGCACATTGTCCGCACCGAAGCGCTTCATCAGCTCATCCCCAAGAGACAGATAGAACTGTGTCGAACCCGGGTCGCCCTGGCGTCCGGCACGGCCGCGAAGCTGGTTATCAATCCGGCGTGATTCATGGCGTTCTGTACCAATAATATGCAGGCCGCCCACATCGGTTACCCCTTCGCCCAATACGATATCCGTACCGCGTCCAGCCATGTTGGTGGCAATCGTTACTGTTCCCGGCTGACCGGCATAAGAGATAATTTCGGCTTCAGCCGCATGATGCTTCGCATTCAGCACCTGGTGTCTTACACCTTTGCGCTTCAGCATTTCTGATACGCGTTCGGAGTTCTCAATCGATACCGTACCTACCAGCACCGGCTGATTCTTCTTGTGGCGTTCCACAATTTCAGCGACAACAGCGTTGAACTTGCCGTTCTCGCTTTTGTAGACCACATCCGGCATATCAATACGCTGATTCGGCTTATTCGTAGGAACCTGAAGAACCTCAAGACCATAGATCTTCTTGAATTCCTCTTCTTCCGTCTTCGCAGTACCCGTCATGCCGCCTAGCTTGCGGTACATCCGGAAGTAGTTCTGGAAGGTGATGGTAGCCAGCGTCATACTCTCATTCTGGACTTCAATCTCTTCCTTCGCTTCAATCGCCTGGTGCAGCCCGTCGCTGTAACGGCGTCCCTGCATCAGACGGCCGGTGAACTCATCGACGATCATAACCTCGTCTTCATTAACCACATAATCGACATCCCGGCGCATAATAGCGTTCGCCTTCAAGGCCTGTACAATATGATGGTTCAAGGTAACATGGCTATGGTCATACAGATTCTCTATCCCAAAAGCACGCTCAGCCGTAGCCACGCCCTTCTCAGTGAGCGCTACAGACTTCACCTTGATATCCACGGTGTAATCCTCTTCGGCAGTGAGCTTCTTCACGAAACGGTCTGCTGCATAATACAGCTCCGTCGATTTCTCAGCCTGGCCGGAGATGATCAGAGGGGTCCGCGCTTCATCAATAAGGATGGAATCGACTTCGTCAATAATACAGAAGTAGAGCGGGCGCTGTACCATCTGTTCCTTATAGAGCACCATGTTGTCGCGCAGATAGTCGAACCCGAATTCATTATTCGTGCCGTACGTAATATCGCAGGCATATGCCGCTTGTTTATCATTATGGTCCATGCCGTTCAGGTTCACCCCAACGCTCATGCCCAGAAAGTTATAGATTTGTCCCATTTGCGCACTGTCGCGCTGAGCCAGATAATCATTTACGGTGACGACATGCACGCCTTTACCCAGCAGCGCATTCAAATACACCGGCAGCGTTCCAACCAGTGTCTTGCCTTCCCCGGTCTTCATCTCGGAGATCCGGCCTTCATGCAGCGCCATACCCCCAACCAGCTGAACGTCAAAATGCCGCATGCCCAGCGTCCGTTTGGAAGCTTCGCGTACGGTAGCAAAGGCCTCGGGAAGAATCTCTTCCAGGGTCTCACCTTTCTCAATACGGGCGCGGAATTCCGCTGTCTTCGCCTGCAGCTCTTCATCCGTAAGCGATACGAAATCCGGCTCCAGCCCATTAATTACTTCGACCGTCTTCATGAGACGTTTGACATCCCGTTCATTAGTGTCGCCAAATATTTTCTTAACAAGTCCTAGCATGGTTAACCCCTTTCATGCAACACAGATGGTGGAACCGAGCCCATCCTCATAGATTGAAAGGGCCATATATGATTTCGATTCCGCTGCTTCATAAATTGTAACAGTTTGTAAGAGAAGCCGCAATACAAGCCGCCCTAACCTTATTCTGTATAATCCCCTTACAAGAGGACAGAAGATGGCATTTTAATGAAACTTCTATATATACGCACAAGAGCCCTATTCGCTTCAGGCGAATAGGGACTCGTCTAATTGTCCACGTTAGGCTGAACCGAAGCCCTTGCTTATTCCAACAATTCCCGGTCCAGAGGTTAGTTCTGCTCGATCAGACCGTACTTCCCGTCATCGCGTTTGTATACTACGCTAACTTCGGAAGTGTCAATGTTGGAGAACACGAAGAACGTATGTCCAATCATGTTCATTTGCAGAATCGCTTCTTCCACATCCATAGGCTTCAAGGTGAACCGTTTGTTCCGCACAACCTCAAGATCATCATAATCCTGTTCCTGCTCTTCAACAGCAACGGCGCTGCCCGAACCTTCAACGAACAAGGTCTTCAGGCTACCTTCCTGACGGAACTTGCGATTAAGCTTAGTCTTGTGCTTGCGGATCTGACGTTCCAGCTTGTCCACTACGGCATCGATGGATGCATACATATCATCGCTGCGGTCTTCCGCACGAAGCGTCACACCAGCTAGAGGAATTGTCACTTCCACCGTATGAAGGCCGCGAACGACGCCAAGCGTCACATATCCTTCAGAGGTAGGGGGTGCTTCGAAATACTTCTCAAGTCTGCTGAGCTTCTTATCAACATAGTCTCTCAAAGCGTCGGTCACTTCAATTTGTTGACCTCGAATGCTGAATTTCATAAGGCACTCCTCCTTTGTTTACTTTTCCATTATAGCAAATTGTCAGGGCTAAGTAAAAAACAAATCATGACAGACTTTACATTCACCTAACAATAGATGTAACAGACCTGCCGTAACAACAAACGGCCCGGCTCGAGCATAAAGCCGCCCTCGCCGGACCGAATACTGATTGCTGTATTATTTCACGCTGAAGCCAGGATTATGAATGATTGCATTCATCAAAATTACTTATTTTGTGTGAATACGCAGAAGCTCTACAGGTGACAATGTGCCGTTAGAGTCTGTGATAAAGAAGACTTTGTACGCTGTATTGGCAGTGAGTCCGTTTAGCGCAAAGGTGTGTTTAACGGTTGGAGCTACACTGGCTGTGCCCTTCCACGTTCCCGTTAAGATAACACCATCACTATTCTTTCCTTCAGAAATTTGTTGTGCTGTTGGATCAGCATCTGTTGCCTTAACCACCACATATTTCAGAGGGGTTACCGGTGTACCCGCCTGCCCGTAAGCAGCATATACATCGGCAGTCGCCGTTGTTAGATTGGTAATTCCAACCTGAGAAATCGACCATGTGCTGCCTGGTGCTGTTTTCACTTGAAGCGGCGTTACGCCGGACCAGTTACCAGAAGCGTCAGCCAGGGCAACGTAAACGGTATAATCCGTATTTGCAGTCAGACCATACACCGAGAAAGCAACGGATGTGCCGCCAGTAGCCGCAACTTGGCCGAAATGAACGCCTGCTGTTGTAGCATTAATCAGTCCGTCTTTCACTTGTGCTGCAGTTGGTGCGGTTACGTTCATGCTGTATGGAGCAACTACATAATACACGGCTCCTGTTACAGAAGGCGTAACATATACATCAGCGGTAACAGAACCTACATGGCCGTAAGTCACGTTGCTTACAGACGGCAAGGTAACGCTACCACCGCCGCCTCCGCCAGTGCCGCCACCACTACCGCCGCCAGGAGCTGGAGTAGCTGTTGGGCTGGTGCTTGGCACAGGTGTTGCAGAAGGAGCCGGTGTTGCTGTCGGTGCTGGTGTAGGCGTTACTCCGCCCGTACCCGGCTTATGCACCACCGAGTTGCTGATGATTCCGACCGCTTCGGCACGGGTAAGCGATTTCTTCGGACCGAAGGTTCCGTCAGGATAGCCGTTGATGATCTTCTTCTCAGCCGCTGAGGCTACGGCCACCTTGGCCCATGCCGCAATCTGGGCATTATCCTTGAACTTAAGCGGAGTAGAGCTTGTACTTAATTTAAGCAGCTTGGCAGCAATCACTGCTGCTTCTTGCCGGGTGAGCGGATTATTGGCCCGGAAGGTATTATTCTCATACCCGCCAATATAACCGGCCTTCACAGCTTTAGCCACTTCACTGTAGACCCAATTGGATTTCTTCACATCCGTGAAGTTAAGAGTAGCTGCTTCGGTGAACCCGAACAGACGATTAATCAGTGCCACATATTCACCACGGGTAATTGCCTTATTCGGCTTAACCGTTCCGTCAGGATAACCACCCAGGTATCCTTTATCCAGCCAGCTCTGCAGTTGCTTCTGCGCCCAGTGTCCTTGAATATCCTTAGGTGCAGGCGCTGCGGACACACTTCCCAGTGATCCAAGCAGCATTGAAATACCAAGTACTCCGGCCGTAAGGCCACGCCACAATTTCTTCATTCTTTTGTTCATCCTCCTGTGAGTTTGATGGGCATAGGCTTCACTGCATGACTTCTTACCAAAAGATCTTTCGGAAGCATACGCCTAAGCAATAATGAGAGTGCAGACTAGGCAACAAAAAAGCCCAACGGTTTCTATTACCCATAATTTGGAGGATGTTAACATTTTTCCGTAACTAATTTTTACAAAGTGTCCAATTTCGGACTCTTTTCATCTCGAAATGTAGGCCATTTACTCGAAATTGAGAATATTTATAAGAAAAATGTAAGAACAGCTTCATACTGCACATCCTTACAAAGAACACCTCTCGAACTCTTATCCCCAGCTTTATGCACAGTTTATCTACAACAGACAAAGTCACATCATTAGACAAAAGCAACTTCATTCACTACATAAAAAAGACCCAAGGGAGATCCCCCTGGGTCTAACGCTAGCGTTGTCTCAATTGCTAACCATCTACCATATATGTAGGTCGGCTTCGCCGGATGATTATAATTTGATGACGTTAGCTGCTTGTGGTCCGCGTGCGCCTTCAACGATATCGAACTCTACGGATTGGCCTTCATCCAAAGTCTTGAACCCGTCAGTTTGAATCGCGGAAAAGTGTACGAATACGTCACCACCATCGGAAGTTTCGATAAAACCATAACCTTTTTCTGCGTTAAACCATTTAACTTTACCTTCCATTGACTAAACATTCCCTTCGTCATCAGATGAACGTGAGTCTTGCTCACAATTCGACTATACCACCGCAGCTTCTCTATTGTCAATTGGAATAGTAAATGATTACTTTCAATAATTTACCAGGGTACAATCGGCATCAGAAATGGATAGAATTCGGTAATATAAGTTACAAAAAAAGGAGCAGACGTTTTAAAAATACCCGCCTGCTCCCCGACTGAAACAGGGGAAATCTATTATTTTTTTCGATCCATGAGAATGCTGTCAGGAGTATAGGCTGTCTCGTAAGCGTTGCGTTGGGCTTTGGCTTGATTGCGTTTTTGAAGCCCGTCTTTGGCTTCCAGCCGAAGGGCATTCATCCGGGCCACGATGGCCGGGTCATGCTCCAGGATTCGACGCAATATCTCTTTTTGCGCTGGGGTCATCTGACAATTCTCGACTTCTCCCCCAATGGCTTCGACAAGTTTCTGGCGTTGTTCTACGAAAGCTTCTAGTTCTTCGTAGGTAGCGTCTTCCAACTGATAGTTCATGGCTCGGGTCAGAACTTCAAGCTCCTGCAACAGATTATCCATGCTGGAGGTCTTGTCCAGCAGTCATTTTAGCAGCTTGTGCAAATGTTAGACGCAAGTCTATAAGATAACCAATGGCCTCCTCAGCCTCAGCCTTGGATTTCTTAATATTGGATTGGATAAAAAGATAGTTAATATATTCATACAGAGGTGCCAAGGTTTTGGCAACTTCATAGTTTCTGTCTAGAGTAGCAAGAAGCTCATTAACAATAGACTGAGCTTTTCCTAAAAAAGTACTAACTTTTTCAAAATCTTGCTCATCAATTCCTTCAATACCAGTCTTTGCGAAACGCACAGCTCCGTCAAACAACATTAGCAATAGTTGCGCTGGGCTAGAAGTTTGAACTGATGATTGGCGATACTTATCATAAGGAGATGTTATCATTGCATTCACCTTTCTCTTCTGTAGGCTTATGAGGACATATAGCTTGCCAAGCTCGATGATTGACTATTATAATTACTGATTGCGGTCTCCATTGCCGTAAAACGTTTATAGAGATTGTTTTCGTAATCATCTAGCCGATCTTGAAGAGTTGATATGCGCTTTTTGTAGTCGGCCAATTCTTTTCCCATTGTGCTATCTGTTTTAAACGTAACAGTAACATCAGAAGAAAATTTAGAAGTACCAGCTTTTATTGACATCTTCTCTATTTCATTTGTCATTAGGGTCGACAGCTTACTAATAAGCCCCGTTGAACTATCCGACCCACCTTGGAAAATTGTTGTGACTGCCTGAGGATTGTCAGTGAGTGCCTGTTTCAACTTATCCTCATCAATGTACAATTTACCGTTCTCGTAGTACTGTCCGGTCGTAATCCCATATTGACTTAGCTGTCCAAGTTTTTCAGATATAGCAGTTCGCATTGACGAAATTGTAGATTTAAGAATTTGATCATTTTTTAATAACCCGCTCTTAGCCTTTGTTTCCCATGCTTCTATCTGACTCTCGTTCATTGCTTCCTTCTGTTCATCGGTTAATGGAGTAAAGTCCTTGTACCTTTCTTCATTAACCTTTGTATTTAAGGAACTAAGCAAAGAATTATAATCTGAAACAAAACTTTTTATGGATTCCAGAGCCTTTGTTGGGTCATTGGATGTTGTTACTTTGGCCGCAGTCGTTGACTCAGACAGCAGAGTAAGATTCACACCATTGAGCTTGAAGCTGTTGCTTGCAAAGGTAAGTTCAGTTGAATCAACCTTGATTATAGCGGGCTGATAAGTTGAAATAGCACCCGATATTCCACCGAACAGTTTCTGAAAAGTATCATTGGAACTAAGTGTTAGGGTTCCAGAAGAGCTATAATTCTTGGACTCTATAGATAGTTTACCAGTAATTTCGTCAAATTTCGCTGTTGCATTCACAGCAGTGGTGCTGTTGATCTTGCTTATTGCTTCAGAGATACTTAAACTGCTGGAGAGGCTAATTGATATATTATTAACAGTTATATTATAAGCACTTGAGGAAGTAGTGCTTGTATTTAGCTTCTGCAAGTCAGCCAAAGTAGAGCTGGAAGTAAGGCGTGTTCCGTCACTTTTAGTCATGGTTGCTCCAGCCGTAGTTGCTGTTGCTGGCTTAGCAATCTGAGTGACTACAATGTTCATTGAGCCAATATTAGCCTCCGCTGTAGCTTCAGCCTTAAGTGAAGCTGTTTCTCCTGATACCGTGGCAATTTGGGTATTCATAGCTGCAGATCTTTGGTAAGTAGTAAGTTTGCTAGTCTTAAAATCCACGAGCTTACTATTAACATCCCTAAAGTTATCTCTCTGCCACTCCATAACTTGCTTCTTTTGCGTGAGTTTATCAAGTGGTATTCTTTTGGCAGTCATCATCTGTTTAACAATGGTATCAACATCTATACCCGATGCCATGCCGCTTACACGAAGAGTCGCCATAATTCAATCCTCCTTTTTTATACTTTCTGATCAATAATAATACCTGCAATCTCCATCATATTAGCCACAATATCCAAGGTTTTCTCTGGAGGGATCTCTCTAATTAACTCGCCAGTGTCTTTGTTAAGAACTTTGACCATAATAGCCTTAGTCTCCTTATGCACGCTGACTTGTAGCGTGGTTTCGGGCCCTTCAAGAGCTTTTAACACTCTCTCAAGGGCCCTTACGGTCTGCTCTTCTCCGGTAGAAACGCTCACGCCCTGATTCTCCAGCCTCTTAAGTTGATTGCTATTATATACACCCTCTAGTCTTACGACGTCTGCTTCATATGACTTAGGGCTAGCTTTGACTCTTCCATAATCTGAACTCGAGTTAGTATAGCCTGCAGTATTTGATAAGCGGACATCCATAGTTGGTAGCCTCCGTAGCAAAGTTTATACTATATTTATCGGTTAATATTGCAAGAATTGAAGATGCAAAACCAAATAATAACGTTCTAAGCAATTAAATGTTTCAATCCAGCTAAACATCTCACTTCTGCTCACAATGAAACAGCCGCCAAGGATACCTTGGCGGCTGAAAACCTATTACTAAAAATTAATTAATCTTAACGAAGCAATTGCAGAACGCCTTGCGGCTGTTGATTTGCTTGAGCCAACATTGCTTGAGCAGCTTGAGCCAAGATGGAGTTCTTGGTCTGATCACTCATTTCCTTAGCCATGTCAACGTCACGAATACGGGATTCGGAAGCAGTCAGGTTCTCGGACGAAGTGTTCAAGTTGTTAATGGTGTGATCCAAACGGTTTTGGTAAGCACCCAGTTTGGAACGTTCAGCCGAGACTTTTTCAATTGCATTTTGAATAGTAGTCACCGAAGTGTTAGCAGTAGCTTGGGAAGTAACACTGATACTTCCTACTCCAAGCGCATCCGCTCTCATATCATTGATACCAATGCTCATATTTTGATCTTGGTTAGCACCAATTTGCATTTTCAAAGCATTATTTGTTCCTACTGTGAGATCAACCGCAGCCTTAGCTGTAAGAGTAAATTCTAGACCTTTAAAATTACCAGAGGTAACAGTGATTTTGTTACCTGATGCTGTGAAAGATCCGCCAAGTTCAGCATTTGTAGCAACTGCATCTGCTCCAGCTGCTGTTGTTGCAGTGGTTGCTGCAAACATACCAGTTCCTGCATTTGTGGTAATGGATGCTGCTGAACCTTCCTGTGTACTAGTGAAAGTGAAGCCTGTACCCGCGGCCCATTTCGCATTAACACCAGTTGTAGCAGAAGCATTATTAAATGCGTCCAGTGCATTTTGCACAGTATCAGTTGCTGCAAAGGAGAAAGAAGTACCATTAACAGTCAATGCACTTGCTGCTCCTAATGCTGTTCCAGCATTAGCAAGACCAGTGGAAGTAGCATCGACTTTACTAGCCGCTAAAGCCAATGTAAGATTAGCAGCAGTAAGGTTAATTGTTCCAGCTGATGTATCTGCTGTACCAGTCAAATTAGCAGCAGTTCCATTACTTGCAACTACAGCAACACCAGCACTACCGTTCAACAACTTCTTAGTATTAAACTCAGTTGAGTTACCGATACGGTCAATTTCACTTGTCAACTGATTTACTTCTTTTTGGATTTCAGAACGATCACTTGTAGTGTTAGTGTCATTGGCAGATTGTACTGCCAGTTCACGCATACGCTGCAGAATGCTGTGAGTCTCGCTCAAAGCACCTTCAGCTGTTTGAATCAAAGAGATACCATCTTGAGCATTACGGGAAGCTTGATCCAAACCGCGAATTTGACCGCGCATTTTTTCGGAGATCGCCAGACCTGCAGCATCGTCACCAGCGCGGTTGATGCGGAGACCGGAAGACAGCTTCTCGATGTTCTTGCTCTGATTGGAAGTGTTAGTAGACAATTGGCGTTGCGTGTTAAGTGAAGCAATGTTGTGATTGATAATCATTTTGTATTTCCTCCCTGAAATTAAGTTAATCCACATCCATGTGGTAGCACTGATTGTTAAGGTCGGCCGCCCTGCCAATCAGTGCCTAATATATATATCGTCCGCACGCAGACATTGTTTATAGCTTTTTTGCAATAATCATAAATTTATTTTGATTTTAATCGGTTGATCAAATTATTCAGGCTACTTGTTGCAGGTGCTGCTGATTCTTGGTTGCTTTCTTTAATCGACAAATAAACCTCCTGCCGAAAAATATCGACATGTCTCGGTGCAGATATCCCAACCTTAACAGTATCTCCTTCTACACTGAGAATAGTTATTTCAATGTTGTCCTGTATAACAATTGATTCACCCTTTTTACGTCCAAGTACTAGCATGATGGATCCTCCTTCACCGGACCATGTGTCCATAGTAGTTGTCGGGTCGAATATGCTGTTTGGTGCAATACAACCTGTTTGCCAGCCTTGTTGTCTGGATTAAACACAATCGGAGCAAGGAGATTCAATGTGGATTCTTCCAGCGTTTCTCTGAGCGTTACAATCGCTCGGACCACTACAGATTGTTGAATCTCCAATTCCTCTGCTTCTGCTTCAGGTAATTCAAATTCATAGTGAGGGAAAAAAATAAACGGATCTGTTAACAAAAAAGCAAGTTCCTCCGTTTTAAGCGACTGTAAGTAGGAAAACTGCCCTTCTTCTAGATCAATTATCGCAAACTCTGTCTCCTGTTCAAAACCTGGAAGCCCTTTGGGGAAGTGATATATCTGTTCATCCTTAATGTCTAGCACTCCTAAAGCCGATGTTTCTATGTTCATTGTTGTCAGCGCTCCTCTTCCTTATTCTTCTTAGCAAAAAAGCTATAGATGGTTGAGACAATCCATCTATAGCTTATAATCTAAAACTTGTCATCAATTATCTTTGGGGTAAAGGTTAACGCAGGCAGTTGTCGCATATAAATCTCTACAACACTTGGATTATACTGTATTTGCGGTGCATTTTGTTGAACATTAATCTTGACTTCAGCTTTATGATACTCAATTTGCACCGGATTAGCCTTAATATCAATATCCACATTATCATAAGCAGCTGGGCCACGAATTTCCGGATATGATACTGGCTGCCAATCCTCCCCATATACCTCAGCAATAGAATTCCCCGGCTTATGGAAATTTGCCATCCGCTCGCCTTGCTCCATCCTTTTAGCAATACCTTGAAGCCAAAGTTGCTCTACACCTGAATAAATACGCTGACTCATTTCACGATATGTTCCGCCCATGTAAGCCGCACGCGCCTTAGACTGATCAATGATGACATCAGGTCCTGGAGAGCGTATATCCCATTGTCCCGGTGTTGTTGTTATCTGCATGTCGGCATTCGGCTGACTCATAGTAAGACTTCCGGGTTTTGTATTCATTCCAATCAGTGGTGGCGTGTGAGAAATCTGCACGGCTACCTGCATGGAGAAAGCACCTCCTGCTTATCTAATGAAATCTACCAGGGTCGATTGAATAATTTTCGCTCCAACCGACAAGGAGGCATTATAAATATTTTCTTGAACCTTGGATTCCGTCAACAACGCTGCATAATCTCCATCTTCTGTTTTGGATTGCAGATCTGTCAAATTGACTTCTAAGTCTCCTAAACGATTACTCATAAGTTCAATCCGGTTTGATTTGGCACCAATATCCGCTTGTACAGCCAATATTTTATCACTTCGGCTATCTAAATTGCCTAATTGTGAGGATACTTCCGCTGTATTACCACTGGCTAGTGCAGTAGATATTTTATCAATGGTTGCGAAGATATTATCGCTCTCATTTCCTCCAAACACTTCGTTTCCCGTTATATTTATTGGAAGTTGTACGCTCTCTCCAACCGTATAATTCAAGAGTCCGTTGTCAGTTATAACCGCGGACGCACTTGAAGTGTCCAGGGTTCCGTCAGCACCAGTGGAGAACTTATAAGGCTGCTCCGTATATTGTTGACCATTAAAGATATACTTCCCCTTGAACTGGCTGTTGGCAATATCAATTAATTGTTCCTTAAGCTGCTTCACTTCTGCATTAATACTATCTAGGGCTTCTTGAGGATTCGTTCCATTCGCTCCCTTAACTGCCAGCTCTCTAAGCCGCTGTACAACATTGCCCGTCTGTGAAAGAACCGTATCGTTAAACTCCAGCCACGAAGTAGCATCATCCACATTCTCTTGATATTGTTCATTTGCTGATAGCTCAGCACGATAACGAAGTGAGTAAGTAATCCCTACCGGATCATCGGAAGGCTTGTTAATTTTTCGCCCGGTTGCTAGCTGTAGTTGTGTATCGTTCATCGTACGGGCATTGCGGTTCAGGTTAAGCAGAAGCTGTGAATTCATCATATTAGAGGTTACACGTAACATCGCTTAAATCCCCCTTTCTTATCGGCCTACGGTCCCTGTAGAGTTGATCAATTTATCGAGCATTTCATCATAAGTCGTCATAAACCTCGCAGCAGCGCTATAAGCATGTTGGAATACTAGCATATTCGACATTTCTTCATCCAGCGAGACACCGCTGACCGATTGACGGCGAGCATTTACCTGTTCTACCAGGTAATTAGAATTTTCTGTCTGGCGGGTAGCCTCTTGGGATTGAATCCCGAGTTGCCCCACCATCGATTTATAGAAGGAACCTGCTGTCGCCTTAATTCCAGTAGTAGGTGATGTAAAAGAACCCGATTGTTGATTGGCTAACAAAAGCGCCAGAGTGTTATTCCCTTTGACAACTGATTCAGAAGTACCTGTTCCCACAGTTCGGAGCGAGGTAGCTATTAAATTGGTGTCCGAGGCAATTTCCGTATTAAATGTGATATTTCCAGCCGTGATAGCACTTCCGTCACCTATAATCGTAAATAAAGGCTTACCGGGATTGAGTGTGCCATCCATGGTATAACCCAGTTGATGAAGACCATTCAGCCCTTTCACCGTTGTCTTCACATCAGCGCTTAAAGTAACACCTTTAGGGAAAGGTGTACCGGCTGTGATTGTGGTCGTGGTCCCACCTGCTTGGGGAATTATTACATCAGTAGTTAGTACCGTACCTTCTGGAAGGATAGATCCCTTGGGGAGAGTAATCTCCATATCACCGTTAGCAATCGTATTCGCAATGTTATCAAGCTGCTGCTTATAATCCGCAACATACTTCTGACTGGAAGAGATCATACCGTGTACTTCTCCAGTTTTTAGATCCCCTGAAGCAAATGCAGTGTTAAGGAATGCACTGTCTACTGTCGCAGATACAGCGGCTCCTTGTACAAGCTGTTGGCTGCCAAGCGAAATGTTATAGCCGTATTCGGTATCTACTACACTGACATTAGCAATCTTGGAGAGCTTATCCGTCAGCAGGTCACGTTGATCCCGCAGGTCATTTGCTTTGTCTCCCATGCTCTCAATCTTGAAAATAGATGAGTTCAAATCCGCAATGGAAGCTAAATACCCCTGTATCTCAGTACCTTTGACTGCTACATTGGAGGCCAAATCCGTATCAAGGTTGCTAAGCTGTCTGCTCATATAATTAAGTGCATCGGTCATGGCCTGAGCAGTCTGGACTACGATCTTACGGGAAGTGCTGTCCTCCGGATTCTTACTGAGGTCCGACCAAGATTTCCAAAAGTTATCGAGCACTGTACTTATGCCTGTATCTGATGGTTCTTTAAAGATCGATTCCAGCTTATCCAATGTATCCGATTGGATGGTCCAGCTCCCCAAAGCTGAATTCTCGCCCCGGTATTGGGTATCCAGGAAAGTCTCACGAATCCGGTCAATAGAGCCAAACTCTACCCCTGTACCCAATTGTCCAGGAACTGTAGAGTTGTTAAGACCATAAGCTTCAATCGGAATAGATGCTCTCATATTCACACGCTGGCGGGTGTAGCCCTCCGTGTTGGCGTTGGCAATGTTGTGGCCGGTGGTATTGAGCGCCGCTGTCTGGGTAAACAGGCTTCGTCTTGCGGTCTCGATGGAGTGGAATGTGGATGTCATGCTACTTGTTCCTCCCTTGTGATTGCTGCGGTGAGCGCAGCTCAGCGGATAACCTGATTATCCACGGGCATCAAAAATACCCGGCCGAGTCACACTGCTGCCCTTGTCGGACGGATGATGGTATGTCATTTCCTGATTTGGTCTTCCGACCAGCAAATCCAGGGAATAATCTATAAAGGTAAGCGACTGCTCAATCAGCTTCTGGTTCAGCTCATTGGCCTTTTTTAATTGCTGCAATGTGCCGGAAAGCTTCTGCTGAATATGCAGCAGGCGCGATTTGTCATCGGGATCAAATACAAGGCGGGACAGCTCGGTTAGATTCAGATTCAGATTGGAACGGATTCCAACCCCCTGCAAAAACTCGAATGCCGCTTCTGCACGCCGTTCTTCCAGCTGTCCGATCACCTTCATCAGCTTGGACTCGCGGTTCAGGATATCAATGAGACCCTCTACCTTGTTGTCCATAATGGTCTGTTTCTTCACTGCGGCCAGATCCAGCATCTGCACATGCGCATCGTCCAGCCGCTCAAGCAATTCTAATAATGTTGTAAGTGCCATGGGTGTGTTCACCTAATTCTCGGAGGATTGCTTAAAGTAGGGGGCGAGTGTCTCAGCGAGCTTGGCTGCGTCAACCTGGTAGGTACCTGCGGATACTTGCTGTTTCAGGCTCTCGATCTTATTCGCACGTTCCGTGTCAATCTTGCCGCTCTTCTGTGCCTGGAGCAGCTTAATGGCCTCATCCGAAATCGATACCTCATCCTTGCGTGTACTCTTCTTCATCTGTTCCTGCCTTTGCGATTCCGCACTTCGTTGGTATGGATTAATCGCATTGATTCGTCCGGCATCGTTAATTTTCATAACTTCACCTTCCTTCTGTAATAAAAAAGCCGATAATCTTTACTAAGTTTATCGGCCCCTGTTGAAACATTCTTTATAGCTGCAAGCGTTTTTTTTGCAGAATTGTTTAGTTGCGGAACTTGTCCACCGCGCGGTAAGCACCATCTGGAGCCTTCTTGGAAGCGCTCGAGTCTGCACTTTCCTTGGCTGCATTGGCAAGGTCCTTGGTCAGACGGCTGCGGCAGCTGTCGCACATATGCCCGTCCCGGATCAGGGTTCCGCATACCTCGCAAGGGTACATCATATTGGGTGCATTGGCTATGGAAATCCGGCCCTCCCGGATAAAACGCGTGATTTCCTTGATGGAAATATCGGTGGCATCGGACAGTTCCTGTATGTTGGTGCCTCTATTTTTGCGTAAGTATTCTACACAGATTTCGTACTCATGCTCTAACTCTTTGATGCAGGGCTGGCACAGGTTCATCAGGTTCTTGACATATAACCGGCCGCATCTCGGACAATTGTCTACATTCATATCTACCGCGGCTCCCTTCTATCATTCTGCACAACTCATGAATCGCTTATGCTACTAAGATTACATGATCGCCGAAGATCCGTCTATGTTTAGTATCGGTCAGGGAAGCGGTTTTATTGAATTCCGGAACGGCGGCAGCTACTAGGAACGCGCCCAGGTCAGAGAGTAGATTTCAGCAAGGCAATTCTGGCTGCGGCAGAGCTGCTGAAGCGCTTCGGCGCAGGCACGAATCGTACTTCCGGTAGTGTAGATATCATCGACAATGATGATTTGCAGGGGACGCTGCTCAAGCTGATGCGTCGCACGGGAATGTAGGTGTTCCTTCAGACTTTGCAGAACCGCCGAATCTATATTTCCGGCAAAAGCATGCTTCATATCGGCCAGCCGCTCCCTTCTGCTTTTGAAGCTCTGCTTGGCAGTGTGATGGGTGCGGACCAGCAGCGGAAGCTGAGGGATTCCCCTGCGCAGGGATACTACTTCCGCCAGCCGCTCCGCCTGATTGAAGCCCCTCTCGGACAGACGGACATCGCTCACAGGCACAGGGACCAGCAAATCGGCTTGCCATAGGTTAGAACGCATACGAAGCTTTGAATGCCGTATCGGGAATGGTTTACTAAAAAAGTTGCTTTGTAGCGCTTCATTCAGTTGTTGTCCACTCTGTTCTTGTTGCAGCAGCGGGTATGCCCTGTCCAGCATCAGACCGAGCAGGGGCGCGAGCCGCTCATTCCCCCTGTATTTATACTGGCCTAATATTTCACGCATTTCACTGGTGTAGGCTACTGCACTCCGGTTGCACACAATTGGTATGAGTGCATGGCTCCGGCTGCAATCGGGACAGCCTACGTGACGCCCGCAGGTCTGGCACCGGGGAGCACGTATCCATGGAATGCTGCTCTGGCAGTGCAGGCAGATCTCAGGCCATTCAGGGGAAGGGCGGCCTCTGCGGCCGCAAAACAGACATTCCGGCTGTGAAGGCGCGATTAGGGAGCGGGCTTGCTTCATCCATGAGGTTAGGGAGCGCATGGTAATCCTCCTTGTAAAATATGGTGTGTGGAGATCAAAAGTTCAGCATATATAGCATTCGAAATGAGGGGAGCCGGGCATTCACAGCTATTTCCAAGGAATCCTCACAAAATCATTAAGACTTGAGATATCCCTGTCTGCGGGCGATAGCATTCATACTGCGGATCTGTGATATGGCGGCGCGCTGTGAGCGGCTCCACTCTGCTGAAGCAAAGATGACGTTGCCTGCCGGATCATCCTTAGAGCGGCCCGCCCGGCCCGCCATCTGCACCAAGGCTGCCTCATCGAATAGTCCGCTGTCCGCATCCAGAATAAATACATCACTATGCGGTACCGTGACCCCACGCTCCAGTATAGTGGTCGTTACCAGCAGGGAAATGGTGCCATCCCGGAACTTCAGTACCTTCTCTGCTCTCCCCGGGTCTTGAGAGGAGGTGCCCTCTATAGAAATTTCGGGAAACATCCGCCGCAGCAGCTGTAGCAGCCCCTCGATATGGGCAATTCGTGAGACAAAGAGGAAGATCTGCGCCTTACGGTCAAGGGACCGCTGCAGCACTGAACGCAGTCCTGCCGGAATTCTGCCCTGCTTCAGGCAGCGATGTAGCGGCGGTATCCGGATATGGCGCGGAACCGGCAAGGGGTGGCCGTGAAAACGGACCGGGACCCTCGCATGCGGCAATCTGCCGGAGCGGGCAAGACGCTGAAGCTCCGCAGGCGGCGTGGCGGAGAGTAGGATGAATCGTCCGCCGGGCTTGCAGACCTGCCTTGCAGCATAGTCCAGCATAGGGTCGTTGTGATAGGGAAACGCATCGATCTCATCGATGATGACCAGATCGAAGGCCTGGTGAAACCGCAGCAGCTGGTGCGTTGTCGCCAGCGTGATCCGGCTGCGGCGCAAGCGGTCCTCGCTGCCTCCGTACAGCACGGCAGGGACATCCGCCGGGAAGGCCTTGGCCAGGCGCGGCGCAAGCTCCAGCACGACGTCGCGCCGCGGCGTGGCGATCAGCGCCCGGCCCCCGGCCGCGAGCGCCGCCTCCAGGAGCGGGAAGACCATCTCCGTCTTCCCCGCGCCCGTCACTGCCCAGAGCAGGAACCGCTCTGGGCCTCTTGCGGCGGAGCGCCTGCGCGGCTCCGCCAGGAACCCCAGCGCAGCGGCGGCGGCCGCCGCCTGCGCTGCGCTAAGCCCCCACCGGCGTGCCGCTACGGTGGGGGACACGCCGGCCGTGCAACGCACGGCCGGCAGCGGTGCGGTGCGCAGCAGCAGCGCGCAAGCCCGGCTGCGCCCCAGTGCGAGGCAGGCCTCGCAATAGG
>NZ_ASPX01000002.1:0-203483 GCF_000517965.1 Paenibacillus sp. FSL R7-277
GGTCCGGCAGGTGGAGTAGTGAGCGGATGGGTAGGCGCGCGGCCCGGGTCCGGCAGGTGGAGTAGTGAGCGGATGGGTAGGCGCGCGGCCCGGGTTCGGCAGGTGGAGCAGTGATCGGACAGATGGGCAGACACGGCGGCCTGGGTCCGGCTATTGGGGCTGCGAACGGATAGGCTGTCGCAGCAGCCCAGGTCCGGCAGAGGAGCTGCGAACGAATCGGCGGGACCTGGGCTGAGGGCGGCCAGAATCCGCTGAGATCCGCTCCGGCCGGGCGCGGGCCTACAGCTTGCCCGCGCTGATCTCCGCGACCGCTGCATACTCGATCAGCGCGGCTTGTCCGGTGGCCGTGAGCGTGTAGCGGCCGCGCTGCACCCGGAAGAACCACGCATAGTAGTTCTTCTGCAGGATCGCAGCGGCGCCGGGCACGCCGCTGCGCTTCCGCAGCGCGGCGGGCGTGACGCCGACGCCGCGCGCGCTCTCCGCCCGGCTGTGCGCAGCCGCCGGGCCCGCACCCGCAGCGGCATCACCCGCCGCCGCTGCTACCGTACCCGCGGCCGCCGGCTCCCCGGCGGCCAGGGCAGTGCCCGGCGCGCCGCTTAGCGCCGCGCGCCCTCCGCCGAGGCCGGCCGCTCCGGCGGCTTCGGCCTCCAGGGCCTGCAGCGCGAGGGCCACGCGCAGCGCCTTCTCGCGGTAGGCAGTCACGAGCTTGACGCGCGTGCTGCCGCCGGTGTTGTAGTCCCCGCTGCGCTCGCGGAACTCATAGAGCAAGCGCTCGCGGCGGCGCACCGCGCTGCGGGCCTGCGGCGGCGCGTCGCCCGGCTCCGCGAGCACCTCGACGAGCGGGGCCTTCGTCTTGTAGAAGACGACGGTGATCAGCCCGAGGCCGAGCCGTCGGCACAGCCCGGTGAGCTCGCCCCAGCGCTGGTTGACCGCGCCCTTCTTCTCCCTGACGCGTTCTACCGCGAGGTAGACGTTAGGGCTGAGCCGCAGCCGTTCAATCCCCTGCAGCAGCAGGGCGAGATTGAACGATTTTTTCATCTCCACAATGAGTGGCTGCGCCTCGTCCTCCCGGATGCCCACCAGATCACAGGTCCGCACCTCACCCTTGATGTCATAGCCTTGCCGTTCAAAAAAACTCTTCAAAGGAGCATACAGCTCCGTCTCCTGCTTGATTGCCATTCGTATTCACTCCTGCCCTGAATTGCAGCGTAATTATAATAGAGAATTTATGATTCTCTATTATAGCACAGCAAAAAAGAGGTCAACTATTCCGGGCTCGCCGCATAGGTATGTAATACACTTTCTAAGCTTGGTGGAGCAAGTAGGAGCGCAAGAGGAGGCAGCGAGCCATGGATATTTTTGAGCGTATAGCAACGCATCGGGCTGAGAACGACCGTTTGGCGTGGAGCGGCACTTTCAAGGACTATATAGAACTGCTTAGAGTAGACCCCTCTCCCGCCAAAACGGCTCATTCCCGCGTATACGACATGATCAAGTCACACGGCGTCGAGGACATTAACGGACGTAAACGGTATAAGTTTTTTGAACAGGAGATCTTTGGACTGGATCGTGCGGTGGAAAAGCTGGTCGAGGAATACTTCCATTCCGCAGCCCGAAGGCTGGATGTGCGCAAACGGATTCTGCTGCTGATGGGACCGGTCAGTGGAGGAAAGTCCACTTTGGTAACGCTGCTGAAGCGCGGCCTGGAGCAATATTCGCGCACGGATGCGGGTGCGGTGTATGCCATTGAGGGCTGCCCGATGCATGAGGACCCGCTGCATCTGATACCGCTGGAGCTGCGGCCTGAGATCGAACGCGAGCTGGATGTACGGATTGAAGGCAATCTCTGCCCGTCCTGCCAGATGCGGCTGAAGAATGACTACCACGGGGATATTGAACGTGTGGCGGTTACCCGGGTGCTGTTGTCGGAAGAGGAGCGGGTAGGGATTGGTACATTCAGCCCTTCCGATCCGAAGTCGCAGGATATCGCGGATCTGACCGGCAGTATCGACTTCTCCACCATTACCGAATTCGGCTCGGAGTCCGATCCGCGGGCTTACCGCTTCGACGGGGAGCTGAACAAGGCCAACCGCGGGATCATGGAATTCCAGGAAATGCTGAAATGTGACGAGAAGTTCCTGTGGAATCTGCTGTCGCTGACTCAGGAAGGCAATTTCAAGGCCGGGCGGTTTGCGTTAATTTCGGCGGATGAGATGATTATTGCCCACACGAATGAGACCGAATATAAATCCTTCATCTCCAATAAAAAGAACGAAGCGCTCCAGTCCCGCATGATCGTCATGCCGGTTCCCTATAATCTGCGCGTCTCTGAAGAGGAAAAGATCTACGCCAAGCTGATCGGCCAGAGCGATATGAAGCATGTGCATATTGCCCCTCACGCGCTGCGCGCGGCGGCGATCTTCTCAATCCTGACCCGGCTCAAGGAGAGCAAGAAGCAGGGGATGGATCTGATCAAGAAGCTGCGTATGTACGATGGCGAAGAGGTCGAGGGCTACAAGGAAGCGGATCTGAAGGAGATGCAGACCGAATACTTAGATGAAGGCATGTCCGGCATCGACCCGCGTTATGTCATTAACCGCATCTCCAGCGCCCTGATCAAAGGCGATCTGCAGTGCATGAACGCGCTGGATGTGCTGCGGGCAATCAAGGACGGTCTGGATCAGCATCCTTCGATTACGAAGGAGGAGCGCGAGCGTTATCTGAACTTTATTTCTATTGCCCGCAAGGAATACGATATTCTCGCCAAAAGCGAAGTGCAAAAGGCCTTCGTCTACTCTTTTGAAGAATCCGCCAAAACGCTGTTCGAGAATTATCTCGACAATATCGAAGCCTTCTGCAACTGGTCCAAAATCCGCGACCCGCTTACCGATGAGGAGATGGAGCCGGATGAGCGGCTGATGCGCTCCATTGAAGAGCAGATCGGCATCTCGGAGAATGCGAAGAAGGCCTTCCGCGAGGAGATCCTGATCCGTATTTCGTCCTACTCCCGCAAGGGCAAGAAGTTCGAGTACAACAATCACGACCGGCTGCGGGAAGCCATCGAGAAGAAGCTGTTCACGGATCTCAAGGATATCGTCAAAATCACCACTTCCTCCAAGACACCGGATGAAAGCCAGCTCAAACGGATCAACGAGGTCAGCCGCCGCCTGATCGACGAGCACAACTACTGCCCGATCTGTGCCAATGAGCTGCTGAAATATGTCGGAAGCCTGCTGAACCGCTGACGGAGGCAGCTTCACGGATACTGGGGACCGGGGACTGCCATCAGGCAGTCCTCTTGTCTGTCCCGGAGCTAATTAAGACTTGTACGCTCAGCCAAAAGGGAATATCCCAGGCCATGGTGATGGCTTAGGGATATTCCCTTTAGTCTAGCGAAGCGCCTGATCGGCGAATCCGTGCGGACTGGATAACTAATTCTTCTAATCCTCCTGAGAGTCCTTAGGCTCCTGCTCCTTACCGCCAATCTTGAAGCTTAATTGGCCGTTATATTTGCCGAGCTGTCCGCCCACGCCGATGCCTGCGCCTTCGCCGCCGCCGAACTGGGCTTTGGCCTCAGCCCCGATGCCCTTGTTGCCGCCGAGCTGAACATGAGAGTCAAAGCCTGCACCTTGACTAAGCCCCAGATGAGCACCCGCATCTGCATTCAGCCCGTGATCGCCCCCGGCCTGTGCGCCCAACTTGACATCTGCGCCTTGCCCGCCGCCGAGCTGGGCCTTGCCTTGTGCAGCCACCCCGTATTTGCCGAAGGCCTGGGCTTCGGCGTTCACTCCGAGACCTTGCCCGTTGCTCACATGGGTATCGCCTTGCGCTTCGATCCCGTAGGAGCTGCTGCCGATATGGCCGTCTGCCTGCATACTTGCGCCGCTGTACGCCAGGTTTCCTCCGGCATTTATGCCGATGCCGTGTTTACCCCCTAACTCGCCTCCTACATCGACATGAATTCCCTTTCCGCCGGCCTGACTTGCCCCGGGATGGCCATCCACCGACTTGTTCGCGGCAGCCGGATGTCCACTTTCGAGGACCGTCTGCGGCTTGCTGGCATTCTGAATCTGCTGCCAGCCGTCCATGTTGTCCTCCGCATGGTCATTCTCGAGCTTATGTGGAGCGGCCGGAGGTTCGGAGGCCCTGACAGTCTGCGTATTCCCGGCAGTTGCTGAATTCTTAGCAATCCTCGGAGCGGTCTCCTCAGTGGACTCCGAACGTACCAGGTAGTGGTAATGCGAATAAGGGTAGGGCTGCGGCAGATGCCGATAGCCTGACGGATGAGCTGAGCTGTTCGAATCTTCGTTCCTGTAATTCATGCGGGAACCCTCCATTCTTGAAGTCATTACAATAGCCTATTCACCGAAATGGGAAGTGATTCGTGTCAGCTGAATATAAAAGTGCATTGTAATGCCTGCAAGGCTATGCTACATTATGAATGAATTATATATTATTCACTCAGGCGCGGAGGGCTTACAGATGGAAGATAAGAAGGCTGAGATTTTCAGATGCGGCAAAGAGCTGTTCAGCTCCAAGGGCTTCAAGGACACCAATATTTCCGACATCACCAAAATGTGCGGATATGCCGTAGGCACGTTCTATAATTATTACGCTTCGAAAGAGAAGCTCTTCATCGATATTTATCTGCAGGAGAACGAGAAGCTGAAACGGAGTATCCTGCAATCTTCGGTCAATCTGGACGACGAGCCTGCCAAAGTGCTCAAAGAAATCATGGCGCTTAATTACAGCGGGATCAATACGAATCCAATCCTGAAGGAATGGTACAACAAAGCTCTTTTCAGCAAGCTGGAGAAGGAATTCTATGAGCATGGCGGAATAGAGGGTATTCATGAAATGATGAACAGCGGCACACTGGAATTAATCCGGCACTGGAAGTCCAGGGGGAAAATCAGAACAGATCTGGAGGACGGGATGATTCTTGCCTTGTTCAACTCCGTGCCGTATATCGACATTCACAAGGAAGAGATCGGGGTTAGCTATTTTCCGCAGATCCTGGACTATTTGGTCGAATTTATAATGAAAGGCTTGACGGATACACAGCATTGACAAAGGTCTCCGGCATCGCTTTGCTGGCGGCAGAATACACTATTAAATGTTCAGTGGATATCCTGGGCATTTTATTTTGGCTTGAAATGAATGAATTTAATTAAGTTCATTCATATTTTAAATATAACGAATTGAGGCGCCATTATGAAGACTATCATTATTTACCGATCCGGCCGCAGCATGAACACACAGAAGATTGCAGCCGCTATGGCTGAAGTGTTGGGGGCAGATTTGGCCAAAGTGGAGGACGTTAAGCCTGAGATGCTGTCCGTATATGACCTGATTGGCCTCGGTTCAGGCATTTACGCCTCCAAAATTCACCGCAGGATGTTCAAATTCATCAAGAGAATGCCGCTCCGGGACAAAAATGTCTTTATTTTCTGCACATCCGGCTCTGGAGAATTCAAGAATCAGGCACTGGTTGAGGCCAAACTGGCGGCCAAGGGCAGTAACGTGATCGGTGAGTTCCATTGTCCCGGGGAGTTCAGCCCGCTGGGCTTCAATCTGGATAAAAAAGGGCATCCCGATGAGCTGGATGTTGAGAAAGCCCGCCTGTTCGCAGCCGCTATATTTGACAAGATTGTCTGAAAAGCTGAGTATATAGCAAGACTGGATCAGTCCCGGAGGCCGCCATCTGCTATAATGTATGCACCTATGTATACTGAAAGGCCGGTGGAGTCACTGAATTACAGCAGAGAGATCGGGCGGAGTATTGATTATATTGAGGAGCATCTCATGGACCCGCTGACAGCGGAGCAGATTGCGGCGTATGCGGGTTATTCGCTGTTTCATTTTTGCCGGATGTTCAGCCAGTCTCAGGACATGCCGGTCATGGAATATGTGCGCACCCGGAGATTGTCGCGGGCTGCCGTTGAATTGTTCAACGGGCGGAGAATTACGGACATCGCGCTGGAGTATGGGTTCGAGACTCCCGGCGGCTTCGCCAAAGCCTTCCGCAAGTCTTACGGCTACAGCCCCTCCCAGTATGCGGCGCGGATGAACGGCTATGTCCGGGACCGGCTGGCGTATGACATCAAGGAATACATCGCGGAGCCTGTATTGGTGACGAAGCCTGCTTTTAACGTAGCGGGGTATGGAATCGAGACGGATGTAGAGGCCGGGAATGCTACGCAGGATGTCGCTTCCTTCTGGTATTACTATGAGGGCGACAATCTGGAGGATCAGATGTACGCAAAGCTGAATCCGCCGAAGCACGGGGAGGTCGGCTTATGTATACCGTCAGACGCTGGCGGTAATGCTGTGTATCTGCTGGGGGTTATAGTGGAGGACTTCAGTAAGGTCACTCCTGACATGCTTACGGCTGCTGTACCGGCGGCGCAGTACGTGGTATTCACGACACCTCCGGTGGACGCTACTGATGAGGCGAGACCGGAGACTTTTGCCGAGGTGGTCAAGAGTACCTGGAGATATATCTTCGAGGACTGGTTCCCGGGCAGCGGCTACATGCATGACGAAGATAAACTGAACTTTGAGTTCTACGACGAACGCTGTCACGCCCGCGTGGATTCCGTGATGGAGATTTATGTCCCTGTACGGGAACGGGTTTCATGAAACCACTAACCGTTTAATTGTAATAAGTGGAAATATAGAGTGAAGGAGTTAACCATGGTCAAACAACGCAAGAATTTGCTAACGGTAACTATATTGTACACACTGTTTGTTCTTTATTTTATGTTCTTTGCTTTCGGCAGAGGTGAGGCATCGGATCATACCGTCTACACCTTTATTTTCATGCCCGATAACTTCCTTCTGCTGCCGTATCCATCTGATCTTCTACATCCCAGCCTCATGAGTATGGTGGGTTTCGGGAACACGCTTGCGTTTGTTCCTTTCGGCATATTGATTCCATGGCTGTACCGGGTCGGCTTCGTCCGGTTCATCACCTTATTCTTCATCGCGATTCTTGTGCTTGAAACGATCCAGGCTCTTACCTTCCTGGGCAGCTTCGATATCAACGACGCTCTTCAGAATTCGGTTGGTGCAGCCCTCGGCTTCGGGGCGTACAAGCTTGGTTTCCGTTACCGCAGCCTCGGGCGCAATCTGGTGGCAACAGCTATATCAGGGTTGGTTCTTTTTATAGCTTTATGGGGACTAGGCGCGGCGGTAGACAAAATATTAACTAAAGTAGAGGGTCCGTTTACGGCGATCACGGAATGGACGGACACCTCGGGCAATTCATCCGCAGACAAACCGGACAGTATTCAAATCAACGGACAGAAGATATCGCTCCGCTCTAGCCTGCATGGCGCTGAAGGCGGAGATTCCAGAACATTCACGTACAAGTCTGAGGGACAGACGACTTTCTCCTTCACTTTCGGAAACCCAGAACCAACGGATTATTCCGGTGAGATCAGTATTACCCGGGATGGCCAGGAGATTCTGAATTATACTGGAGATTTTCAGCGTACTAATCCTGAACAGTACCCTGTGGTATATGAGATGCCGGTTGAGCCGGGGGATGAGCTGAAGCTCACGGTTAAGGGGGACTTGAAAGTATGGGATGTGGGGTATAAGAAGATGCAGTATTTCTGGCAATGAGTGCTTGATCTTCTATTCAGAGAGGATGGGTGACGGTTATGAAAATGGCATTTGTTCTGTTCGACGGCATGACCAGCATGGATGTTATGGGGTTCTATGAAGCGGTGAGCTGGGTAGCGATCCTGAAGGCGAAGGAGAACGTATCCTGGACATTTTGCGCCAACAAAGCGGAGGTGACGGATGACCGGGGGCTGACCATGAAAGCCAATGAGGTGTTGCCTGATCTGGGCACCTTCGATCTGGTCTTCCTCCCGGGCGGCATGCCGACCCGGACACTCCGCTATGACGAGGACTTTATGAGCTGGATACGAACGGCAGAAGGCGCACGTTATAAAGTGTCGGTGTGCACGGGGGCACTGCTCTTAGGGGCGGCAGGATTCTTAGAGGGGAAAAAAGCGACCACGAACTCGTCAGCCTACGATCTGCTTGCCCCTTACTGCGGGGAAGTCATTAAGGCCCGGGCCGTCCGGGACGGTGACACCTTCACCGGAGGCGGAGTAACGTCCTCGATCGATCTTGGTCTGTACCTGATTGAGTGCTTAGTGGATACAGACACTGCACGCCTGGTGCAAAAAAGATTGGATTACCCCTACTATCAGGCAGGTAAGCTGAGCGATATCTACTATCCGTATGAAGAGGAATAGACAGAGGGCGGTGTGATTCTACAAGAAAGGCAACCTCCTGTATCGGGGCTTGCCTTTTGCCTGTATTCCGGTGCATGCACCTTTGCGGCCGCTCAATGTAATCGGTTTTTCGTCTACATTTGGCCATATGCCTGCGCCACTGCTTAATGTGGTCGGTTTTTCGTCTACATTTGGTCATATGCCTGTGCCACTGCTCAATGTGATCGATTTTTCGTCTACATTTGGCCACATACCTGTGCCACTGCTCAATGTGATCGGTTTTTCGTCTACATTTTGGATCCCTCATTCGTAAGAGCACCTATCCAATGGGCAGGCGTAAATCATAATTCCCTAACAGCAAAGAAGGCAAGCCCCTGCTGCGGGGCTTGCCTTTTGTCCGTTTATTATTGCCCGGCTGCGGCGTCCAATTGAACCGCAACGTAGCTTCCCAGCTCAACCATGCCTGCACTATCCAGCTTGGCGGCATCGTGTTGCTTGATGACCTCGGCGGTTTTCTGCATGAGCTCCGAGCTGTCGGTATTGCCCAGAACGCGCAGGACTACCAGCGTCTCGCCTTTCTTCAGCTGTTCGGCCAGCTTGGTCTTGTAGGCTTCCAAGGAATCTACTTCCAGTCCTTGTGTCACGTAATAATCGTAGGCATTGCTGGTGGACTTGAACAGAGGCAGCTCATGGTCCAGCCAGTAGCCCTTGTCCATCACATACTCTACATCGGAGGCTGTAGCGTCATTGGAGTTATAGAGCAGATAAGGAAGTCCGGTATTGGTGGCGTTATTGGTGGGGTCAACGTTGACCCATTCGTCGCCGATCTTCACCTTGTTCCAGGCGTGATTCACGCCGCTCATGGTTCCTGTGACGACCATCGAAGGGACCTGGACGAGATCAGAGAGCAGCTGGAAGGTATGGGCATAGCTCATGCATACCCCGACTTTTTTAACCAGAATGCCATAGGTATTGAAAGAATCGTTATACTTCGCATCTACTGTCTTGAACTCTTGCTCCATGGCATTCTCCAGTGCAGCATCGTCATAAGCGGTGTTATCATTCAGATAATCGTAGATCGCCATCTGTTTCTCATCCGCGCTCATGCCTTCCTTGATCACCGCAGCGATTACTTTATCTGCCTCGGCAAGGATCTCCTTCTGCTTGGAGCGGATGATCTCGGCAGAATCATCGTACTTCACATTCAGCGTCAGCTTCTCATAATCGTAGCCATAGCCGCGGAAGCCGAGAATGAGCGGGTTCTGGTAGACTACCTTCTCAATTACATCCACCAGGGTACGGGCATTCTGCGCCTCCGGGAAGGCTTGCAGCGAGATTTCGGTGTCGCCGTTCATCAGGGTCAACGCGAGATATTCCTCTAGCGCAGAGTCTGCATGAATCAGATCTGCCCGTATCGTGGTGCCCGGAACCGCCTGTTTGTTGCCTTCCTCTACCTTGCTCTTGGTATTTTCTTTTTGCTGGTCGATGACATTATCTCCAGGTTCACTGGCGTTCCCGTTATCGTTATTGTCAATGATGGTCGGTACATCCGGTGCAGGTACATAATCCGTGTCATTCTGCGGCTCCACATACCCGGGATTCGCCTTGTTGCTCTGGGCGGCTGCAAGACTGGTAATATCCGCTTCCGTCAATTGGGTAACCTGGACATAGCCTTTGAGCGCAGTACCTTGTATCGTGTACGGGACATCGGTTGGACCGGAAGCCTTAAGAGTCACAGCTCCGGTGTCGTACATCACTGTTACTGAGGCTTTGGAGCCGTCAATGAACTGGACCGGAACGGTCTTGGGCAGCTCTTTGGCATTCTTGTACAATTTCAGGTTGATGTTATCCTCAGGAGCCACGGTGCGCGGCAGCCGTTTGGATAATGCCACGGTGTCCACCGAGCGGCTGAATCTGGATTCTTTGTCTCCCTGAACGGCAGTAACGTAATATTCCCCTTGCACATTGTTGTTCTGGACGCTTGTAATGGTCTCATCCACAATGCCGAGCGCACCGCGGCCGTCCTTCATGAAGTCGTTATACGCATTGCCCTGTACCGTTGCAATCTTCAGCGGACGCTGATCCGCATAGCCCTGCTCGGCGCCGCTGAGCGGCTCATTGATGTTCTCCATTGTAATATGGGAGGCGCTGTAAATATTGTAGCTTTCCGCGCCCGGAACTTCATTCCACACCAGAGTCAGTCTTCCGTCAGGACTGATGTCGGCTTGCAGCGTCGGCGTGGGCAGATCCGATTTCACCGTAAACGGGATGATCACCGGCTGCTTCAGCAGAGTAGGCGACTTGGCGTCCAGGTCATAGTTGAGCCGGATGTAGTAGACCGGGGCGTTCCCCCAGGAACTGTCTCCCGTGGCACGCAGAGAATCGGAGGGAAGGACGCCGAAGCCGAGCGGCTTGATGGAGTACACGCTTTTGCCGTCTACGAGCTGTGAATCCTCAAGGGTCGCGACCTTGCTCTCCGGCAGCGCCTCGATATCGGTATGTACGGATAACGTCTTGCCAATGGCTTCTGAGCCAAGATCGGTATTGAATCTGAAGATGAATTCCATATCCTGCTCCACATTATACATAGGCATGATGCCCGGATTGTGATCTGCTTCATCCGAATCATACTTCTGCTTCAGATCGTACACGGTCTGTGAAGCCTCCGGCGGAGGGTTCCCCGAAGTGTTCTTCGTCTCGGCAGTTGCCGTGGCGGCCGGGCTGGATGAAGGCGCTGGACTTCCTTCTTTGCTTCCCCCCATGCAGCCTGTCAGAATCACACACATGATGAGCAGCAGTATTGCCATTTGTTTCACTTTCACTTACGTCCTCTCCCGTCTGGTTTCTGTATGAGGGTAATTATGGACCATCCAGAATTACCCATTATAAATCACAGGAGATATTTAACCCATTCGGATACTATTAAAACAAAATTGGGATAATTTATATTTAAGTATTTTTTGCAGCAGGGGATATGGGGGAGAGGGCGCTGAGTATTGGCAGTGATTCATGTTATAATTCACTTACACGTAATCCGCTAGGAAGCGAAGGAGGCAGATCCAAGTGTCGAATCCGGATGAGCAGAAGCAGCATTCGTATCAGGATTGGTTGTCATGGGACGGTGGATGGGAATTAATTAACGGCAAAGCCTATAATATGTCACCAGCGCCTACAGCCCTGCACCAGTATGTTGTAGGAGAGCTATATTTTGCACTGCGTACGCACCTGGAAAATAAGAGCTGTCATGTGTTTGTCGCTCCGTTCGATGTATTCTTCAGCGAGGATGATTCTGCTTCTTCGATGCCTGATCATGTGACACAGCCGGATCTGTCTGTGGTCTGTTCAAAGAATCAGATTTTCAAGAACGGCTGCCACGGCGCTCCGACGATGATTATCGAAGTACTCTCACCATCCACTGCACTTAAGGACTTCAATGAGAAGTTTAATCTATATCAGAAATACGGCGTCCAGGAATATTGGATCGTTGACCCCGGCAACCGCACGGTTCATGTATATGCACTGCAGGATGGCGTCTATCAGGTGAGGGACTTATATTCGGAGCAGGATAGCGTGCGGTCAAATGTGTTTAAGGATTTTCAGCTGCCGCTGGGCAAGCTGTTTGACCTGCAAATCTGATACAACAAGTAGAAACGGCTTCGCCGTCCTCTTAAAGGACGGTACCGTTTCATCGAGAAATAGAAGGATAAGCTATCATGTGCAACGTATAAATTCTTATATTTTCAAAAACGAGCCGCAGCGTAATTGCACATAGCAACTACACTGCGGCTTATTGTGCGAACCCATATGTTTCTTTACATAAACCGCCGCTGCACCTTTTTGCCGTCATAGGTGAACAGGGCATTTTTGTCTTCCACAACGGTCTGTAGATGAACGGTGCGGCCCCAGAGGGCGTAAATATGCGGGAGCGTGCGCTCCAGATATTTCAGATCCAGCTCAATGCTCTCGTAGCGGTGGGCAATCAAGAGTTCGCCGTTCCGCTCATAATCGGCATCTTGGATGACGAGGTACGGGGAGCCGCCGTTCACCCGGGCCAGCACCAACTGGTCGCGCACATTCTCCCATGCCTTATCGGTAATTTTCCACTCCGGGCCTTTTTTCTCGAATACATAGAGGTCCAGGTCGTTCACCAGTTCCTTTGAGAGATAGCTGCGGATGAACGAGATGTCGGAATCCAGCTCGCGCACCTCGAACATTTTGTCCCGGTCCCAGCGGCGCTCAATATCCTCGAAAATCTTCAGCCCCAGATAGTAAGGATTCAGGCTCTGGCGGGAGGGCTGGACCACCGATGAATTCAGCTTGGCGTATTCGACAGTCTCTTCTGGGGTAAGGTCCAGCTCGCGCATGATCCGCTGATGCCAGTAGGAGGCCCAGCCTTCGTTCATGATTTTGGTCTCCATCTGCGGCCAGAAATAGAGCATCTCGTCATGCAGCATCGTCATGATGTCGCGTTGCCAGTCCTCAAGAGCGGTGGAATACTGCTGGATGAACCAGACGATGTCCTTTTCCGGCTCCGGGGGGAAGGTGCGTTTACCAGCAGTTTCCGGCACTGGCGGGACGTCATCACTCTTTTCCAAGTCCCACAGCTCACTGTAAGCATTAGCCGGTCCAGGCCCGCCGGGAGGGGAGTCCTTGCGCTCCTTCATCTTGGCTTCAAGCAGATGGGTCTTGCCCAGCTTGCGCGGCTGGATCAGACTGGGATCGATATGCTCCTGGATCGCCAGCACGGAATCAATGAAGCTTTCTACAGTGTCTGTGCCATAAGTGACGGAATAATCATTGATGCGGTCGGCGGTGGCCGCCATGCTCTCGACCATATCCCGGTTGGACATGGAGAAGCGCATATTGTTCTTGAAGAAATCGCAGTGCGCCAGCACATGCGCGACAATCAGCTTATTTTGCACCAGGGAGTTGCCGTCAAGCAGAAAGGCGTAGCACGGATTAGAGTTGATGACCAGCTCATAAATTTTGCTCAGGCCAAAATCGTATTGGGCCTTCATTTTATGAAAGGTTTTGCCAAAGCTCCAGTGCCCGAACCGGGTAGGCATCCCGTACGCACCGAAGGTATAAATAATATCCGCCGGACATATCTCATAACGCATCGGATAAAAATCGAGCCCGAACCCGGAAGCAATCTCCGTAATCTCGGCAATCGACCGCTCCAGCGCTTTAATCTCATCATCACCGGGCATGCATCCATCTCTCCTTCCAGCTTGTAAACCGTTCTTCCTATGTATATGGGGGGAGGGTAGGGAGTATGATGGGGAAGAACGCGGCATGAGAGGGCGGATGAGTTATTGTACAAAAACAGCCTAACCCGCAGCGAATATGCTAAGGGGTTAGGCTATTTATTCGTTCTGGATATTTTTCAGTAACTGGGCAAAATCCTCTTCGCTGTCACTGTAAGTGGAAATTCCATCTCTGCGATCCTTTTGAGCTTGTTGAAGTTGAGAGAGGACACCTTCATCTTTGAATATGACCGAGGTCAATTGTTTCTTCCGTTCCTTTGAAAAAGTATTCCTATCATCTTGCTCAGATAGATCTTCTGAAATTAACATTCAACTCACCGCCTTTTCGCAATTATAACATTTTATAAAATCTGATTCTTAAAGAATGTAGAAAATGCTATTATGAACTTAGGAATATTTTCCTATGAATCATTTTACATTTTACGAATAAAACATCCAGAGGTGAATGATATGAACAATAGCAATTTCACTTTCTTGTCGAATCATTGGAATATTCTGTCCAATCTGGCCGAAATGGCTGAACGGAATATGTATACCGATCCCAATACATCCTTAATGAAGCTCCGTATGTTTGGAGAGACGATGACGAAATTCATCTGTGCTCTTGAAGAAATGAGACAGGCTGAGGGACTGAATCAAATAGATCGTTTGAACTTTCTGAGCCGTGAAGATTTGCTTACGGAAGAGTTGCTGGATATGCTGCACGCTATCCGTAAACAAGGCAACAAAGCTGCACATCAGGGCAATTATGGTACAACCGAAGAGGCCAAGGCGCTTGTGCATTTTGCTTTTCGTCTAGCCGTCTGGTTTATGCAGGTCTATGGGGAATGGGACTTTACAGCGCCAGAGTATGTGGAGCCGGCAGAGGCAGATGACACTGCATACAATGAAGAGCAGCTCCAGCAGTTGTCTGCTTCCTACGACGCCAAAGTGCAGCAACTGGAACAGGAGCTCCTGCGGCTGACCGAACTTCAGGATTCCAAGACTCAGGAAGAGAAACAGAAACGTCATTCGAAGGCCAGGAAGCTCGGCAGTGCCCTCCAACTGACTGAAGCTGAGACAAGAATGATCATCGATGAGAAGCTGCGGCAGGCAGGATGGGAAGCAGATACATTACAATTGCGTTTTAGCGCAGGAACTCGTCCTGAAAAAGGAAGGTATCTCGCTATAGCAGAATGGCCTTTAAAAAATGGTTTTGCGGATTATGCTCTTTTCTATGGAATGGAACTGATCGGTATTATCGAGGCCAAACGCCAGAGCAAGGATGTTCAAGCCGACATTGAACAGGCAAAAAAGTACGCCTCTTATGTAGTTAAGCATGGTGAAGAAATCATTCATGGACCCTGGGGGAATTATCAGGTGCCGTTCTTGTTTTCAACAAATGGACGCCCGTATTTAAAACAGCTTGAACACAAATCTGGAATCTGGTTTCTGGATGCACGCAAGCCTACGAATCATGCCAGAGTGCTGCAAACCTGGTACTCACCAGAAGGGCTGAAGGCTCTTTTACAGCAGGACATCGATCAGGCGACAAAGGATCTCCGTGATGAATCACTGGATTATCTGCATCTGCGTGAATATCAAGAGAATGCCATTTTGTCTGTGGAACATGCGATAGAAGCAGGACAACGCAGAATTCTGGTAGCTATGGCGACAGGCACAGGCAAGACAAGAATGGCCATCGGCTTAATTTATCGTCTGATCAAACATAATCGTTTCAAAAGAATACTGTTTCTCGTGGACCGTTCAGCATTAGGCCGTCAGGCTGAGGCGGCGTTTAAGGATTCCAAGCTGGAAAGCTATCATTCGTTTACAGAGATTTTTGAGCTTCAGACACTGGACGACAAGAAACCGAATGTGGAAACGAAGGTACAGATTGCTACCGTTCAGGGTATGGTGAAGCGGCTTTTTTATAGCGAAGATGATAAAGGCATTCCTTCTGTAGATCAGTATGATTGCATCATCGTGGACGAAGCTCACCGTGGTTATACGCTCGATAAGGAAATGACAGAGATCGAACTGGAGTTTCGGGATCATGCCGACTATGTGAGTAAGTACCGGAAGGTACTGGATTATTTTGATGCTGTGCGAATCGGGCTTACGGCTACTCCAGCTCTTCATACGGTTGAGATTTTTGACAAGGCGATCTTTAACTACTCCTACCGTGAAGCTGTAATTGACGGTTATTTAATCGACCATGAACCGCCTGTCCAGTTTGAAACGGAACTGAAGAAGCACGGCATCAAATGGCAGATCGGTGAGGAAGTATCTGTGTATAATGTGGATCTGGGAACTGTGGAGAAGGAAATGCTGGAAGACGAGGTCAATCTCGAAGTCACCCAGTTTAATAAGTCGGTGATCACGGAGAATTTCAATCGTGTGGTGCTGGAGGCACTCACTGAATATATCGACCCTGAAGCGGATGGGAAGACCTTAATCTTCGCGGCAACGGATGATCATGCGGATATGGTGGTTCGGATCTTTAAAAAAGAATTGGAGAAGGTCTACGGCCCAGTAGATGATGGAGCTATTCTAAAAATTACAGGTTCGATCAAAGATCCACTGCATGCCATTAAGCTCTTCAAAAATGAACGGCGGCCGAATATCGTGGTCACTGTGGATTTGCTTACAACGGGAATTGACATCCCGAGTATCTCCCATGTAGTTTTCCTAAGGCGTGTTCGCTCCCGTATTCTGTATGAACAAATGCTGGGACGGGCTACCCGCCGCTGTGATGAGATTGATAAGGATCATTTTACAATCTATGATGCTGTAGGAATCTATGAGTCACTTAAGCCCTATACAGATATGAAGCCCGTTGTGACGAGACCCCAGGTCAGCCTGGATCTTCTGGTCGATGAGCTGAAGCAGATGAAGAGTGAACACCACATTAAGTCACATCAGGAAGAGATTGTGGCCAAGATGCAGCGGAAGAAACAACGCTGGACGCCTCAGGATCATGAGGATTTCCAAGCTTTATCTGAAGGGCAGACTATTAATGAGTTCATTGATGAGGTGAAAAAAGCAAGTGCAGAGCAGGTTAGCGAAGCTTTATTAAGCAAACCACAATTGCTTCAGTTCATTGAAGAGAATAGAGGGAGGCATAACCGCCAGTTCATCTCGGAGCATGAGGATAAACTGATAGAAGTAACACGCGGCTATGGGACAGCCAACAAACCTGAGGACTATTTAGAAGGATTCAACGGATTTATCCGTGAAAACCTGAATCTGATTCCGGCACTCAACATCATCTGTACCCGCCCAAATGATCTGACCCGTGAAGAGCTGCGGAAGCTTCGGGTGGCGCTGGATCAGAAAGGCTTTACCGAGAAAAACCTGCAAACCGCATGGCGTGATGTGAAGCAGCAGGACATCGCCGCAGACATCATCAGCTTTATCCGCCAGCAGGCGTTAGGTGACCCGCTCCTCAGCCATGAAGAACGGATCGAGAATGCCATGAAGAAGATCTATGAGATGCGGGTATGGCCGAAGGTGCAGAAGGATTGGCTGAAGCGGATAGAGAAGCAATTGCTGCAAGAATCTGTGCTGGACCCGAATCCCGAGAAGGCATTCGATGTGGAACCTTTCCGCAGTAAGGGCGGCTATAAGCAGTTGAATAAAATTTTTGATGGTCAATTGGACGAGATTGTTGCTACAATAAATGTTGCGCTATATCCAACCAGACAGAAGGAGCAAGCTTAAACCATGAAGAATCAGGAAATTGTACAAAAGCTATGGAATCTGTGTAATGTACTGCGTGATGACGGCATCACGTATCACCAATATGTTACGGAACTGACTTATCTTCTATTTCTTAAAATGATGAAGGAAACGAATAATGAGGGCATTCTGCCCCAACAATATCGTTGGGATTCGTTGCAGGAGCGGCATGGTTTGGAATTAACCCAGCATTACCGCCAGCTGCTGCTCGATCTTGGCAAAGAAGGTAACGAGATCATAAAGCAGATTTATATGAATGCCAGCTCCAATATTGATGAACCTAAGAATCTGGAGAAAATCGTACGTTCGATTGATCAGCTCGACTGGTATTCTGCTAAGGAAGAAGGTCTTGGGGATCTGTATGAAGGACTGCTGGAGAAGAATGCGAGTGAAACCAAGTCGGGAGCAGGGCAATATTTTACCCCGCGTCCATTGATTGATGTAATCGTAAAGCTGGCTGATCCTCAGCCAGGCGAGCGCTGCAATGACCCTGCCGCAGGGACGTTTGGATTTATGATTGCAGCGGATAGCCACATTCGGAGCAAGACTGACGATTACTTTGACCTGAGTGAAAAAGAAGCCGAGTTTCAAAGAAACGAAGCTTTCACAGGTGTTGAACTGGTTAAGGATACCCATCGTCTGGCGATGATGAACGCAATGCTTCATGATCTGCATGGAGATATTATGCTTGGAGATACCCTTTCTGATCTCGGAAAGAGCTTGAAGAATTACGATGTAATTCTGACCAATCCACCATTTGGTACCAAGCAAGGCGGAGAAGGACTTACGCGTGACGACTTAACTTTTACGACTTCCAATAAGCAGTTGAACTTCATGCAGCATATTTATCGGGCGTTAAAAGCAAACGGGAAGGCTCGCGCAGCGGTAGTTATACCTGATAACGTTTTGTTTGAAGGTGGAGTGGGAGCAAAGATTCGCGCGGATTTGATGGACAAGTGTAATTTGCATACCATTCTGCGGCTGCCTACGGGGATTTTTTATGCGCAAGGGGTTAAGACGAACGTATTGTTCTTCACGCGTGAGAAAATGGATAAGGAAAGTACAAAAGATGTTTGGGTGTACGATCTGCGGACAAATATGCCTAGCTTCGGGAAACGGACTCCGTTGACTACTGTGCATTTTGATGCGTTTGTGGAGGCTTATAAAGCTGAGGATCGTAGCAGTGTGCAGGATGCAAGATTTAACATGTTTACTCGTGAGGATATCCGCAAAAAGGATGATAGTTTGGATATTGGACTGATTGCAGATGAATCGCTGTCCGCCTACGACAACCTGCCTGATCCGATTGATTCGGCAGAATTGGCAATCGCCAAGCTGGATGAAGCCATGACCCTGCTGCTTGAGGTTGTCGCTGAGCTTAAAGCGGTGGAAAACAAGCCGGAGTATGCAGCTGAAGAACGTCAAGAGCTGCTTCAGGTTGCGGAAACGCGTGGAGAGTATAACGTATGAGCAAGAATAAAGGGAAGACGGCAGAGGAATTGCTGCAAGAGGCGCTGGTGCCTGTGGAGGAGCAACCTTATAAGGTGCCTGAGAATTGGGTGTGGACTGCTATTAAATCCATTGCTGAAGTTAAAGGTGGAAAGAGATTACCTTCAGGGCATGACTTTGTTTCAGATGAGACCAACCATGCATACCTGAGGGTAATAGATCTTAAAGATGGTACCGTTAACGACTCTGATTTGCGCTATATCTCTGAGAAAACATATAAACTAATCTCACGATATGTTATTTCAAGTAAGGATGTATATATAACCATTGCAGGGACAATTGGCAGGTCAGGCATCGTACCTGAACATTTAGATGGATCGAATTTAACTGAAAATGCAGCTAAAATAACAAATATAAACGGGTCATATAACAGATACATCTACTTGTTACTTAATAGTGAATCAGTATTAAAGCAGATCAATTTATCAATGAAGGCTACATCCCAACCAAAACTTGCCCTTCATCGTATCCAAGATCTTAAAATACCTCTTCCACCATTTGAGGAGCAAAAACGCATAGTCAAAAAAGTGGAAAGCCTTTTGTTAAAGATTAATCAAGCCAAAGAACTCATCGAAGAAGCCAAGGAAACATTTGAACTTCGCCGAGCAGCAATTTTGAATAAGGCTTTTCGTGGGGATTTGACTTCGAAGTGGCGAATTGGTAATATAGGGGGCGTTTCTGCTGAAGAATTACTTATAGAAATAAATGAGAAAAAGAAAAGTAATAAGAAGAAGGAAACACAGTATAATTTAAATTTCCAAATCGATGACTCGGATTTACCAAAAGGATGGGCCTTTTGTAGGCTTGGAGATATTATTGAAAGTTTTAAATATGGAACATCATCAAAAAGTGATTATGCAAATAACGGAACTCCTGTATTGCGTATTCCAAACGTTGAAGATTTTACATTTAATCTAAATGATATGAAGTATTCTGAAGGAGTTATAACATCCGAGAGTCATCTTGTAAGTAATGGGGATATATTAATAATACGTTCTAATGGTAGTAAAGATTTGGTGGGCAAATGTTCTGTTGTTACCGAAGATTGTGATGGATTTGCATATGCGTCTTACTTAATTCGACTTAGACCAATTGGAGTTGTACCCGAGTTTGTACTTATGTTACTAAAATCTCAAAGAGTTAGAAACCAATTATTTAGAAAATCTAAATCATCTGCCGGAATAAATAATATCAATATCGAGGAATTATCATCAATTGTTATTCCAATAGCTCCTTTTGAAGAACAAAAAGAAATTGTTAAAGTAGTAAGAAATCTCTTTGAAAAGGAAGATTTAGTGTTTGGGAGCCTGAATGTTAATGAGAATTTGGAATCTTTAATTAGCTCAGTTTTGTTTAAAGCCTTTCGTGGTGAGCTGGGTACAAATGAATCAACTGATGAAAGTGCCGCATCGCTTCTGATAGATAGTCTACAGGAATAAATTCAAAAAAGAAAAAGATTAGGTGTCTCTAAACCTAATCTTTTTCTTTTGCCGAATACATAACAAGCTCCGCCAAATCGAGAACAATATTAGCTTTCATCAAGAAATCTAGTCCCAACAGACCGTTGATTGCGAGCTTCTCGTGAAGCGACCCGACATCCAGCTTATAATTTTCAATATGAAAGTTGCCTAACTGAATGGAGTCGAATACTTTGCGAAAACAGCTTTCTTCTCCACCGATACCGAATGCAGTAATAATCTCATCACCAGTCTCAAAGTATACTCCAATATCTGCTATAGCGTCAGCGGATAACAAGGTATGAGATGCGCCTGTATCAATTACAAGTTTTTCAATAGTCAGAACTTGTCCTTTATAATTTAAGGTTAGAGACGTTTGCAGTAGCCCATCTACGTACTCAATTTTCATTCTGCACGACTCCCCGCAATCCACGAAGAGTACGAATTTCAACCTCCAGCTCCTCATTCTCAGTATGCGATACAATTACGCCATCCTTGCATCGCAGCAATTCTTTGGTAGCTTCTTGCGGGTCCTGGATAGCACGTATTAGGGCGACATCATCAATATACTTGGTGTTGCCTTCGATATGTGCTGCAAGGATTTGCAGCTTGACGTATTGATTGGGATAAATCCTACGAACCTCTTCCCATTGCATGGCTGGCACCTCCGGTTGGGTTTGTCCTTTTATTTTATCAGATTATTGGACATAAAAAGCTCTCCAAAACGATCCTGCATCGTTCATGGAGAGCCTTTTTACGTGCGCATGTTGGCGAGTCGAAGCCCAGCCCCTCGAAGATTCCCCTTATTCCGCTTCCGTATAAAATAGTTTAAGCAGAATATTCTGCGGATAGTTTCCAAAGTGCTCCCCGAAGATGGTAAGTCCGCCTTTGTTTTTGGAATTCCCGTCAATCCCAATCCTCAGCTTGATGAAGGGGGAATCTTCGATCTTTAAATGGGCGAGTGTAACCGATGATATTTTTTGACCGTCTATTCCCGTATCTTTCTTGGTGACTCTTAAATGCTTCAAAAGGCCATACTGGCTTAGTTCGTTATCCCACCAGTTTGGTGTTAATTTCCCGCGCACATCTGAGAAATTCCCCGGAGCCGTCCAGGTGCCTAAAAAAACATCGTTGATATAAAAAGCGATATCACTGGGCCAATTATTGTTGGAACCAGGAAACTCTGAAGAGAGCTCTAAGGATAACTCTAATAATTCTGCAGTGAAATTATGGTTGAAATCATTCGGAATCATATATTCAACGAAGCCTTCGGCAAACCAAAGTAAGGATGCATCGATCCGGTCATTGGAGACGAAGGTCCGTTGATCATCTAACTTGCCGATAATTTTAGCCTGGCTGGCTAATCCGCAGGTAGGGGTGACTGAGAAATTAGAGTAGTATCCCAGCTTGATTTCATTCGTAATGACTTTAAAAGGAAGATGGAGCTTTTGCGGTAAGTTGAGGGCAATATGATCCACCGCAACAATGAAATTCTTCTTTCGGCTGTCGGCAGCCTCCAAGTTGTCCTGGAGCTTGATGATCCTGGCGTCCTCCAGTAACCGGATATGGCGTGAGACGATTGCTTTGCTTAAGTTAAGTTTTGCGGCCAGCTCACTGACAGTAAGCGGTGTATGTAACAATAGTCTGAGAATCGAAGCTCTGGTGTCCGATGCCAGTGCTTTCAGAACAGAAATACCATGATCGTCGAGTTCTAAGAACATAATTATACCTCCTTGTCATATCTGTGGCTTCCGCCGATTGTTGAATAGTATAACATATTGTTAACTTTTTAGTTAACAATAAACGATCTATTTAAGTATGGATTTTTATTTGTATACCACAAAGTTGAAAATCAATAATAACGCTGATATAAGCTTGAAAGAACGCTTTCATCATGGTAGTATTTGCTTGCCCGCGAGGAAGATTTACTATCTAAACTACAAAAAGTTAACTTTTATTGTTGTGACTACTAAGATGGGAGCTGAAGCTAAATGACACACAGGATAGAATATCCGCGTCCGCAGTTCGTCAGAGACGCATGGCTTAACTTGAATGGAACGTGGCAATTTGAATTTGATGACAGCAATGAGGGAGCCGCACAGCGATGGTTTGATCCAGGTGAGAATTTCAGTCAGACCATTCAGGTTCCCTTTGCTTTTCAGACCCCTGCCAGCGGAATACATGATACCACTTTTCATGACTATGTCTGGTATAAACGCAATTTCACACTCGATCCGGACTGGTATCAGAAGCGGGTGATATTACATTTTGGAGCGGTAGATTATAGAGCTTGGGTGTATGTGAATGGTCAATATATCGGGATGCATGAGGGCGGACACACTTCATTTTCGTTTGATATTACCCATGCCTTAACCGGACAAGAGGAACAGGTAACTGTTCACGTGGAGGACCCATCAACAGACGAGACCATACCCCGGGGCAAACAGTTCTGGTTAGAGCAGCCCGAAAGCATCTGGTATACCCGAACGAGCGGGATTTGGCAGACCGTGTGGCTGGAGGCGGTAAACCCTGTGCATATTGGGCAGGTGAAGTTTACGCCAGATTTGGATCAAGGGAGTATTGGAATAGAAGTGAAGTCTGAGGGGCATGGATCAGAAGAATTAGATTTGGAACTTCGTATTTCTTTTGGCGGAGTACCTGTTATTCAGGACCGTGTACGATTATTACAGCCTATAACACGCAGAATAGTAGATCTGTTTGGTCTAAAAATATTCCGCACAAACTTTCATCGGGCCGGCTGGACATGGAGCCCGGAAGCTCCTAATTTGTTTGATGTTGAAATGAAGCTGTACGATCACGGGGTTGAAGTGGACTCTATTCAATCGTATTTTGGCATGCGGAAGGTTCATACAGAGAATGGTATGGTCTACCTGAATAACAAACCGTATTACCAGAAGCTTGTACTGGACCAGGGGTATTGGCAGGAAGGATTGCTTACAGCGCCAACGGATGAGCATCTGAAGAAGGATATTGAGTTAGCCAAAGAATTAGGATTCAACGGTTGCCGTAAGCATCAGAAGGTCGAGGACCCGCGGTTTTTATACTGGGCTGACCGGATAGGGTTCCTGGTATGGGGAGAATGTGCGGCGAACGCCTCTTACAATAATGATGCTGTAGCCCGGTTAACCAAAGAATGGATTGAGATTATTGACCGTGACTTCAATCATCCCTCGATTGTAGCCTGGGTCCCGCTTAACGAAAGCTGGGGCATTCCGATGGTGAAATCGGATAAGCAGCAGCAGTATCACAGCGTAGCCATGTATAGTCTTATTCATTCATTGGATAATACCCGGTTAGTCATATCGAATGACGGATGGGAAATGACGTTGACTGACATCTGTGCGGTACACAATTATCAGCATGGCAGAGCAGATGAGCCTGATAAGTATGAAGAGTTCAAGCGGATTCTTTCTACAAAAGATACGATGCTTGCTTCCAATCCATCAGCCCGTAGTGTGTATGCAGACGGTTATGAGCATCGGGGCGAGCCGATCTTGTTGACTGAATTCGGTGGTATAAGCTACAAGGCTGGCGCTGACGATGGCTGGGGATATACCAGTGCACAATCTGCAGAGGATCTTGTTCTGGAATACGGAAGAATTATGAAGGCGGTATACGCGTCCAAGATTATTTATGGATATTGTTATACGCAGTTAACGGATGTGGAGCAGGAGATTAACGGCCTGTTGGCCTATGACCGGACACCTAAATGCGATCTGGCATTAATTAAAGAAATTAACGATCAGTGGCATCTGCGGACCATTTAAGCGGACCTAGGGAATAATAAGGAGCTGATAATCGATGACAAATGAAATATTGCTTGAGAAGATCGGGCTGGTAGTAGACAGACTAATGAATCTGGGCGGCAGCGACTATGAAAAGGATAAAACCGTGGTTCAGGCCGATACCAGAGTAGGAATTGTGCAGCGTGATTTCGGCATTGAAGAATGGGACTGGCCTCAGGGCGTAGGTCTTTATGGTCTGTACAAGCTGCAAAAGTATTATGGCGATACGCGTTACATGGAATTTTTCCGGAATTGGGTTTCCCGTAATCTGGAGGCGGGACTCCCTTCCAAAAACATTAATACAACCGCTCCTTATTTGCCTCTGGTGCTGCTCCTGGATCAGCTTGAGTCTTCCAGTGAACTGGAAAAGCTATGCCGGGAACATGCGGATTGGCTCATTCATGAGCTGCCCAAAACCAAAGAAGGCGGCTTTCAGCATACGGTCACTGCCATCGGCAACCGGGATGGAATTCACCTGCACAATGGACAGTTATGGATTGATACGCTCTTCATGGCGGTTCTGTTCCTGAACCAGGCGGGACGCAAGTTTAACCGGCCGGAGTGGGTACACGAAGCTGAACACCAGATTCTGCTCCATATCAAGTATTTGTTCGACAAACATACCGGCTTATTCTTCCACGGCTGGAGCTTCGAACGCAATGATAATTTCGGCAGTATCTTCTGGTGCCGCGGCAATTCCTGGTTTACCTATGGGATCGTCGATTACCTGGAAGCCTGCCAGGAATCGATTAGTCCGGGGTTCCGCCGGTTTCTGATTGATACGTATAAGGCTCAGGTCAATGCCCTAATCTCCCTCCAGGCAGCTTCCGGTCTCTGGCATACCGTCCTGCAGGACCCATCCAGCTATGAAGAGGTATCCGGGTCAGCCGCAATTGCCGCAGGGATTATCAAAGGCATTAAGGCCGGTATTCTGGATTCCTCCTATCAGGCTGCGGCAGACAAGGCCATTCAATCGGTATGTCAAAATATTAGCGGAGATGGAACCGTGCTGAATGTGTCGGCCGGAACCGGTATGGGGATGGATAAGGAGCATTACAAGAACATTGCCCTCAGACCTATGGCGTACGGACAGTCCTTGGCTCTTATTGCTTTATATGAAGCGTTAAACTAAACGGCAAAAAGCCTAATCCTTGAGCAAAGGATTAGGCTTTTTTCACAATAAACTATGTTAAGATTACGTTAATTAACACTTGGATATCGACGAACGGGGAGGGATAAGTAATGACAGACTTTACAGTGATTCGAGACCTGTTCCATATTACGGAACCGTGCGGATTTGATCATGAATCATTAACGCCGTGGATGGAACGCTACGGGCATATTCCGCAGGTGTTGCGGGCGTATTATACGGAGCTTGGGGCCCACTCTGCATTGAACGCGACTCAGGATTTTCTGGTTCAGCCTCACAATTTTCCGCGTTATATGGAAGAAGATTACTGCATCTTTTATACCGAAAATCAAGAAGCCTGCGTGTGGGGAATCCGTGCAGCGGATATGAAGCTTGATAATCCTCCCGTCTATGTGCGCAGCGGAGCCGAATGGGAGCGCCTGCGTTCGTCTGTTAAGGAATTTTTGCTGGCCATGGCCCATTTGCAGGCAGTGCTGGCGATGGAGTATAGCAGCGAAGAATATTGGGATATCGATGAGGCTGTTGCGGAGCGAATTGAGCAGAACTTTCCATCCCGCCAAGCCGATTCAGATTTGTACACGGGCGTACGTTTTTTTGGCCGGCCGGGTGAATTGATTATGATTATGAACAACAACGGTGGCCATCTGCTAATGTTCGCGGCCGAAGACGAGGAACACCTTGATGAATTGTACAACCTCTTTGAGCAGTGGACGGATCAATAGCTCCTTCAGCGTCAAAAGGGCCTGACCGCAGTCAGGCCCCGCTCAACATCCATCAAACAGTTTGCATTTTATTTGAACTGGAACCAGGTTGAATTTGCAATTGTGGTTGAATCGGACTTCACAAAAGTAACATATACCGTATGGGTTCCTACAGCGGTTCCAGCATTAAGCGAGATATTCTTAACTGACCATGTTTGCCATCCGTACTTGTTTTAGCTGTATTACCGAAGTCTACATTTTAAATGCTATAGCCTTCCGCTTCAAATTTCAATGTATTAAATTTAGTCCGCTCCCTTAACCGTACACCCGCACCTCAATAATCTCCGCATACTGGCTTCCGTTAGTTGACTCAATCACGACGCGCAGGCGGCCGGTTGTCACAGCTTCGTTCAGCGTGTGTACCCGCTTGCGCTTGTGGTTGTCACGTTCCCCGGCAACTGAGGTCCATTTGCCGTCCAGGTAAGCTTCAATACGATACTCCTTAACGAGTGTTGGCAGGATTTCGTAAGGCGTAATATGATGATGCAGGTTGATCAGGTCCTCGTTGACATCGTCGTTGAAGGTAACGTGAACCTCGCGCAGAGTTACCGGCTCGTTCCAGGCCAGCTCCAGCCATTCCGGCTGATCGGAGGCCATCCGGTCAGAGGACCACATATGCGGACCGCCGTACGGGCGGAGGTAGCCGTCGATAACTTTATCCGCAGCGAAGGCACTCGTTATCCCGGACAGGCGGAGACACGGGGCTTTGTGGTCGAATTTCTTTTTGTCCCATTGCACTACGGGTTGTGCAGGCGGATTCTCGCCAAAGTCCCGCGAGGCTGCGGGGGTGTCACTATGCCCGTAGGCGAGCATTCCTGAAGCGGGCTCATCTGCCATATGCAGCGACAGTACAGCGTTGGCCTTGACGATCAAGAATGCATTGCGCGGTGACTCCGGCTTCCACTGAACCGGGAGCTTCACCCACTGGGCGGCTCCGGCCTGAACGGGAGCTGACGCGGACTGAATCAGCGTATGGGGAATATAATTCTCGGGCCGTCCGGTCTCCCATAGCTCGACCGTCAGCTCTGCGACTTCGGCCGCATCGATCAGCAGCTCAATTCCGTCCAGCCCCGGATCGGCCGCAACGGTGATGCCGATGTTCGCTGTGAGCGGGACGCTGAATGCGGATTGCTCCACGCCGAACCAGCTCCGCTCGCTGGAAGCACTGAGCGCAGCCTTCAGCGCCAGATCAGCATCGTCCTCGTTGCGTAGCCCGAGGACGGAAGCATCCTGGCGCAGCATCGTCTGCTGCAGCTCGTTCAGGTGGGCCGCATGCAGTTCGCGCGGCGATATTCCCTTGGCGGCGCAGAGTGCCGCGCCGATACCGGCGGCTTCGCCGATGACCGCGCAGGTAGCCATGACGCGGGTCGTGCCGAACGCGACATGCGAGGCGCTGATGTCGCGGCCGGCCATCAGCAGATTGTTCACGTTCACCGAATACAGCGAACGGAACGGGATGTGATAGCTGCCGTCCGAATACATATGCTTCGAGCCTGACTCTGTAGCGTACACTCCCTGCGGCGGATGCAGGTCAATGGACCAGCCGCCGAACGCTACGCGGTCCGGGAATTCGCACTGGGCCAGGATATCGTTCTGATTCAGGACATAATCGCCAATGAACCGGCGGTACTCCCGCTTGCCCGGAGTCGAACCGACCCATTCCAGCGTCATGTTGTCCGCGTCGAATTTGCCGGAGTTCTTGATATAGTCCCAGATCCCGTAGATCACAGACCACAGCTCGTCGCGGATGGCCTCATTGTCATGAACAGTGTCCTGCTCGCCGCCGAATTCGATCCACCAGTAGGCGCAGCCGTTGTCGCCGCTGCGGATGATGCGGCGCTCGGCAATAGAGGTTTGTGTAATATCCTTTGCCATGGCTGGAGCGATATATTTGACCGGATGACCTGCGTCCTTGGTATAGAAGAGCAGTGTGCTGCCGAGCGTAATATCATCTGCGACCAGCGGCGCCCATTCCTCATTATATTCTGCGTGTGCTTCACGGCCCAGCCGGTACTCTGCCCCTGCCAGGAAGCCTACCAGGCCATCTCCCGTACAGTCCAGAAAGACCGCGCTTTCAAAAGTGATTCTCCGCTCCGACCCCATCATCCACCCGGTCACGGACCGGATGCTCCGCTGGCCGCTGCCATCCTCGGAAGCATCGACCTCATGAACATCCGTGTTCAGAAACAGCTGAATGTTCGGCTCGGCCTTAACCGCTTCAAGCACAACCATATCCCAGAGATACGGATTGCCGTCTTTGTTGCGGTACTGGTTCTCCACAAACAGCTCGCCCATAATCCCCGTTTCACGGGCATACCGGTGGATACCGTGCGAGGTTGCACCGCATACCCATACCCGCACCTCACTGCTGGAGTTACCGCCGAGCACCGGACGGTTATTAATCAGCGCCACACGCTGGCCCAGACGGGCTGCCGCAATCGCCGCGCATACCCCTGCCAGTCCGCCGCCTACCACAGTTACATCCGTGTTGACCGTTTCACTACGCATTGTTGAACCTCTCCTTTGGTGTGTTAATATATCCGTAGTTTCATGATAGAATAATCAATAATCAAATGACATGCATATAATTTCTTGATTTATACACTTTATTTCATTGAATAATGCATCTGAGGGGAGTCAGAACATGCGCATGAATTGGTCGGTTCGTCCGGCAGCCCACATCTATTGGGAGCAGAAAAAACAGTTCCTGCTGGAGCACGACACCTACCCTGTGTGGACCTTATTTGCGGTGGAGCAGGGACAATTCGCTTACCGCTTCGGAGACCACGAAGGGGAAGGAGGGTCCGGGGACATCATTGTATGTCCGCCGGGGACAACCTTTTACCGGAGAACGCTTAGTCCGTTGACCTTTCATTTCATACAATTCGAATGGGAGGAAGAGGGGGGACCGGAGGACGCCGCAACGCTTGGAGGCAGATGGACTGTCAGGGATGTGGAGCGCCTGATGTCTACCTACCGCTATATGCGGAGTATCGGAAGAGGGATTCAGGAGGAGCCGGGCTATAGCCGGATGAAGCATATGCTGGAGGATCTGTGGAGGCTGCTTGAAATCGAGCGCAGCAGTGCATCCGAGGAGCTGCGCTCTGGAGAGACAAGCCCGGGCCCGCTGATGCAACAGGCTAAGCAATGGCTGCTGGAGCATGCCTGTACACCTATGACCCTGCAGGAGCTGGCCGCTACCCTTGATATTACTCCGGTACAATTAACGCGGCGATTCCGTGCGGCCTTCGGGACGGCCCCTTCAGACTTTGTAACTGGACTCCGGCTCAGACGCGCCTGCCAGCTCTTGGAGGATTCAAGGTTGCCCATTGAACTGATCGCCCAGCAGTGCGGTTACGAGAACGGCTTCTACCTAAGCCGGGTGTTCACAGCGAAGCTGGGATTAACGCCATCCCGGTACCGTAAGCTGCACCGTGTGTAATGAATAACAATTGTATATTTCAGCATATTATACTAATATGTAATTAGTTATTTATCTAATTTGTTGTGAACTAAATGGTTTGTTCTGTAGAAAGGATTGAATGGTAATGAGAATAGATGCTTCTGTCATCACCCCTTATCCCACATTTGCGTATTCGGTACTAGATCGTTATATTGACGGGGACATCATCATCGATAAGTCTTCGGCGCTGATCGGTACTTCTTCAGGCATTTATGCAGTGATGGGCGATGAGACGAATGATGATTTTGCACCCATGCTTATGCATGAATTCAAGCGCAGAGAGATGCTTAATCAGAGATTTACGTTATTTTCATCCTCTGAACGATGGGATCGCAGAATCAATGAGCTTTTAGGGGCGAAGCTGCAGCGGATGCCGAGGTATTCTTTTACATTCAATGAGCACCGTTTCATGCAATCGCAAAGAGCGGGTATACCGGATGGCTTCCGGCTGAACAGGACAAACAAGGAATCGCTTGAGGTGAATAGAGAGTTCGATGCAGCGTACATCCGGAAATACTGGGGATCGGTGGAGCGTTTTGCGGACAAGGGCTTCGGTTTCTTTGTTACGGAACACGATGTATTTGCTGGGGAATGTGTCTCTATATTCTCGTCCGAACAGTACGCTGAAATTGATATAGTGACAAATCCTTTGTTTAGGGGAAAGGGCGTGGCTCAATGTGTTGCCGAAGCTTTTATCCTGGAGTGCTTAGAACGTCAGATCACGCCAAGATGGGACTGTGGCCTTCACAATACTGCCTCTATCCGATTAGCGCAGAAACTACATTTTGCCGCTCCAGAGACCTATTCGCTCTATGTGAGGAAGTAGGGCCGAATCATTGTAGTAATATATGGGTATGTAGATGGAATAGGGAGGGGAATTGTATGCTTAAGCACAGATTTAGATTATTCTTACTGGTCTCAGTATTCTTGTTGTTTGTAGCAGGCTGCGGCCCTACGAAAGCAGATGTCATTGATCAGCTAGTGTCCAAGGAAGAGAACGTACTTCACATGCATATGTTCTCCAATTCACGGGATTGGGATGACGAAGTAAATGAGGTACTTAATTCCGAGCCTGCGCTCGTGGAGCATATCCCGCATGTGACTGTGCATACAGAGGAGAAGAAGCTGAAGTGGCTGGAGGTACTGGGCCTGGAAGCGAAACGGCCCGTAATTGTAATTTTTGATCATGAACAAATGGTCTATCACACAAGTGAGCCTGAACAGCTGAGAGAGTATGCTAAAACACTTGATTAATGCAATCTGATTCAGTCTGATTCAGTCATTCCAGCAGCCGTTGCCAGAGTGAATTCTGCTTCCATAATACAGCGACAGCCAGAGACGTTATCCGTCCTCTGCTGTCGCTGTTTCTGTTTGCAGGACAAGAAAGTATAAAAAAAAAGAAAAAGAACATAGAAAGCGCAAGAAAATTAAACTTATCCGAACTATAATGGGTTATGCTTACCTATCGTTGATTAAGTATTCGTACCTATTGCCCGTATGAAGGAGGACTTCCGAATTTGAGAACATTCCGTAATCCGGTGCTGCCGGGCTTCTACCCTGATCCTTCGGCCATCCGTGTAGGAGAGGACTATTATCTGGTTACTTCAAGCTTTGAATTCTACCCCGGGGTTCCGGTCTTTCACAGCAGGGACCTTGTCCACTGGCGTCAGCTGGGCCATGTGCTGGACCGTCCGTCCCAGCTCAATCTGGACGGAATTCTCCCGTCGAGAGGGATTTGGGCACCGACTCTCCGGTACCATCAGGGTCTCTTTTATATGATCACGACATTTGTTGATAATGACAAGGAACCACATAATTTCTACGTAACCTCTGCTGATCCGGCGGGAGACTGGTCTGATCCGGTCTGGCTGGAGGATGCGCCCGGCATTGATCCCTCCCTGTTCTTCGATAAGGACGGTAAGGTCTACTACACCGGTAACCGGGTGCCTCCCGGGGGCCATGATTATCCGAAGCATATGGACATCTGGCTGCAGGAGATTGATCTGGCACAGGGCAGGCTTACCGGCCCGAAGCACAGTCTCTGGCAAGGTGCGCTGAAGACTGCGCATGCCCAGGAAGGGCCGCATCTGTATTCCATAGGAGGATGGTATTATCTGCTGATCGCTGAGGGCGGCACCGGACATACCCATGCGGTGACGGTTGCGAGAAGCCGGAACGTGACGGGACCTTATGAGGGGCACCGGGCCAACCCGATCCTGACCCACCGCCATCTCGGCAGGGAGTACCCCATCGTGAATACGGGTCACGGGGAACTTGTCGAGACGCAGCATGGGGAGTGGTGGATGCTCTGCCTGGCCTCCCGGACCTGCGGGGGATATTACCGCAACCTGGGCCGGGAGACCTTCCTGGCACCGGTCAAATGGGAGGACGAATGGCCGGTAGTGAATCCCGGCAAGGGCGTAGTTGAGCTTGAGGGGCCAGCACCGGATTTGCCGGTGACGCAGTGGCCGCTGCTGCCGGTGCGTGATGATTTTGCTGAAGGGGAGCTTAGCCCCGTCTGGAACTTCCTGCGCACGCCGCGCGGTGAATTCTGGAGCCTCAGCGAGCATCCGGGACATCTGCGGCTGCGGCTGAAGCCGGAGGTGCTGGCGGAAACCGGCAATCCGGCATATATCGGAAGACGGCAGCAGCATCTCAGCTTCAGAGCCGCAGCGGAGATGCGCTTCCAGCCGGAGGCCGCAGGCGAGAGCGCCGGACTGGCCCTGATCCAGAATGCGGATAACCACTTCCGCTATGAACGGGTGGCAGAGGATGGCAGGCAGCTGCTGAAGCTGACCGTGCGCAGCAGAGGAGCTGAGCAATTGCTGGCCTCTGCGCCTTATCCGCTGGATACCGTACAGCTTAAGGTAGAAGCCAGGGGGCAGGATTACAGCTTTTATTATAGAGCTTCAGGATCAGACACCTGGACCGCACTGTATGAACAGGCTGACGGCCGGGTGCTGAGCACGGATTGGGCCGGAGGATTTACGGGGGCCTATATCGGAATGTATGCCAGTGCGGGCGGAGCACAGAGCAGCAATGTTGCGGATTACGGCTGGTTCAGCTATGAAGAGCTTGAATAGATCTTGATTAGACAGAGATGGAGGAATACGATGAATAATAAATATGATTCCGAAGTTTATCCAATCCCGGAGCTGCCGCAGATTCCGCAGCGGACCTTCCGTATTACAGACTATGGGGCAGAAGCTGAAGGGCTGCTCTGTACATCTGCTATACAGGATACCCTGGATGCCTGCGCAGCTGCGGGAGGAGGAACGGTGGTCATCCCGCCTGGAATCTGGCGTACCGGGCCGCTGACGCTGCACAGCCGAATTAATCTGTGTGCCGAGCGGGGGGCACTGGTATGCTTTGAACCCGACTATTCGCGGTATCCCCTGCTGTTCTCCCATTACGAAGGGACTGCCGGCTGGCGGTGCCAGGCTCCGCTGGACGGAGAGGATCTGAGCGATGTAGCCATTACCGGTGAAGGCATCTTCGATGGCAGCGGTGAGGCCTGGCGTCCGGTGAAGCGCTTCAAGCGGACGGAACTGGAGTGGAATAGCCTGCTTGCCTCCGGGGGGGCCTTGGATGAACAGGGTGAGATCTGGTGGCCTTCCAAGGAAGCGCTTGCGGGAGAAGCCTGTTATCTGAGCCTGAAGAAAAAAGGCGAGACAGCAATGGAAGCCTACCTCCCTGCCCGTGCGTATCTGCGTCCAGCGCTGCTGAGCCTGCGGAATTGCCGTAGAGTGCTGCTGGAGGGGCCGACCTTTCAGAATTCTCCTGCCTGGTGTCTGCACCCCATGGGCTGTGAGCAGGTTACGATCAGACATATTCAAGTGCGCAATCCGTGGTACTCCCAGAACGGGGACGGGCTGGATCTGGAGTCCTGTACACATGCGCTGGTCGAGCATTGCGGGTTCGATGTAGGCGATGATGCCATCTGCCTGAAATCGGGCAAGGATGAGGAGGGCCGCCGGGCAGGAAGAGCTTGCCGGTACATTACGATCCGCCATTGTACGGTCTATCACGGACATGGCGGGGTAGTGATTGGCAGTGAAATGTCGGGCGGTGTACATGCGGTCCGGGTGAACGACTGCGTGTTCATGGGTACGGACATCGGGCTGCGCTTCAAGAGTACCCGGGGAAGAGGCGGCGTAGTAGAGGATATCCGGGTAGAAAATATACAGATGTCAGGCATCGTCCATGAAGCGGTCTCCTTCCACCTGTTCTATGCCGGGGTTGAGGGGTCTGAGGGCTATGATGAGCAGGAGGTCCCGGTCACGGAGGAGACTCCGCAGTTCCGTAACATTACGCTGCGGAATATGGCCTGCCACGGGGCGGCAACCGCGCTGCTGGTGAACGGGCTGCCGGAAATGCCGCTTGCTGCGCTTACGGTGGAGAATTTCAGCGCCATAAGCAGGCGGGGAATCATCCTGCGCCATGCCGCAGGTCTGAAGCTGGATCGGATCAGGCTGCAGACGCAGGAGGAGCCGCAGGTACAGATGCATAAGTGCAGTGATGTTGAGCTTGTCCGTTCAGGAGAGCTGGCCATCACAGAGCATTAAGCAGAGGTGCGGGGCGGAACGGATACTACCCTCCAGACTCCGGTGCAGGCAGTGCCCCCGCTTCCTTTCGGTACTGGAGCGGGGTCAGGCCGGTTGATTTCTTGAAAGTTTTATTGAAATGGGACAGATGCTCGAAGCCGACTGCCCCTGCAATCTCCTGGATTCTGGCGGGGGTACCGGCCAGCAGGCGCTGGGCCTCGCGGACCCGGATATGGACGATATATTCCCGGAAATGAAAGCCGGTCAGGCGATGAAATACCCGGCTCAAATAGGACGGACTGATGAAAAAGTCCTTGGCTGTCTCTTCTAACGTAAGCGCTTCCCGGTAATGGGCACGGATATAGGTAGCGACATCGGTTACCAGATGGTGCAGCGGATGGAGGGTCCCGCCGGACTGGGCCGTGCTCTCCGAACGCTGGAGGAGAATCATCAGCTCGGTCAATAGCGCGGTGACACAGGCTTCGTACAAGGGCCGACGGAGGCGGGATTCCTCCAGCATGCGGTTCAGCAGGGACTCCGCTTCATTCTGCTCGCGCAGAGTCAGCCGGAACAAGCGGTAGCGGTGGCTCTGGAACCACTGCTGCTCGTCCCTCAGCACCGGGGGCAGCAGCAGCGGGTCATAATTGATCAGAATCCGCTCGAATTCGGCCTTCTCGGAGCTAGCCGTGGAATGGAGCTCGCGGCCGGGAATCAGAATCAGCTCGCCTTTGTGAACCGTAACGACCCGGTCGTCCACAAAATATACACGCTCCCCGTCCGTCAGGTAATACAGCTCAGTCAGCTCATGGCTGTGGGGGCGCGGCATCGCAGTGATGCCTTTGCGCTTCATATGCTGGATGCTGAAGCTTCCGTCTTCAAGATAATATTTGGGATTAGGGCCAGATACGCTGTTCATACATCTCCTCTTCTCCTGGAAGCTGTTACAGTTATTATAGAATACATTCAGGTTGCTGTGAAAGGAGCCGTCCATGTTAATGATAGTCTCGAAGAATGCCGGAGAAGGATTTAGCAGTCTGCAGGAGGCGCTGGATTCCATTCCGCCGGGGGAGATGCAAGCCGTAACCATACGGATTAAGCCCGGGATCTATGAGGAAAAGGTTACGGTTGTCCGCGAAGCCCCGCCCATCCTGCTGTTGGGAGAGGATCAGCATTCCACGATTATCTCGTGGAATGATAATGCCCATACGCTCGGTGCGGACGGTGAACCGCTGCGTACCTTCCGCACCGGAACGCTTAATGTGTTCGCAGAAGGCTTCACTGCCGAGAATCTGACCATCCGCAACACCTCCGGCCCGGGAACAGGACAGGCGGTCGCGGCGTTCGTGGATGCCGGGCAGGCTGTGTTCCGGCGTGTACGTCTGTTAGGGGACCAGGATACTCTATATACCGGGCCGGGGCGGCAATATTATGATGATTGCTACATTGAGGGAGATGTGGATTATATTTTTGGTCCGGCCACTGCGTTGTTTGACCGCTGCCATCTCCATAACAAGCGCTCCAGAGGGTATATCACAGCGGCTTCAACGCCGGAGGGAGCCGCCTTCGGTTATGTGTTCCTGGATTGCCGGATTACCGGCGGCGAAGGGGTAAGTGAGTGCTATCTCGGACGCCCTTGGCGCCCTTACGCGCATGTCGCCTTCATCCGCACGGTGATGGACGGATCGGTGACCGGAGAAGGCTGGCATAACTGGGGGCAGCCGGACCGGGAGCAGTCCAGCCGCTATGAAGAGTACGGCAGCAGCGGCCCGGGCGCTTGCCCCGAAGGCCGGGTGGCGTGGTCTCGCCAGTTAACTGCGGAGGAAGCCGCACAGTACCGGATCCTGTCTGTGCTGGACGGCTGGCATCCCGAGGGCTATTAATCACTTGGACCGTGGTACACCCGGACCCAGGCATTCAGGATTGGAGGATTTCCCTGATGGAATCACTTGAACAATATATCAATCAACTGACGGCGTCTGCACCGCGCAGCTCTGCCTTCAGCGCAGACCTTCCATTCGGACAATGGCGGGCATCCCTTACCGCGAGGTTCATAGAGCGGCTGGGCGGATTCCCTGCTCAGAGGGCGGCACTTGAACCGGTACGGCTGGAGCGTACAGTCTGCAGCGGATATATCCGTGAACGTATAGAGATCACCACCTATGAAGGACTTAGAATGGCCCTGTATCTCCTGATCCCGGAAGAGCCGGCAGGCTCTCCCTGCCCGGCTGTGCTGGCTATTCACGGGCATGGCTACGGCAGCCGCGAGATTACCGGCTTGAACCCGGACGGGTCGGAGCGGACGGGGGACCCGGGACTGCATAAGGATTTTGCCGTCTCCCTGGTGAAGCAAGGTCTCGTCGTTGCGGCTCCCGAGGTACTCGGTTTCGGAGACAGGCGTCTGGCTGAGGATCTTGCCAGCGGCGAGCCCGGACGTAATTCCTGCTTCCGCCTGTCCGCGGCGCTGCTGATGACAGGGCAGACGATGGCAGGCTTCCGCATCTATGAGACGATGCGGGCGCTGGATTATCTGCAGCAGCGGGATGAGGTGGACGGTGAGCGGATCGGCATTATGGGCATTTCCGGCGGCGGGCTGGTGGCAGGCTTCACGGCTGCACTGGATGAACGGATCAGCAGTGCGGTGGTCAGCGGCTACGCCAATACGTTCCAAGACAGCATTCTCACGCGGAATCATTGTCTGGACAATTACATTCCGGGCATTCTGCTGGAAGCGGAGATGCCGGACCTGCTGGGCCTGATTGCACCGCGCGGGCTGTTCCTGGAGGCGGGGGACGCGGACCATCTGTTTGGTCCCGCCGCCGCGAGGCAAGCCTTGGACCGGCTGGAGCTGATTTATGCGGCAGAGGGCCATGACGGGCGGCTTGCGGCGGATTTTTTCACAGGGGGTCATGAGATTCATGGGGAACCGGCGTATGCCTGGCTGCTTAAGCAGCTTGCCGGTCCGCAGGAGTAGGGTAACAGATAGCGCAAATGACAGGAGGAATAGAGATGTCTATATCAGAAGCAGTAAGCACAGGCTTATCCCGCAGAATCGCGGATACCTTCATCGGACAATGCAATGAACAAGGGGAACACGAGTATGTAATGGAGCGCTGGGCGTATGTCCCCGGTATGCTGCTGATGTCAGTGGCCCGGGCCGGGATGCAGCATAACGAGCCTGAGTACCTCTCGTTCATGCAGCGGCATATGGACAGCTTCATCGGGGAGGACGGAAGCATCCGCTCCTATTCGCTGGAGGAATATAACCTGGATCAGATCAATCAGGGCAAGAATCTGTTCTGGCTGTACCGTCAGACGGGTGAGCAGCGCTACGCGGAAGCCGCTCATCTGTTGGCAGCGCAGCTCATCGGACAGCCCCGGACCTCCGAAGGCGGCTTCTGGCATAAGAAAATATATCCCTTCCAGATGTGGCTGGACGGATTATACATGGCTTCGCCGTTCCTGGCCGAATACGGGGCAGTCTTCGGGCGCCCGGAGCTGATCGATGAAGCTGCCCGTCAGCTGCTGCTGATTGAGCGCCGAACCCGTGATCCCCGTACCGGCCTGTTCTATCACGGCTGGGATGAATCCCGGGAGCAGGAGTGGGCGGATTCCTCCACCGGATTGTCGGCCCATTTCTGGAGCCGGGCGATGGGCTGGTATGCGATGGCCGCCGTGGACTGCCTGGAGCACTTCCCGTTGACCCATCCGCAGCGGGGAACGGTGATGGGGATTTTTCAGCGGATGTGCGGTGCGCTGGTTGAGGTGCAGGATAAGGAGAGCGGCCTCTGGTATCAGGTGCTGGATCAGGCGGGACGTAAGGGCAACTACCTTGAAGCGACAGGCTCCTGCATGTTCGTCTATGCGATGGCCAAAGCCCTGCGGCTGCGCTATCTGGAGCCTTCCTTCAAGGCAGCGATGTTAAGCGGCTACGAGGGAATCCTTAAGCATCTGGTGACCGAAGATGAACAAGGCGTTCATCTGCATCAGATCTGTCACGGGGCAGGGCTCAGTAAGGACCGCAACGGCTCCTACGATTACTACATTTCCGAAGAAGTTGTATCTGATGTACCTATGGGTGTTGCGCCGCTGCTGCTGGCTTCTCTTGAAGTGGAGAGGTACGTTGCCGGGCAATAATAAAGTCCCATCAACAGCGTAGAATTCAGTATGAATTATTCATGCATCCGGTTCATGAGAGGTTCGATATTGTGATTAGGAATCAAGATTAAGCATCGTTTATATCCAAAAGAATGATCAAAAGCTGCGGCTCCATCTATCCAGATTTCAGAGGACAGACGGGGCCGCAGTTTTATGCTTTAGTGACCGCAACCGTTGCTGCATATTTCTCTATCTGCTTCTTGTGATGCTTGTCGTGGGAGATGAAATCTCTCAGATACTTGCGGATACTGAATTTCTTGCCGTCCCCATCGGGATGATTCTGTTCTAGCGCCGCATCGCTGAAGGAGGCCGCAAGTCCGGTAATCTTGGTCCGGTACAGGACGAATTGCCGGATGGCTTCCTGCCGGGTTACTGTCCTGGCGTATAGAACCGCATTGGCATTGAATGCATTGAAGTCCAGATGTGCGGCTGTCAGCGGCAGGCCTTCTTGGATTTTGACCAAAGCCTCCTCATAAAAGTATTTGTCCCACAGCATGATGTGGCAAAGGACATCCTGCAGGGACCATTTTCCGGCCTCCAGCGGAGCCTCCCAGTCTGCATCTTCCATGCTGTCCAGCGATTGAATATAGGGGATGAAGGATTCGAATTCAAGAATGAGCTGCTTGTTGGTTTTGGCTGCCATGATCATACCACCTTGTCTGTCAGATTGAATAAGAGATTATATCATTCATTATAATAGGAGGAACTGGACGACAGCCTGTCAGGTTCGCAGAATTCATAGACTGGATGATATGACTAGAACCGGGCAGTCATTAGGCGGTATTTTCACTTTCCCGGTTAGAAAATAAAATCCGGAAATATACCAATCTTTTACCGGAATCATGCTATAATTTTAACGGATTCATAGGGCTTAAGGATTAGTTAGAGCAAGGAAATTTATAATTTGTATGCTTTTATAACTACATAGTCGGGGGAATCAGTTTGTTTATCAAAAGAAGTGTAAGCAAAAAAGTAGTCGCTGGAGCACTAGCCATATGCCTTGCGATATTGCCGGCAGGCGCAGCTTTTGCGGGTAATGCGCCGGATCTGGCAGGAAACTGGGCGAAGGATCAAATCAGCAGGTGGATGGATCAAGGTCTGATCTCCGGCTACCCGGATGGGGAATTCAAGCCGGATAACCCGGTCACCCGGGCGGAATTAACAGTTTTGATTAATAGGGCTTTTGGATTCACTGAGACGAAAAAAGCTAATTTTAACGATATCTCCAGCAGTAAATGGTATTATTCAAGTATTTTGCAGGCTAATGCTGCAGGTTACATTCAAGGCTACGAGGATGGGACCTTTAAGCCTGATCAGAAGATCAACCGGCAAGAGCTGGCTGTGATCATCAGCAAGCTGCTCAAGCTGACAGCACCGGCTGCGGCTCCTGAGTTCAAGGATATTACTAAGAGTGCAGCTTGGAGCAAAGGTGCGATCGGGGCTGTCAGCGAACAAGGTATCATGAAGGGTTCCGGTGATGGGAACTTTCGGCCTCTCGCTTATACAACCCGGGCAGAGACCGTAGTCATTTTGGATAGGGCTCTATCGGTGCTAAATGCAGATTCCGATGAATATGTAATCATCTATGAAACACCAGGTATATATGGTCCGTTGTCAGGAATGTCGGAAGTAGACAGTGATGTAGTGGTCAGCGTGCCGGGTATCACACTCCGTAATATGAATATCACTGGAAATCTGCTGCTAGGAGAAGGCATAGCTGAAGGCGATGTGCGGCTCCAGAATGTAACAGTAAGAGGCAATACCGCAATTGAAGGCGGCGGGGTGAACAGTATTCATCTTGCCGATTCCACACTGGGTTCTGTACGTGTTGACAAGGAAGATGGCAGTGTAAGAGTGGTCGCTGAAGGAAAGACCCAAATCCATAACCTTGAGATTCAGTCCGCTGCTGCCGTTGAATCCCTCACCGGAGCTGAGATCAGCACTCTCACGTTATCTCCTGAAATTCCAGCGGATGCCCGCATTCTGTTGAACGGCAGCTTCAAGGCTGTAAATATTCTTGCCTCACGCCTTAACATCGAACTCAGCGGGGGCACTATCGAGACATTCAATGTTGATAAAACAGCGGGCAGTAATAAATTGTCCAATAGCAGCAATATCAAGTCCATGACAATGAACGCCGGTATACAAATATCAGGTAAGGGCAACATCGGGAATGCGGTTGTCAACGCTTCGGGCATTACGATGGAGAATGCTCCAGGTAAACTTACGATCGGCACAGATGTTCCGGCAGATGTGAAAGTAAATATAGCCGGTTCTGATCTAACGGTTGCTGCGTCTTCGGCGGCCCCAACAGCGGCTGTACTAGTTGGCGGCGGAGGGGGAGGAGCTGGTGGAGGCGATGGAGGTGGCAGTACGGTAGAGACACCGGCGCCAGCAGTGACGCCGACACCAATAGCAACGCCAGCACCAACGGCAACGCCGACACCAATAGCAACGCCAGCACCAACGGCAACGCCGACACCAATAGCAACGCCAGCATCAACGGCAACGCCGACACCAATAGCAACACCAATACCAATACCAACAGCTACAGTAGCACCCACAGCGGTGAATTCACCGTCGCCATCCCCATCCTCGTGGCCGGTAGTAACACCCATAGTAACACCTGGGTCAACGGTGGCACCCACACCGCCCATTGTAAATCATGGGGTTGTAAAAGGTTTCATTGAGCGTGCAGACGGGAAGGCTGTTGATACAGGCATCTTGTACCTAGAACGGGATAGCGATTATATGATGTACAGTACGCCCTTGACACAAGGAGAATTCTCTATAGATTTGCCGGATGGGCCGTACAAGATTTACTCACTGCGTTCCACAACTACACAAGAGAGCATTTCACTCTACTATACGTTTTACGTTATGAATGGCAAGGCAGATCGGGAAGTGCATATTCTCATTCCTGAGCAGCAGGCCGGTACGATCCAGTATTCGGACGGGACCGCATTTGAGAATGGGGAAATTATTGTACAGCGCTTAGACAGCGGACCGCTTGGCTGGTATAGTGCCGAAATCCAAGCAGGCAGGTTTAACTTTAATTTACCCGACGGTCATTATAACGTAGAAATGTTAATCTATGGCGAAACCAACAATCAATTAAGAATTAATTATTTATTTGAGGTCATTGACGGGAAGAGCAATCTGGATATAAAATTGCCTCCAAAAATTGAAGGGAATATTAGCTTTGTGGATGGCTCCCCGATTGACGACGGATGGCTGGAAATTAGAGAAATGAATGCTCAGAATTACGGAATTTACAGGGTCCCTGTGGTTGCAGGTAAGTTTGATCTTTATTTACCGGATGGCGACTATAACATACAGCTGCTGAACATTAAGAATTCAGAAAGTATAGCCTTACGCACACAGATAACAATTGTCAATGGTGAACCTGCCGCCGGACCGATTGATATCAAGGTACCTTTAGCAATATCAGGCAAGATCTATAATGAGGATGGAACTCCACATGCTAATGGAGTGCTAATGATTACTGAGGCCGGCACGGATTCTCCGCTTTCCTATGCAGCAACAGTTACCAATGGCAATTTTGATTTTTATCTGCCGGATGGGGAATACGATGTATTATTCTATTGGGATGCTGAGCATCAAAAGAGAATCGATATAAATCGTAAATTTAAAGTTGAAGAGGGCTTGCTTGTTGATCCCCTCGATATTATTTTGGCTAAGGAATAATAACCGAATACAGCAGATGATCAGGAAAACAGAGCAGCGCTTCTCCCATTGCCGGAGAGCCGCTGCTCTGTTGCATGTAAACCTTATTCAATAGTCATTCAGTACACAACCGTATGTATGGTTAGCTCTTTTTAGTAGAATCTCGTCTGCAGCATTGATATACTTTAACAAATAGGAGTACGGGAGGTTCATTATGCAACAGAGGGTGCTGCTGATCGAGGATGATGAAGCGATTAGCGAAATGGTCCATTCTTATCTGACCAAAGAGGGCTATGAGGTGGAGATCGCATATGACGGGGACATGGCGGTGAGCAAGTTCCTGGGCGGGCTTACTTACGATCTGGTACTGCTGGATCTGATGCTGCCCAAGCGCAGCGGCACGGATGTGCTGCAGATGATCCGCAGCGGCAGCCTTGTGCCGGTGCTGATTATGTCGGCGAAGGACAGCGATGTGGATAAGGCGCTGGGGCTGGGCTTCGGCGCGGATGATTATATTACCAAGCCGTTCTCGATGATTGAACTGGCAGCCCGGGTGAAGGCGGCGATCCGCCGGGCGGGGTATGCTGCATCTGGAAGCCAAGCTGTTGCCGGGAGCGGGGTGCAGGATGGCGGAGAGACACAGCCGGAGAAGCCGAAGGGAATCGAGCTGCGCGGGCTGAGCGTGGACCTGGATAATTTCTCGGTGCGGAAGAACGGGCAAGAGCTGAAGCTGACCGCCAAGGAGTTCCACATCCTGAAGCTGTTCGTGAGCAGTCCGGGCCGGGTATTCACCAAGGCGCAGATCTACAGCCAAGTCTGGGAAGAGGATTATTATGGCGATGAGAACGTAATTAATGTACATATGCGCAGATTGCGCGAGAAAATTGAGGATGATCCCTCCCATCCGGAGTATATCAAAACGCTGTGGGGGATCGGCTACAAGCTGGGGGATGTGCTGCTGTGATCATTCTGTTGCTGGTTCTGCTTGTACTGTTGCTTGTGGTCACTACGTTACAGTTCTTGAAATCACGGCAGCATGCCCGCCAGATGGACTACATTCACTATAAGCTGGAGAGCATTATAGAAGGCGGATCGCATGAGCGGCTGCTGCTGATGAGCAGTAGTCCGCAGGTGCAGCAGCTGCTGACCGACCTGAACCGGCTGCTGGATGTCAATCATCAGGGAGCGGCTAAGCGGAGTAAGCTGGAGCAATCCATGCGCGGAATGCTGGCGAATGTGTCGCATGATCTGAAGACGCCCCTGACGGTGGTGCTGGGCTATATTGAGACGCTGCTGCATGATGAGGCGATATCCAAGGAAGAGCAGGAACGGATGCTGCGGACGATTCATACCAAGGCCGGTGAGGTCATTGTGCTGATGAACCGGTTCTTTGATCTGGCGAAGCTGGAGTCCGGGGACCGGGATATCCCGCTCTCGCGGGTAGAGCTGGGCGAGGTCTGCCGCCGGAATATACTCTCCTTCTATGATCTGCTTAGTGAGAGCGGCACGGATGTGCAGATCGAGATCCCGGAAGAGCCGCTTCATATCATGGGCAACGATGAGGCACTGGACCGGATTCTGACGAATCTGCTCTCCAACGCGATTACCTACGGTAATGCAGGGGGAGTGCTGGGGCTGAAGCTGTACCCGGACGCCGGACGGGTCTGCATAGAAGTGTGGGACCGGGGCAAGGGCATCGCCGAAGGCCACGAGGATAAGGTGTTTGAGCGGCTGTACACCCTGGAGGATTCGCGTAACCGCGACTATCAGGGCAGCGGCCTGGGACTGACGATTACGAAGCGGCTGACCGAGCAGATGAACGGGACTATTTCCCTGAGCAGCCAGCCGAATGTGCGTACGGCATTTACGCTCTCTTTTCCCAGACAGTCCTTCTGAAGCTTCTTAAGAATTAAGTAAGATTTCAGTAAGAAAAAAGCAAATTCCGCCCTGTAGAATAAATACCAGGAAGAACATGACGATGCTAAAGGGGATAACGGAAAATGACAACGATACTCCGGACATGGGATCTGACCAAGGTCTATGAGGATAAGGAAATTGTTAGCAGTGTGAATATGGAGATTAAGCAGGGTGAAATTTACGGATTCCTGGGACCGAACGGCGCCGGCAAAACAACGGTGATGAAAATGATCACGAATCTGGTGAAGCCGACGGCGGGCGAGATTGAATTTGCCGGGGAGAAGATGACCCACCGCTCTTACGACATGCTTAAGCGCATGGGCAGCATTATTGAATACCCGGTGTTCTACGACAAGCTGAGTGCCCGCGAGAATCTGGCGCTGCATGGGGAATATATGGGCTTTTATGATGCCAATGCGATAGAGGAAGCGCTCGAATTAGTGAAGCTGAGAGCCGTGGACAGCAAACCGGTGAAGAATTTCTCCCTGGGGATGAAGCAGCGGCTGGGCATTGCCAGAGCGGTCATGACCAAGCCGGAGCTGCTGATTCTTGACGAACCGATTAACGGGCTGGACCCGCTTGGAATCAAGGAGCTGCGCGAGGTGTTCCGTATGCTGAGCCGTGATTATGGCATGACCCTGCTGATCTCCAGCCACATTCTGGGCGAAATCGAGCAGATTGCCGACACGATCGGCGTAATTCGTGAAGGGGTGCTGGTGGAGCAGGTGGCAATGGATACGATCCGGAGCCAGCAAACCCAGTATATCGAGCTGGTGACCAGCGAGTGCACGAAGGCCGTCTTCGTCCTGGAGGGGAAGCTGGGTCTCCGCAATTACAAGGTGCTTGACCCGCGGACCATTCGTGTCTATGAAGACATCCCGCAGCTAGAGCTGAGCCGGGCCCTGTCCGCAGCAGAGGTGGAGCTGGATAGTATGAGCAAGAAGCATCATTCGCTGGAGGATCATTTTGTGGAACTGATGGGGGGCGTCAACCATGTTTAAGTTAATTCGGCTGGAGCTGCGCAAGAGTAAATTCACTTTTCTTAAGGGCGTGCTGATTGCGGATCTGGCCATTCTTACTGCTATGATCTTGCTGATTTTTACAGGGATGGATGATGGGGAATTCGATACTTATGGCGAGATTTTTCAAGGAGTATTCATATTTGTAAAAGCGACTTATATCGTCTTCGCCTCTGTGTTGCTTAGCAAGCTGGTCATCGACGAATACAAAAACAATACGATTACTGTGTTGTTCACGTACCCGGTGCCGCGCAAAATGCTCATGGCCGCCAAGCTGATCATTGTCTTTTTGTTTACCTTCTTCGGTATTTTGCTGTCGGATGTTGCCATCAGCAGCCTTCTAGCAGGAAGCTTGTATGTGTTCCCGAATGTTATTCAGGAGACATTGACCCGGGAGCTGATTACTACTCATCTGCTCAGCGCGGGGACGGATGCGCTATACGCGGCAGGCATCGGGCTGATTCCGTTATACTTCGGAATGCGCCGCAAATCCGTAACGGCCACGATTGTTTCCGCCGTGTTGATCGTCTCGCTGATATCCTCCGGCAACAGCTTCGGCGGCTTCCGCATGGGTGATCTGTTCGGGATTTCGATCACGCTTGCCCTGGCTGGTGCGGCTATTGCCTACCTCTCCATCCGCAAGATCGAGCATCAGGATATAAGCTGACATCGCCGGAATCGAAGCCGGTCCACTCTTAGAAATGAAGCAGACAGTGCGGTCCTCCTGAAGGACTTGCACTGTTTTTGTTGTTGTACAGCCCGGTTAGTGCTATGTTTTTCTGGCGACCGCTAACGTTTTTTTTGCTATAATAGGAACTAATTCAGAGAGTTCTACATAATCAGAGCGTTTCTGCAGTCTTCGGACGCTAACGATAGCAGGGTTGAAGGAGCAGCGGAGGAGGTGGGCTATGCTTAAGGACTGGGCTTCTATTCTGGACAACGCGCTATCTGGTGAAAGTGCTTATAGGGCGTTGTTCGATCATCATCCGGACTTCATCATTGTGCTGGACAGGCAGGGAAGGTACAGGGACAGTAACCGGATGTTAAGTGCCGAGGAGGCAGGCAGACTGAACGATTGCCGGATCCATCCGCCCGGTGAGGCTCATTTCGCAGCTGCCCTGGCCGGGATTACATCGAGCTTCGAGCTGGCCGTGGAAGCCTCGGAAGGACATGAAGAGACGGGGAGAGGGGCCGGCGGTGCTGAGCCTGGGGGGAATTATGGTGCTGGAAGTGCGGGAAGTACCAGTGCTGGAAATGTGGTAAGTGCTGGTGCTGGAAGTACTGAGAGTGCTGGAAGTTCTCGAAGTTCTGGAAGTGCCAAGGGAACGGGAAATGCTTGCGGTTCAGGGGTTACGGTACGCTATGTGCCGCTTCACACAGACGAAGGCATTGCCGGTGTATTCGCTATCCTCCATGATCCCGGGAACCGCCCCCTGTCCAGTCTGCTGCATAGCTGGGTGAGCATGAGCAGCAGTCTTGCGGCAGGTGCTGAGCGGAATGTGCAGGCAGGAGACGAGTGTTCTGCGTATGCGGATGAAGTGGCCGCCGCGAAGGATGACGAGGAGCTGCCGCAGGCCGAATTCGTGTTCGAGATGGCCGAGGACAAACGGCTTAGCCTCATTCTGAACTCCGTCTCTGCCGGAATCTTCGGCCTGGACAACCTCGGCCGGACCATATTCATTAACCGTGAAGGGGCAGAGATGCTGGGCTACGAGCCGTCAGAGCTGACCGGGCTGCCGATGATGGAGATGATCCATTACATGCATGGAGGCGCGCCCCTCCATTCTCTGCTGGAGTGTCCCATCACGCTTACCCTGCAAGACGGAGTTACCCGCAGCAAGGCGGATGAAGTGTTCTGGCGCAAGGATGGGACCAGCTTCTTCGTGAATTACCGGATCGCTCCGCTGCTGGACAGAGGGATGATCTGCGGTGTGGTTATTTCCTTCAGCGATATTACGAACGAGCGGGAGATTCTCCGCGCCAAGGAATCGGCAGAGCGGGCCGCACAGGCCAAGTCGGATTTCCTGGCAATGATGAGCCATGAGATCCGTACGCCGATGAACGGAATGATTGGTATGGCCGACCTGCTGCTGGAGACCGAGCTTGGGGAGGAGCAGCGCAGCTACGCCGAGATTCTGCGCAGCAGCAGCTACAGCCTGCTGCAGATTCTCAATGACATCCTTGATTTCAGCAAGATGGAGGCGGGTAAGATGCCGCTGCAATCCGAACGCTTCGATCTGCGGGAGATGCTGGAGGGCATTATTGATCTGTTCACTCCAAAGGCGGAGGAGAAGAAGCTCTCTTTGCGCTGGTGGGCAGATACCAGTGTGCCGGACATCGTCACGACCGATCCGAGCCGGCTGCGCCAGATTATCGTCAATCTGGTAGGCAACGCGCTGAAATTCACCGATCGGGGCAGTGTCACCTTGTCAGTCAAGAACATCCCGCTGCCTGCCTCACCGGAATATCTGCTGGAGTTCTCGGTCCGTGATACCGGTGTAGGCATTGCCGACAGCAAGCTGAATCTGCTCTTCCAGTCCTTCTCCCAGCTGCATCCGTCCATTAACCGCAAATACGGCGGAACCGGACTGGGACTTGCCATCTGCAAGCAGCTCGTGGAGCTGATGGGCGGAACGATCTTCGTGGAGAGCGAGGAGGACCGGGGATCGATCTTCCGGTTCATGCTGCCTTTTATGAAGGAAGAGGCGGAGCTGGAGCCGGAGTTACTCTCCTGAGGGTTAACCGGAGCCGGGGGCTGACGCTCACTTGTGTTCTCGTATATCGAGGACAATCACCTGTATTCTCAACTATCAAGCCAGACAACCCGTTCCCCAAGATACAGTGGGGCGGGTTATTTCTGTTCGTTATATCGACTTTAACGCATGGGTAGCGCAAACTATTGGATTTCAGCTTGTTGCATTATAACCGGATTGTAGTAAAATCAGAAAGTGCCATTTCCAAATTCTTCTTACAAGGGGGAGTAACATGCAAGAACAGATGTCACGTACGAATAAGGCGGCTTGGGAGACAAAAGCCTATCAGGCTTGGACGCAGTACCATGGTTCACCTGAGGAGCTTGCAGTGCAGCTGCAGCAGGATCCCGCACATACACTGCGGTATTGGCTCAAGTACACGGGCGATCCGTCAGGCTTGAAGGTGCTGAATCTGCTTGGCTCTCACGGCAGGAAGGCCATTTGCTTCTCGTTGCTTGGCGCTGATGTTACCGTCGTGGATATTTCGGAAGAGAACCGCTTATATGCCTGCGAGGTAGCGGAAGCAGCGGGGGTGAAGCTGGATTACATCTGTGCAGACGCAATGAATATCCCCGGAGAAGAAGCCTTGGGAACGTTCGACGTGGTGCTGATGGAGTTTGGGATTTTGCATTATTTCACTGATTTGAATGCGGTGTTTGCCTTGGTCCGCAGACGGCTGAAGGTAAATGGACGACTTCTGCTGACCGACTTCCACCCGTTCGCCAGGGCATGGCTGACCACGAAGACGCTTCAGCATCCCACCGGCAATTATTTTGACGATACGCTTAGAGAAAGTGAAGTTGCGTTCGCCAAGCTGCTTCCTGAAGAGGAGCGTTCCGGCTTAGGACAAGTGGTGGTGCGGAGCTGGACGCTGGGGGATATCCTGACCTCTGTCGCTTCGCAAGGATTATATATCCGTACCTTCGAAGAAATCAAGAGTGCCGAGCACCCGGGATTCCCCGAATTCTACACGCTGGTTGCCGATGCTGTTGAGGGGCCGCTGAGCCCGTTATATCCCGATACAACAACGTAAACGTAATACAATCCCATGCAAAAGAAAAACAGCAGGTCCCCCGGAGACTTGCTGCTGTCGCGGTGGCACATGGGCCAAATGTAGGCGGAAAACCGCATACAATTGCGGACGCTTGCTTGTTGCAGAGACGTCAGACAACCCATGAACACGAACAAACAGCAGGTCCCCGCCAGGAGACTTGCTGTTTCTTGTGGTAAGCTGTGGCTGTTCGGCAGTTGCCTGATCCGGCAACTACCGGACCTGATGCCTGCTGCGGGGTCCAACCGTTCTAGCGCATATACATCAGACCCACCGTAGCAGGTCCGCAGTGACTCCCGATGACACAGCCGGCATGAATGACGGCGATTTCCTCAACACCGGTCTGCGCGCGCAGCGCGGTCTCCAGAATTTTGGCATCCTCTTCAGCCAGCGTATGGGCAATAATGAGCAGCTCCTTGTCCATATCGGCGGCATTCGCCAGCGCATGGTGGAGCATCTGTTCCACGGCCTTCTCCTTCTTGCCGCGGATGCGGGCAACGGGGACAATGGCTCCGTCCACCAGCCGGAGAACCGGACGGATCTTCAGCAGGCTGCCGATAAAGTTCTGCATCCCAGAACAGCGGCCACCCATGTATAAGTAGTCCAGCGTATCGACAACGAATTCCGATTCTACCCGGTTACGGGCTTCGGTAATCATTGCTGCGATGTTGGCAGCGCTCTCGCCTGCGGCTGCGGCACGTGCAGCCTTCATGACCAGCAGCGCGATTCCGCCGCATAAGGTCTCAGAATCTACGACATGCACCCGGCCCTCCGGGAATTCACCCGCTGCCAGTAGAGCATTCTGATATGTAGAAGATAGAGCAGAGGATAGACTGATATAGACAATATCATGGCCGCTGCTGATCACCGGCTGGAACGCGGCGATGAAATCAGCAGGGGAAGGCGCAGCGGTCTTAGGCAGGGCACCGCCCGCAGCAACCCGGCGGTAGACCTCCTCGGGGGTAATTTCGACCCCGTCCTTGAAGGTACCGTTCTCAAAAACTACATATAACGGCACAATGCCGATATCATATGTGTCCTTCCAGCCTTGCGGCAAATCGGAAGTGCTGTCTGAAAAGATTTTTACGATAGACATGAATATCTCCTTCACCGATCTCGGATGAGAATACACTAGATTATGAAAACTATAATCTATTTATTATACCAAGCTTGGGAAGAATCTCAAAACAAAAAAACAGCTCCACTGTCCAAGCAGACAGCGAAGCCGTTCCCCAAATATCAGCACTGTTCTTATTTCTTCATCACCGGAATCCATACTTCACAGACATAATCCTCTGATCTCGTATCGCCGGGCGGGTATAACTCGATCTCAGGGCCGCCGGTATGCTCGTAGCCGGTTCCCGGGAACCATTCCTGGAAAATGCGTTGCCAGACTCCTTGAATGGCATGCGGCAAAGCACCCTCGGACCGGAAGACTGCCCAGCTGGCGGCCGGAACGACAGTGGTCTCATACCCTTGTGCATCTGTCTCCGGCGTTCCTTCCACCCCGATCCAGTAGGTAAGCTGTTCCTTTTTCATATCCATATCCGTGCAGATGCCAAGCCATTCGCGGGAAGACGCAAGCTCGATCAACTTATCGGAAGTGCCGTCCTCATTGCATTCGTCCCAGAACTGCGGGATTCTCCGGAGATTCTCCCCGTCCCGGGTAGTTACCTCTATTGATTTGCCGATGACGGTAAAAGCTGGTTTATCCACGATTTTGTAGTCCATGTCCTGATCTCCCTTCAATGATAGGTGGAACGAGATGCGGGGGAAGGCTTTGAGCTGTACGCCGGACTTACGCGCTTCCGAGGGGGTAATCCCATGGGCTTTGCGGAACGCCTTGGCGAAGGACTCCGGCGAGTCGTAACCGTATTTCAGCGCCACATCCAGCACACGGACCTTGGACACGGCCAGCTCCTGGGCGGCCAGCGTCAATCTGCGCTTGCGGATATAGTCGGCCACGGTGAAGCCGGTCAGCATACTGAACATGCGTTGGAAGTGGAACGGTGAGACAAAGGCCACCTCAGCCACTTCCTCAATGCGCAGCGTTTCAGTCATTTTCAGCTCCATATAGTCCAGTGCATTCTTCATTCGGATCAGCCATTCCAAGCTCCCCATCTCCTTCTGAAATCATCCTATCATACCACCGCACAGATGTTCCTGTTATTCTCTGCTCATTCATGACAGGGTTCTGCCTGCGTCCTATCCACCTATGATGTCATACTTGAAGGGGTTTGTCAGCATCCGTTAGACTACCCGATCCGGCAGGCTCTAGGATTAGCCACTTTTCACCTTCCAGGGTGCGGGTATAGGCATAGATATATTCATGCTCCGGCAAGAGCAGCTCATAATCGGCATAGACCATAATGGGATGCTGCTTACGCAGACGAATCAATTCTTGATAATAATAAAATACCGAGTCCGCATCAGCCAGTGCCTGCTCCCCATTAATCTCGGTGTAGCGCGGGCAGATCTGGTAGACTACGGCTTCTTTCCAAAAGGTTCTTTTCATAAATGTAGCTCCATTACCATGGTATATTAGGTTTATAGATTACAAGGGAGTGGAGGGATTGGATTGACAATTCAAGCGGTTCTTTTTGATCTGGATGGAACATTGCTAGACCGGGATACATCCCTGTTAAAGTTCGTACAAGATCAATACCGGCGTTACCCGGAGCTTCAGATTGTTGATCACGATCTGTTTGTTCAGCGCTTTATCGAGCTTGATAATCACGGCTACCTGTGGAAGGACAAAGTATATCAACAGATCTTACAAGAGTTCTCTATTTCGAAGCTGGACTGGAACTTGCTATTGGATGATTACTTATACAACTTCCAGCAACACTGTACAGGTTTCCCGAATTTATTAAGTATGCTTACTGAACTGAAGAATCATGATCTGAAGATTGCGCTAATCTCGAACGGTTATGGTCAATTTCAATACGATAATTTCAAGGCCTTGAACATCGCGCATTTATTCGATGAGGTGCTTATCTCCGAATGGGAAGGACTCCGCAAGCCAGATCCGGCTATTTTCCATCGTGCATTAACAAGATTAGGTGTAGACGCGGGCAACGCTCTTTTTGTTGGCGATCATCCGGATAACGATATACGTGCAAGCCGCGAAGCGGGAATGAAGGCCGTCTGGAAAAGGAATCAACAGTTTGTCACAGTGGCCGAAGCGGATGCAGTCATTGATGATTTGGCAGAATTAGTGGAGCTCTTATTGAAAGAAGCCCCGAAGAAGCCATACATCTTCGGGGCTGATAAGCTTACACCGTGACAGAAGCGCCCCCGGCACTGACAGTGCCTAGTCCGTTCACCATATACTCCTTGCCGTGAATGGTGAGGGAGGCTGGAACCTCGGTTTCGTTGCTGACGGTAACCTGTGCATCGGTCACGGTCACTTTTAGCCGGGAGCCGCGGAACATAATTTTGAACGAATAGGAGGTCCAGTGTCCCGGATTGGACGGGTTCAGAACCAGCCGGTCGTTCAGCACGCGAAGTCCGCCGAAGCCATGAACAACGGACATCCATGTACCCGCCATGCTGGTGGTATGGCAGCCGTCCTCCGTATCGTTATTGTAATTGTCGAGATCCAGGCGTGAGGTCCGCAGGTACATCTCATACGCCTTCTCCTTGTAACCCAGCTCACTGGCCAGAATGGAATGGATGCAAGGGGAGAGGGAGGACTCATGCACGGTGATCGGCTCGTAAAAGTCGAAGTTGCGCTTCTTGGTGTCCAGATCATAGCGGTCGCCGAGGAAGTAAAGTCCCTGAAGCACATCTGCCTGCTTGATGAAGCACGAGCGCAGAATCCGGTCCCATGACCATTTCTGGTTCAGCGGCAGGTTCTCCGGCAGCACATCCTTGACCTGAATGATCTCCTTGTCAAGAAAGCCGTCCTGCTGGAGGAAGATTCCGCGTTCCTCGTCAGCCGGATAGTACATTTTGGCGATAATCTCACTCCACTTGGCCGTTTCGCTCTCCAGCAGCTCCAGCTTGTCAGCCAGCTCAGCGTAACGCGAACCCTCATTCTCCTGTACATAGGCCAGAGCCTCAAGCGTGTATTCCATCGTCCAGGCGGCCATCCGGTTCGTGTACCAGTTGTTATTGACGTTATTCTCGTATTCATTCGGGCCGGTGACGCCCAGCATCACGTATTTGTCCTTATGCGCCACATAGTTCACACGCTCCTCCCAGAAGCGCGCAATCTCCACCAGCACCTCCAGGCCGTATTGGCCCAGATAAGCCTTGTCGCCGGTATAATTCACATAGTTATAGATGGCATAGGCAATCGCGCCGTTGCGGTGAATCTCCTCGAATGTAATCTCCCACTCGTTGTGGCACTCCTCACCGTTCATCGTGACCATCGGATAGAGCGCGCCTTTGCGGTAGCCGAGCTTACGGGCGTTCTCCTTGGCCTTCTCCAGGTGCTTGTAGCGGTAGATCAGCAGATTGCGGGCAATCGCGGAGTCGGCGGTACTGAGATAGAACGGCACACAATAAGCTTCCGTATCCCAGTAGGTGCTGCCGCCGTATTTTTCCCCGGTGAAGCCCTTCGGCCCGATGTTGAGCCGGTCATCCTCACCCGTATACGTCTGATTCAGCTGGAAAATATTGAACCGGATCGCCTGCTGCGCCGACACATCGCCCTCAATAATAATGTCGCTCTCTTTCCACTTATCGCCCCAAGCCGTTGCCTGCTCCGTGAGTAGCGCCACGAATCCAGCTTCCTGCGCACTCTGAAGTGCCGACCCGGCGGCATCCACGAGCTGTCCCAGCCCGTAATTGCGGGAGGTGACATTCGCAGCATACTTATAAATAACCAGCTGTTCGCCGGATTGTACCGGAACATTCACTGTACTGGCCACATATTTGTCCTGCTCCAGTACCTCTGCTTCGGCCGCAACCGGCTCCCCATTCAGCAGAATGTCGAAGACGAAGGCGGAGGTGACATGGAAATCAAGCTTTTTGGTCTTCAGGGTCAAATGTCCGCCTTCTGGTCCGGCCTTCTTCTCCACTTCGTTCCAGAACTTCTCGTCATAGTTGGAGTCCTTGTTCTTGATATCGCCGTCCAGGTAGGGGGTTACGGTAATATTCCCTGCAAAATTGAGCGGAGTGAGCGAATAGCGGATCGCCCCGATCTCCTGACGGACCATGCTGACGATGCGGATGCTCTCAACCTTCACTTCTTTGCCGTCTTGAGTGGTTGCGGTGAAGCTGCGTGAGAGCGTGCCTTCCTTCATATTGAGTACGCGGCGGAACTCTGTAACTGTGCAGGTAGCCAGATCCAGCGGGGTTCCGTCCAGCCCGATGTTAATTCCGATCCAGTTGGTGCTGTTCAGCACTTTGGCAAAATACTCCGGGTACCCGTTCTTCCACCAGCCGACCCGTGTCTTGTCAGGGTAATAGACCCCGGCCATGTAGCTGCCTTGCAGGCTGTGCCCGCTGTATTGCTCCTCGAAGTTGGCTCTTCCGCCCATGTATCCGTTCCCGATACTAAATACGCTTTCGGATATTTCCTGGGTCTGCGGATCAAAGGATTCTTCGATAATGGACCATTCGTTGATTGTTAAGTATTGTTTCATGATTTTGGCTCCTTTAAGGGGGGATGGGGATATAAAATGAACCGTGTGCCTCAGTCTTGCCGGTACGTGCAGGCCACTCCGAATGCGAAAGGATGTTACGATCGCTGTTGTCCCCGGATGCCTGTATTCAAGCTATAAGGTAAGCATCCGGGGACAAAGGCGAACGCTGGCGCTTCTGCACATTCCTTTCGCTTTCTGCGCTGATCACGCACCTAGGAGATTTCACACACCGTTCTTTTACTGATGGTAGGGTAGAAGATGCAAGTGCAGCATCTGATCTGACTGATGATCTGCTGATGATTTTGATTAATGAACTGAACTGATTAATTGAACTGATGAATTGAACTGATAAATGTATAGAGCAGTGGATGTTTTCTGCACCATGAGCGAAGCTCAGAGGTTCAGACTTAGAGTTAGTTGTATTCTGTGCATTTAAAAGGTGCGATTAGAGGGACTTGAGTCGTATAACTGTAGTCTGTACAACTAAATCTGCCCTAAAAGGTCATATCAGCTTAAAAGGGATAGCATAGGTGTACAAAGTACAACTAAGCCGATACCCGGGGGATAAATTGGCAATATAGTTGTACAAAGTACAGTTAGGCTGTCCGGCGGACTAGAGATGCCGCTTGAGCGGAAGGGCTCACGGCTAGGCTCACAGGCTCTGTTACTATTCGTCATACAGTGGCAAAAGATTCCTTCAGTGTGGCAACAGTGAGCTGCCGCAGGGAATGGACAACTAGTGTGGCTCCGCCTAGCGTCTCGGGTGAGCCTATGCCCACGCTGCGCATACCGGCACGGGAAGCGGCCAGGATACCGGCAGCGGCATCCTCGAAGACGACGCAGTGTGCGGGAACGGTATCCAGAGCCTGCGCACCCAGCAGGAAGACCTCCGGGTCAGGCTTGGCCGCGCTGGTATGCGTGCCGTCGATGATGGCATCGAAGTATGGGGTCAGGCCGGTATTGTTCAGGATGGTCATGGCGTTCTTGCTGGCGGAGCCGAGGGCTACCTTGATGCCGGCGGTCCGGCATTCCTGCAGAAAGTCCAGGGCGCCGGGCAGAATCTCCGAGCTGTCCATCTTGGCGATATACTCGACATAGCGGTTATTCTTCTGCTCGGCCAGCCGGGCTTTCTCGTCTTCAGCAAGTGTGATGCCGCCGATCTCCAGCAGAATATTCAGCGAAGCAGCCCGGCTGACGCCCTTGAGCCGCTCATTATCCTGCTCTGTGAAGACAAATCCAAGCTCTTCGGCCAGCTCCCTCCAGGCAATATAGTGATACCGGGCAGTGTCCACGAGAACACCGTCCAGATCGAACAGGCAGGCTTTGATATATGACATGTTGAACCTCCTAATATGATTAGTTAACAATTAGATGTGGTTATCGCGCCAACTGGGCAAGAATCCTGCAAAATATGCAACATTTCTCTGCGAATCGTGCCCTGCTGGTGGAATTCCTGCAAAATGTGCAACAATTCCTATTCACACGAGGGCCGAACAGTGAAAACTAAAAAAGTGTGTATCAGCCCCAGCCTCACCGCCAGTAGCCGCAGGCGGGAATCCCCCTACCAGCAACATTCTGAACTTTAGCGCAAACGTTTGTACAAAGTTCCAAAAAATAAATGAAGCGTAACTCTGCTTCATTCATTTTCTTGTACATGCCTTAATTTCCCGGAGTATGCATAGAGGACTCCCGTACAATTAGACGGTGGGGAATGACAAAACGATTCGTATATCCGTCCTGATTATCCGGCTTCTGAATGTTCTGGATCAACACCTGAGAGGCCGTATAGCCAAGATGATAAATCCCGATATCAATGCTGCTGATCGGAGGACTGGACAGCTCGGAGAGCGGGATATTGTTGAAGCTGACAATCGCCAGATCCTCAGGGACCTTGTACTTCAGCTCGTTCAATCCGCGGAGTACCCCGAATGAGACCATATCATCCACCGCGACAAGCGCTGTCGGACGGTTCGGAAGATTCATGAAGAAGGACATTGCCCTATAGCCGCTGTCCTGCAGGAATTCGCCTTCAACGATCCATTCATCCTTCATTTCCAGACCCTTGCCCTGCATGGCTTTGCGGTAACCCTCCAGCCGGTCGCGCGAGACGATGAGGTTCGGCGGCCCGCTGACGAAGCCGATGCGTTCATGCCCCATGGAGATGAGATGATTCGTCGCATCATAGGCGGCCATGATATTATCATTGTCCACTGACAGAATATCCTCGTAGCGGTCGCTCCGTCCCACCAGGACAAAGGGATAACCGCCCGACTGCAGGAAATCGATCACCGCATCGTCTTTACGGGAATACAGCAGAATAACGCCGTCCACGCGGCGTCCCTTGAGCAGACGGGAGACAGCTTCAAGCTCCTCCTTCTCGTTCGCCCCGGAGCTGATCAGCACATCATAGCCGGAACGGCTGGACTGAGTGACGATCCCGCGGATTAATTCCATAAAAAACAAATTGGAGAACAGCTCTTCAGCCGGTTTCGGAAGAATGATGCAGATACTGTTAGTGGTCTTGGATACCAGACTTTTGGCCATCATATTCGGGGTGTAGCCCATTTCTTCCATAATCACTTTGACCTTACGGGAAGTTTCTAAGCTGATTCTGGGATGGCCTGACAACACCCGGGACACCGTGGAGGGTGAGACCCCCGCTTTCTTGGCAACGTCCTTAATGGTAACTGTCATAGAAACCTCCTAATGGAACCGTTTGCTTTACACAGTAATATTAATCGAAGTGGGGATGATTGTAAATAGTGAAACCTCGCATAGGGCGTAATCCCCGTGGCTTCTACGTTCTGAGCACTACACTGCGATACGGCTTAAGCTATTGTGAATCTGGAAGTGGAGCAGAGGGGGATGCAAATCTGTGCAATGAACAAGGGGATTTTGTGCAAAATTAGTGCAAATAGAGTAGAGTTTGTCTTATCAATCTCTAAAAAGTAAGCAGTTGAACATTACTTTTCCGGAAGAATAGCTGGTTCAAAAATTTCAGCAGACACCTATAAATACTCATTATATAGAGGACACAACAGAATTGATTCTATTGTGTCCTATACTAAGTAGTAGCTCTATTTCATTCTACAAACGTTTGCGCCAAAATGTTCTGGATCAGCCCATAAGAAACCGATCAGAGTTTAGGACATATTGGCCTGAAGCACAGCGAAGCCGTATGCAGGCAACCTCAGTGACAGCTTTCCGCGTTCGGCATGGAGCGCTTCGCCGGTCCACAGATTCTCCCAATTGCGTTCCTGGACGTCCAGCCGGAAGGTCTGCACCGTCTCCTCCGTATTAATCAGTACGATAATCAGATCATCACCCAGACTGCGCTCGTAGGCCAGCTTGCTGCCCCCGGCTGCGGCTTCAAGGAAGGTGAAGCGTCCGGTGCGCAGCGCCGGATGGCTGCCGCGGATCTCAATCAGCTTACGGTAAAAGTTGAATAAATTGCGGTCCTGCCGCTCCGGGTCCCACTCCATACATTTACGGCAGTCCGGGTCGCCTCCGCCATCCATTCCGATCTCGTCCCCGTAGTAAATGCAGGGCGTGCCCATGAAGGTGAACTGGAACAGTGCAGCCAGCTTCATGACGTTCTTATCGCCCTCGGCTACAGTCAGCAGACGCGCAGTATCATGGCTGTCCAGCAGATTGAAGGCGACCTCACTGGCCTGGAGCGGATACCGGGACAGCTGTCTGCCGATCGAATGGGCGAAGCCTTCCGCATCCAGCGTTCCGTAGACGAAGAAGTCAAGCACTGCATCTGTGAACGGGTAGTTCATGACGGCATCGAATTTGTCGCCTTCCAGCCAAGGGGCTGATTCATGCCAGATCTCGCCCAGAATGTAAGCCTCGGGGTTGGCACGCTTCACGACTTTGCGGAAATCACGCCAGAATTCGTGATCCACCTCGTTGGCCACATCCAGACGCCAGCCGTCGATGCCGACCTCCTTAATCCAATACTCTGCGACCTTCAGCAAATATTCCTTCACTTCAGGATGCTCTGTGTTCAGCTTCGGCATCAACGGCTCGAAGGCGAAGGCATCGTAGGTCGGAATGTTGTTCACGACCTGGAGCGGATATTCCCGGATATGGAACCAGTTCTTATACTCCGAATCCTCGCCCTTCTCCAGTACATCCACGAACGGAGCGAAGGTACGGCCCGCATGGTTGAAGACCGCGTCCAGCAGCACACGGATGCCGCGCTCATGACAAGCATCGACCAATCTTTTCAGCGTGTCCACATCACCGAAATGCGGATCGACCTGCATATAGTCCTCCGTGTCATATTTGTGATTGGTGGTGGCAGTGAAGACCGGTGTGAAATAAATGCCCGTAATGCCCAGCTCCGTCAGATGGTCGAGATGATCTATGACACCCTGCAGATCTCCGCCGAAGAAATTATCCGGCCGGGGGGTTCCGCCCCAAGGCTCCACATTAGCAGGGCTTATGCCGGGATTGCCGTTAGCGAACCGTTCCGGGAAAATCTGATAAAACACCGCATCCTTGACCCAGGCCGGAGGTGTGAAGACATCACCGCGGCTTATGTAGGGGAATTCAAACAGCCGGTTGGGGTTCGCGGGACGCTCCTTCTGGAAATCACTCTCTGTCATCCAGATCCGTTCTTGGCCCTGCTGCAGCAGGAAGCCATATTTCAGCCTGCGGTAGAGCGGAACCGATTCGCATTCCCAGTAATCGAACATTGCATCGGAAGTGAACAGGGTCATCGGGATCAATTCCTTGGTGGTGTCCCAGGCATATTTATCACCCGCCCAGGCGAAGACCTCGGTCAGATCCCCCTTCTTGGCACGCAGCCGCAGGTGGATGGTGTTGTGATCATAGGCATACGACCAGTTCAGACGGGGACGATGATACACGGCTTCTAATAACATATTAATTCCTCCTAGATTTAGTTTGGCTATATAGATTGAACTTAAAAATTTAAGTTAAGGGAAAAGTGGCGGAGGGGAATTTTGGAACTGGAGGAGCGGTAGCGACCGCCTTTGTCTGCGGATTTCGACCGCGAACAGCGGTATAAATCATGAAATCTGCAGACAACAGCGGCCGGAAGTCCAAAACTTCTCTGGAGTCACGGCTAATCCCAAAACATAAAAAACAGTGGTTCAATTTATATAGACTACACACCCGATTCTGCACACAACAAAAAGGCACAACCGCCGGTTAGATTACGCCGAGGTTGTACCCGAGAAGGGACAGTGCCTTTAGATTGGTGAAGAATGAGGTGTTTCATGATGGTTTGGATTATAGCACGGAACAAAATGAGGTTCAAGAGGTTTGTACAAACAGTTGCACAAAGTTTCAGGAAGGGGAAACCGATTTCCAAAGTCTGTAAATTGATAATATTTAGCAATTATACAACAATATTCGTCTAAATACGACAAAAAATGCAGAAAAGAATTTTTAAACCGAAGTATATTCAAGTTATTTAAAGAAATCATGTGATAAAAAGAGTAAAGGTAACATTATCCATAATAAACGGCTGAATTCTATTGAATTTACTATGTGCAAACGTTTTTACAACTGCGAGTTAGCTGATGTATTATGGATTCAGGAATGAAGCGCTTTCTAAACCGGGTATAACGTATTCGGAAGAGGCAATTGGAGAAAGCAGAATTTTTTTTGAATCCTCTGAAATCGTTTGCGCAAAGTAGGGAGCAGCAACGTCAAGTCAGTCAAGTCAAAAGAAGCATCATCGTCAAATCAAGTGATATACACACACAGGAGGGGTTAAAAGGAATGAATCTCAAAAAACTTATGGTTCTCACCGCAGCGTGCTCGATGGCAATGTCAATTACGGCGTGCGGCTCAAACAACAATGCCGGAGGAAATGCGGCAGCGACTAATGCTCCTGCGGATAATGCAGCAGCTACCGATAATGCGGGGGCAGGCAGCGACAACGCACCGGCAGCAGGTGAGATCGTCCCGGAAGAGGGCGCTTCACTTGTGATCTGGGAGAGTAAGGAAGAAAGACAGTTCGCTGAAGAAGTTGCGAAGCAGTTCACTGCCAAGTATAACGTTCCGGTCAAAATTGAAGAGGTAGCCCCGCCGGATCAGGTTGGCAAGCTCACCCAGGACGGCCCTTCCGGCCTGGCTGCGGACGTCATCATCATTCCTCATGATAATCTCGGCAAGGCGGCAAGCGCGAGTCTGCTGCTCCCTAATGATATTTTTGCAGAACAGACCAAGGCGGAGAACACTGAGGCTTCCATCGTGGGTTCTTCCTATGACGGCGAGCTGTACGGCTATCCGAGAGCGGCGGAGACCTATGCGCTGTTCTACAACAAGTCTCTGGTCAAAGAAGCTCCCAAATCCTTCGATGACGTCATTGCCTTCAGCAAAACGTTCACGGATAAAGCCAAGAACCGTTACGGCATTATGTGGGAAGTAGGCAACATGTACTTCAACTATCCGTTCATCGCCACTACCGGAGGTTACCTGTTCGGCAAAGACGGTACCGACAAGGACGATATCGGCCTGAACAATGAAGGTGCGATCAAAGGCCTGACTGAATTTGCCAAGCTGAAGGAAGTCCTGCCGATCAAGAGCGGTGACATTAACCCGGACATCAAGCGCAGCCTGTTCAACAGCGGTGATGTCGCCATGGATATTACAGGACCTTGGGAGCTTGCGGGATATAAAGAAGCGCTGGGCGACAACCTCGGAATTGCTCCGGTTCCTACTATTGACGGCAAAACCGCCATTACCTTCTCCGGGATCAAAATTTTCACCGTCAACGCCTACACTCAGTATCCGAATGCGGCTAAACTCTATGCACACTTTGCTTCCGGCAAAGATTCGCAGCTGACACTTAACAAGCTGGTCGGCTCCGTGCCGACGAACCTCGAAGCGCTGAAAGATCCGCAGATTACGGGTGACGAGTTCGTATCCGCGTTCGCAGAACAGGCGAAGAACTCCCAGCCGATGCCTTCGATTCCTGAGATGGGGAACGTCTGGAGCCCGGTGAATGCTGCACTTCCGGCCATCTGGGATAACAATACTGATCCGAAGGCAGCCATGGACAAAGCCGTAGAGCAGATTAAAGACCTGAACAACGGGGCTTCTGCCCAGTAACTACACAATCAACAGCTTACCGTGGAATTAGAGTTGCCCGCCGCATAGCCTGCGGCGGGCAGTTTCCTTGAATTCCGCACGGAGAGGAGAACGGAAGGGAAATGCAGCGACACAAAGCGAGAGCTGGAATACTGTCGGCCATTTTTATGGGACTCGGGCAAATATATAACCGCCAATTCATCAAAGGGCTTATGTTCATAGCTGTAGAAGCTGTGGCACTTATCTATTTCATTAGCAATCTGGGAAGAGCCTTCTGGGGGATTACTACGCTCGGGGAATCTCCAAGCCGTCTGGAAAAGGTAAAGGGGATTGCCAAAATGGTTCCCGGGGACCATTCCATCGTCATTCTGATTGAAAGCCTGATCACCCTGCTGTTCTTTGTGTTATTCCTGATCGTCTGGTATATGAATATTAGGGATGCCTATAAAATCGGAGCAGAACGCGAAAACGGCCGTCCGTCCAATACATTTAAACAATCTGTACGTTATATCCTCGATTATAAATTCGCCCAGAGCTTCCTGCTGCTCCCGGGTATGGGCATTCTGTTCTTCACCATTATGCCGATCATCTTTATGATCATGCTGGCCTTTACCAACTATGCTGCACCGAACCACATTCCTCCGGCGAAGCTTGTAGACTGGGTAGGGTTCGAGACCTTCCGCAATCTGCTGGTGCTGAAATCCTGGAGCCATACCTTTTACGGTGTACTTACCTGGACCATTATTTGGGCGGTTCTTTCGACTGTAACTACTTATTTCGGCGGGATGCTGGTTGCCCTGCTGATCAGCCAAAAAGGCATACGCTTCAAAGGCATGTGGAGAATGCTCCTGATCATTCCTTACGCTATTCCGCAGATGATCTCGCTCCTGTTGATGCGCAACCTGTTCAACGGGCAGTTCGGCCCGATCAATCAGTATCTCGGCTATTTCGGACTAGGCGGCCTGCCTTGGCTGACCGATCCATTCTGGGCCAAGGTTACGGTTATTGTCGTCAACATGTGGGTAGGAATTCCGGTATCGATGCTGCTGATTATGGGGGTGCTGACTACGATTCCCCGCGATATGTATGAGGCTGCTGAAGTCGACGGCGCGACAAATTACCAGAAATTCCGGATTGTCACTCTGCCGATGATCCTGTTCTCTACCGCACCTACGCTGATTATGCAGTTCGCGGGTAACATCAACAACTTTAATGCGATCTTCCTGCTGACGGGAGGGAACCCGGTGAACGGGAACTACCAGTACGCCGGCTCGACGGACCTGCTCGTCACCTGGCTGTATAAGCTGACGCTGGATCAGAACAAGAATAATATGGCGTCGGCAATAGGCATCATCCTGTTCATCATTGTTGCCGGGTTCTCCCTGTACAATTACCGCCGGACCAAATCGTTCCAAGAGGAGGATATGATTCAATGATTATCGGACGCAAAGCTGCGCACTTTATTCGCCTCTGCTTAAGCTATATTGTTCTCGTTGCCCTGGCGGTCGCTGCAATCTATCCTGCACTCTGGATCCTGCTTGCATCCTTCCGTCCGGGTAAATCCCTGTACAGCAAGACGCTGATCCCCGAGACATTCACCCTCGCCCACTATAAGGAGCTGTTCACCTCACCAGTCTATATGTTTGGAACCTGGTATGGGAATACGCTTAAGATTGCGGTGTTCTCGATGCTGATCGGGGTGGTGCTGACGCTGTTGACCAGCTATGCCTTATCCCGGTTCCGGTTCAAAAGCCGTAAGACCACCATGTCCACACTGCTGATTCTCGGGATGTTCCCGGGCTTCATGAGCATGATTGCCATCTATCTGCTGCTGAAGGAGTTCAATCTGCTGGATACTCATCTGGCCCTTATTATCGTCTATGCAGCCGGAGCACCGCTCGGAGGGACGTTGATCGCCAAGGGCTTCCTGGACACGATTCCGCGTTCGCTGGATGAAGCCGCGCGGATTGACGGGGCGAGCAACTTTGGGATTTTCACCCGGATTATTCTGCCTTTATCCCGTCCGATGATCACTTATATAGCGCTGACCCTGTTTGTGGGCCCGTGGGTCGATTTCATCTTCGCCAAGCTGATTCTGCGGACCAAGGAGAACTGGACGGTTGCCGTGGGGATGTGGGATATGGTCAATACGATGCAGAATTCCAACTTCACGTTGTTCGCGGCGGGAGCCGTGCTGATTTCTGTACCCATAATGATTCTCTTCGCCTTCCTGCAGCGTCTGCTGGTTGACGGCCTGACGGCGGGGGCAAGCAAGGGATAGGAAATAGTAATTAGACAATGTATGTACGAATAACGGGTGCGGCCTTGAAGCAGTTCTGAGGGGCTGCACCTTTCTTTTATGGAGGAGAAATCGTAATCTGCATGATAAGGGGAGAGTGTAATGAAACGGCGGCGATTCATTAATTTCAGCTCGGTTGGCGTCAAGTTATTCGTAATTCTGTTCTGTACTATTGTCCTGTTGTCCTCAGTTCTGGGCTTAACCTCCTATTATGCGGCAAAAGGGATCATTACCGATGAGGTGGCAGCAGCCTCCTCACAGTCCATTGTCCAGGCGGCGGACAAGCTGGATTTCCTGTTCGCTGAATATGAAGCGCTCTCCAGGCAATTCGCTGTAGATCCGGCGTTAAAGGCTGATATGGAGACGGTTAATCGCCCGTCCGCCGGTACGGTTGCAAGGTCAGCCGCAGAGGACCGGATACGCCGCAAGCTGGACTCCGTCAGAGGATCGGATGAGCGGCTGCTCGGAGTCCGGCTGGTCGCAAGAAGCATGGTGGACGCCGAATCCTACAAATCGACGGGGATTAGCGGAGTGCGCAGTGATGAAGGCATCCTGGCCCGGATGAAGGAGATTGATAACGGTAAAGGCAATCCGGTCTGGTTCCCCGTCCGGGCTAAAGGCTTCTTCGACGCGTACAGCGAGTCCGCTATGACGATGGGCCGTCTGCTGCGGAATATTCAGAATCCGGCGGCAGAGTATTATATGCTGATCGAGGTGAAGGGACAGGCACTGACAGATGTGCTGTCCAACCTGCATATCGGGCTGGGTGGGGAGATCCGCATCCTCGATTCTTCGGGCCGGGTTGCATACAGTGCTGACGATGCACTGCTCGGGCAGGCTTCTTACATACATACTGGAGCGTTAAAGGACGGGGCGCTGACGGGAGTGCAAAAGGGTGAGGAGCAGAAGCTGCCTGGGGCAGTGAAGAGTGAGGAGCGGGAGCTGACCGGAAAACGGGAGAATGAGGGACAAGAGCCGGCCGGAGCACGGCAAGGGGAGAGCGGGAAGCGGTCCTTCACAGCCGGGGATGAGCAGGGGAGTGCGCAGCTGGTAGTCTACCAGCCGTTGAGTACAGCGGACTGGACGCTGCTGGGTTATGCGCCGGTGAGCGATTTCACCAAATCGGCCGACAGGCTGCTCTATATTACCTTGCTGGTAGTCTTGGCTGCAGCCTTGATTGCTCTGATCATTGGCTACGTTCTGGTGCGGCTGATCGGCCGTCCGCTTGGCAAGCTGGCCCGGTTGATGGAAGAGGGCGAGCAGGGCAATCTGCAGGTGCGGACCAGCTTCAAGGGCCGGGATGAGATCGGACGGCTGGGCCACAGCTTTAACCGGATGATGGAGCAGATCTCCCGGATGGCCGGGCAGAGCAGCAACTCGGCTGCTGAAGTGCTGGTGACCTCGGAGCAGCTCGTTGCCGCTTCCGGCGCGATCAGCGGCCAGGCCAGTGAGGTCGCAACTGCTACCGGCGAAATCGCCGGGGGAGCCGCCAGTCTGGCAGCCGAGGCCGAGAGCAGCAATGCCAAGGTGGAGCTGATGGGCGGCAAGACCAGCGAAGTAGCAGAAAGGAATGCAGTGATGGCCGCTTCCGCTGAGAAGGTCATGGAGGTCAGTGACCAGGGAGCGGAGCGGATGAAGAGGCTGGTATCGCAGAGTGAGGATGTGCTGAAGCTGATGGACCTGATTCAGGAGAATTCAGCCATGCTGCGGGATAGCACGGTGCTGATCCGCAGCATTCTCTCCCCGATGATTGCGATGAACAAGCAGACGAATATTCTGGCGCTGAACGCTTCAATTGAAGCCGTGCGCGCAGGCGCCGCCGGGAGAGGCTTCATAGTCATTGCCAATGAGATCAGAGGGCTGGCCAATCAATCGAGTGAGTCGATTGCTTCTGTCTCCCGGATTACCGAGGAGATCAGCGGCCATATCGAGAACACGGTCAAGGTTGTGAGTGAGGCTGCGCCGATGTTCCACAGCCAGCTGGCCTCGGTCCGGGAATCCTCGCTCATCTTCGGGAGTGTGAGGGCCGAGATGGAGGTGTTCAGCGGAGTTCTGAACCAATCCTCGGCGGCGGTCTCCGAGCTGGCCGAATACCAGCAGCAAGTGGGACAATCCATGGCGAGTGTGATCTCGGTGGTGCAGCAGACCAGCGCCTCTACGGAAGAGGTGGCGTCCATGTCCTCACAGCAATTCACGGTCAGCAGGGAGCTGGTCGCCCTGTCGCACAGGCTGGAGGAGCTGGCGGAGCAGCTGAAGCAGTCGATGATTTCTTTTCAGGGCTGAAGGGATAAAAGGCTGAGGGGGAGCGGGCGAGGAAGCGTATTGCGGGAACCTGCGCTTTTCTATAAGATGGATGAGGTAAGATGCAGGATATCTTGAATACTGAAGGTGATGTCATGGACAAGCATTTATTTCTGAACGGCGGCGGTCCTCCGTTTACCCGTGGACTGGCACGGAGGTTCGTAAGCGTGATGGCAGCAGGACCAGTCGCTGTATTATTTGAAGAAGGCGAAGACTGGCCGGACTATATGGCAGCTTGCATGCAGCCGCTGGTTGACGCGGGGATATCCGAGATCCGTTATTTGCCGCTGAAATCCACAGCGGTGGAGACAGCTATGGAGAGTCTGCGGGCTTGCGGCGGGATCTTTATCGGAGGCGGGGATACGGATCTGTATGCCGACCTCATTGTGGATACAGCTATCGGGGAGGTGATCCGACAGCGGTATGAGTCCGGTGTGCCGGTTACCGGCTTCTCGGCAGGAGCCTTGATTAGCCCGGAGTGCTGTGTAATTTCCGCCAAGGATAATGAGAGCAGACAATTCAAACACCGCAAGGGCCTTAATCTGATTCCTGATCTGCTGCTATCCGTCCATTTCACCCAGTGGGATGAGGAGGAGCATCTGCGGACAGCGGTCCGTACCCTCGGGGAGCTGCCGAATTACGGAATTGACGAAGAGACCGGCATCTACCTGCTGAATGGACAGCCCGAAGAGATAGAGGGTGGCGCGGTGTACAGTCTGGTGAATGGAATATTGACAAAGATTCATTGAAGATGATGAACGGGAGCAGAGGGCGCGGGCCTTCTGCTCTTTTTTTGCGCCGGGGAATCTGGGCATGTAAGCTCCAGACTGGTATGAAGGCATGTAGGCGGAATGTGATCGGAAAACCGATCACAATCGGCTGGCGAGGGGTGCGTGGGCGGAATGTATGCGGAAAGCCGAACATAATTTGCTGGCGAGAGGGTCGTGGGCGGAATGTAATCGAAAAACCGAACACAATTTGCTGGCGAGGGGTGCGTAGGCTTGTGGATGGGGGGAGGGGGCAACTCGCTTCTTGTCCTGCCTGCGCTCAAGCGATACACTTGTGCTATCGATACTGGCAGAGGGGAGGCGGGCGGTGTGGCGGAGATGAACGGGAGTCTTTTTGAGCAGGGATTGCTGGAGCGGGATTATAGCCCGCACTTTCTGGCTTACTATTATAAGCAATGGAGCAATTATACGATGGCTTACCATCATCACAACTCCACGGAGATCATGTATCTTATCTCGGGCAGCTGTGTAGTGGAGGTGCGGGATGAAGCGGGCGGCGATACGCCCTTCCGGCTGAAGCGGGGAGAGATGATTCTGCTGGATGCGGAGGTGCCGCACCGGCTGATTGTGGAAGAGGGCTCCTCATGCCGGATGCTAAATGTGGAATTTGCTTTTACCGAATATGGGGGAGTAGTTCCGTCCATTGGCAGCTTGGCCCGGGAGGAGGAGGTGTTGGCAGAGCTTATGCGGCATCCGTTCGATAGTCTGGTGTTGTCCGATCAGGAGGAGGTTTTCCATGTGTTGAAGGCGCTGGTGCTGGAGCTGGATCAACGCGGGCGGAAGGGGAGCAGCATGGTGCATCTGCTTTTCGCGGAGCTGCTGCTGCGTCTGGCCCGGCTGCGCATGGAGTCGCTCCCGTCCAGCCAGCAGCCCTCGCAGCTCTACGTGCGGCGGGCCATCGAGTTCCTGCACCAGAATTATGACCGGAGCATTCAGGTTAAGGAGGTTGCGCTCTCCGTGAATGTTCACCCGGGTTATCTGCACCGCATCTTCCGGACGCACACAGGGCAGACCCTGACGGACTACTTGAACCAGCTGCGTATGGAGAAGGCCCGGATGCTGCTAGGACAGGGGGAGATTCCGGTAGCGGAGATTGCCGACTATGTGGGGATCAGCAGCAGGCAGTATTTTCATCTGCTATTCAAGAAATATTCAGGCTGCACTCCTATCGAATACCGCAACTCTATCGAACGCCATTACTGGAGTGAAGGATAGTTTCGTGTTCTACCGGGGAAGGGTATGGCGTATAGAAAGTTAGGATTGTTGACAGGATGCCGGCAAAATGGTCATGATATTGGTTACGCTTCCGGCAGTCCCCTTGTTACAATGGACAGGAGTCAATAATTCATTGCCGGAGGATGATTATTATGTCTTTTAAAGTAACCTTTATCGGGGCAGGCAGTATCGGGTTCACCCGCGGACTGCTGCGCGACCTGCTGACTGTGCCGGAATTCCGTAATATCGAAGTTTCGTTCATGGATATAAACAGCCATAACCTGGACATGGTCACCGAACTGTGCCAGCGGGATATTAAGGAGAATGGTCTGGATATCACCATCTCTTCCACTACGGACCGCAGGGAAGCGCTCAAGGGGGCCAAGTACGTATTTTGTACTATCCGTATGGGTGGCCTTGAGGCCTTCGCTACCGATGTGGATATTCCGCTGAAGTATGGCGTGGATCAGTGTGTAGGAGATACGCTGTGCGCAGGCGGGATTATGTACGGGCAGCGCGGGATTGCGGAGATGCTGGAGATCTGCCGTGATATCCGTGAGACAGCTGCGCCGGATGTATTGCTTCTGAACTACTCGAATCCGATGGCTATGCTGACCTGGGCCTGTAATAAATACGGCGGTGTGCAGACCATCGGGCTCTGCCATGGCGTACAGCATGGACATCAGCAAATCGCTCAGGTGTGCGGCCTGGAGAAATCGCAGGTGGACATTATCTGTGCCGGGATCAATCACCAGACCTGGTATATCTCTGCGAAGCATGAAGGCAAGGATCTGACGGCAGGTCTGCTCGAGGCTTTCGAGAAGCATCCTGAGTACAGCCGTACCGAGAAGGTACGGATTGATATGCTCCGCCGCTTCGGCTATTACAGCACGGAATCGAACGGTCACCTGAGCGAATATGTGCCCTGGTACCGCAAGCGCCCGAGCGAGATCATGGACTGGATTGATCTGGGCGTATGGATCAACGGGGAGACGGGCGGCTACCTGCGGGTCTGCACGGAAGGCCGTAACTGGTTCGAGACGGACTTTCCGAACTGGATGAAGGACCCGGCGCTGGAGTACATCCCGGAGAAGCGGGGCGAGGAGCATGGCTCGTTTATTATCGAAGGGCTGGAGACAGGGCGTGTGTACAGAGGCCACTTCAACATGGTGAACAACGGCGTGATCTCCAATCTGCCGGATGATGCCATTATTGAAGCGCCGGGCTACGTGGACCGCAACGGCATCTCGATGCCGCTGGTCGGTGACCTGCCGCTTGGACCGGCGGCGGTCTGCAACGTCAGCATCTCTGTGCAGCGCCTGGCGGTAGAAGCAGCTGTGCATGGAGACGACAAGCTGCTGCGCCAGGCGTTCATGATGGACCCGCTGGTCGGCGCCGTCTGCAATCCGAAGGAGATCTGGCAGATGGTTGACGAGATGCTGGTGGCCGGAGAACAGTGGCTGCCGCAGTACAGCGCAGCTATTGCAGAAGCGAAGGAACGCCTTGCCTCCGGTGACCTGATCCCGACGAATGCCGGCAACGAAGGCGCCGCCCGGCTCAAGGTGAAGTCAGTAGACGAGATGATGCAGGACCGCGAGGCCGCGAACAAGAACGCCGGGGAATCCGACAAGGGCAAGGACCGCGAGAAGGTGCAGTAAGCGGAGCAGGCATAAGCCTGGTCGGAGCGGAAAAATATTGGAATTAGGGCTGTCCCAAAAGTCATGATGACTGCTTGGGATAGCCCTTTAATTTTGACGTAGGTCGAGGTGTGTATGAGCAAGTAGGGTCCAGGTGTATGTGTATGCGAAAAACCGAACACAATGTGCTGGAGAGCAGGCACGCGGTCCAGATATATGCGAAAAACGGCTCCCCTTGATGTGATGGGGGAAATAGGTGGATATTGGGCACTTGCTAACCAATAAATAGACGATACTCCGGCAAGAGTTGGAAAAACAACACTTAAATATTCATACCTCTCCCGGTAGCAGCCAAATCGGCAATAGCAGATGCTGTTTTTCCACTTAGTTCCCTATAATCGTCAAACGTTGAAGAATTAAGCTGCATTAATCCACTTGTTATCTGCAGTGGTTGTGGATGCTGTAGCTATGGTTAGCCCGCAGGAGTATTAATTCTACTATTTCCGCTGGTTTGCGAGATTGTAAAGCAGTTCCTCACTCCCGAATCAGCTTCTCCTGCTGCAGCCGCGCGATCTTGCGGCGGATAGGCAGGCTGAGCCAGATGAAGAACAGGCCCAGAATGATAACGGACACTCCCACGACGAGGTTGATTTTGTAGATGTTAGAAGAAGTGTTCAGCATAATCAGCATGAGATTTAAAGAGCCGATGATCAGCTCCATGAATGCGAGGGACAGATAGACTTTATAGATTCTCTGATAGTGCTTGATCTTGGAATCTGCATCGGTATAGATCTGGAAGGGGCCTTCAGAGGCCTTTCTTCTGAAGAACACCCAGCGTTGGTTCATGAAGGCACGATTGGCCTTGGTAGGGGTCCCGGATGGCACCCGCTCGGCTCCGGTCTCCTCCATGAATTGCAAGTAGCCTGCCGCCTCCTTCGGGTCCTTCTCCAGCAGCTCAATCCGGTAAATATACTCCCCCTTAGCGCTCTCTTCGAACACATAACGGGCCCAAGAATGCTCCACCAGGGCCAATCCCTTGGCCGACATTTCATTCAGCCACGCTTCTTCCTTCTCGAAATCCATGAAAAATTTGCGCACCACCTGACTCATTACACTTCGCCTCCCATTAGTTTTCTTCCATTAGTGAGCAACTCGTCAAGCCTTGTCATTTCACTCTGGACGATCGATTTGCCTAGCTCCGTAATCTGATACTCCTTCTTGCGGGAATCTTCTCCGCCAGCCAGCAGCTTGATCCAGCCTCGTTCCACAAGTGTGCTTAACGCCCCGTATAACGTGCCTGCACCCAGCTCCACACGCTGATTGCTCAGCAGCTTCACGTTCTGCATAATCCCGTAGCCGTGCATCGGGGTGAGCAGTGACAAGAGGATATAATAGACGCCTTCGGTTAGCGCCCCGTACTCATTGTTGCCGGACAATGCCATCACCTTCCTTATCGCGTATCTTTGAGCTTCATTTCACAGACCGGGAATTTCCTTTGTATCATTCGGCGTTATAGCATCTGACGTTATACCATCTGTCGTTATATCGTCAACCGATACATTTATTATATCGGCTGCCGATATAATAGTCAACAGGGATATGCGGTGCAAGTTCGACAGCACAAAAAACCCCGCACACCGCAATAAGCGGCAGGGCGGGGCGGGAACTCACAACAAGAATGCGCATAGCCCGGGGTGGCTTGGGCTGACAAGTCTAATGTCAGGCTGCTTAAGCTTCAGTAACCTTTTTGCCGAAAAAAGCCTTCAGCGCCAGATACACTTCCTTCTTATCCTTAATCACATAATGCATGAACTGCTCCTGCTTCAGGTGGCGGTAGGCGGACATCAGGGTGCTGCTGCGGTTGTACTGGTTCACCTCGCCGTAGCCAAACATGTTGCTGCGCTTCAGCAGCTCGCCGATCAGCTTGACGCAGCGCTCATTGTCGGAGGTCAGATTGTCGCCATCCGAGAAATGGAAGGGATAGATGTTGTATTTGGCAGGCGGATAGCGGCTGTCGATAATCTCCAGTGCTTTCTGATACGCCGAGGAGCAGATCGTCCCCCCGCTCTCCCCCCGGGTGAAGAAGTCATGCTCGCTGACCTCTTTGGCTTCCGTATGATGGGCCAGGAACACAATATCCACCTTCTCATACTGGCGGCGCAGGAAGCGGGTCATCCAGAAGAAGAAGCTGCGGGCGCAGTATTTTTCAAAAGTGCCCATACTGCCTGAGGTGTCCATCATGGCGATAATCACGGCATTCGAGTGAGGGACCGTGATGTCATCCCAGGTTTTGTAACGTAGATCATCAGGGCTGATGCTGTGTATTCCGGGATTGCCGCTGCTGGCATTGCGCCGCAGATTCTCAAGAAGTGTACGCTTTTTATCGATGTTCGACATCATGCCTTTTTTGCGGATATCGTTGAAGACAATCGATTTGACCTCAATCTCTTCCTTATCCTTCGGCTTCAGATGGGGCAGCTCCATATCCTGGAACAGAATATCCTCCAGATCCTCCAGATCGACCTCAGCTTCAACGGTATCCGCCCCAGGCTGATCTCCCGCCTTATCCCCTTTGCCCGGCTGGGCCGACTGGGAATCGCGGCCAAGTACATCCCCCACCTGGCTGTCCCCGTCTCCCTGTCCGACATGCTTCTGCTTGCGGAAATTATAGATAATCCGGTATTCATCCAGACTGCGGATCGGCACCTTCACAATCTGCTTGCCGCCTGACAAAATAATATTCTCCTCGGTAACCAGATCGGGCAGATTGCCCTTGATGGCTTCTCTGACCTTTTGCTGGTGACGCTCCTGATCCTGATGGCCTTTGCGGTGAAGGGACCAGTCTTCTTTGGATACGACAAATGCGTATGGACCGGACGGCTGGGACAAGGATGACCACCTCCCATGGACTGTGTTATTCGGTAATGTCACTACGGAGACTAAGACGAAGCAGCAGGTTGTAACTAAAGTATATTCAGGGAGATGGGGGATATGTGAGCTGTATTATTCACTGATTTCTTCCATGAGCAGCCTGTAGGTGTTAGAACGGGCTTCGCCGGAGTACCGGCGTCCGTCGATAGTGAACAGATACAGGGCAGCCGTGGAGCCTTGAAGATCCTTGCCCATATAATCCGCATTTATTGTGACAAAGTAAGTGAGTGTGACGGTCTGCCCCGCTTCCAGCGTTCCCAGAGCAACTGTTCCGCTATATGGCGTACCGGGCACGGCGATAGCGCTTATGGTAACGATATCGGGATTAATGACGGTACCCTGCGGTACAATTCGGATCACCGAGACCTCTGCCGGATAATTCCCGCTATTGGACACGTAAATGTTGAATTCCGCGATACCTCCAGGCTCGACGATGGGGGGCTCGCCCTCAATCTGAATGGAAATGATGGGCGTGAACAGCAACGTGGTCACCGCATTGGAGCGGGAGAGCTGCCCGACATTGCGCCCGTCCGGCAGGGAGAACGTATACTGGACCACTCCCTGATTCTGAATGGCCGGCGTCTGGCGGATATCGGTGGCACCTGGAATAGATACGAGAAAATCTACCGCCATAACAGCGCCTGCCCGTAAGGTGCCCAGCGGAATTCCGTCCCCGGGGCGGACGCCCCTCTGGGGAACCCCGTCAATACGGACACTGTCCCAGATGAATAGTACGCTTGGCGGAATGGCGTCCGTCAGCAGTGCGTTCACCGCCATATTACCGCTATTCTGTACAGTGAACTCGTACCGCAAGTTGTCACCGGGCGCCGCGCTGTAGAGATCAACCTTCAGCTTTACCGATAATCCGGGCTGGATGACTGTAATCTGAACCGTGTTGCTTGTGGTGGAGGTTCTGTTGTCGTTGACCTCATAAGAGATCTGCGCGTTCGCCATAATCGCCGATCCTGGAGGGTTCGAGGCCACCCTAGCGCGGTAGGAGACCTCGGCGGCTGCGCCTGCAGGGAGCGAGCCCAGCCCGATGCCTGAAGCTGGGTCGGCCTCAGGCTGATAAATCCTGCCAGCGATAACACTTCCGGGAAGGATAGAGGTGCCTTCCGGAACGGGAAGCGTGGCCATGACTCCGGTCAGCGGCCGGGTGCCTTCGTTCCTGAGTTGAAGGGTATAGGTGACGACATCCCCAATGAAGGTAGTGGGAGTGCTGGCCGAGAGCAGTGAGGACAACTGGTAGGACAGCAGGGAGACACTGACCGGATTGGAGCGGATCTCCCCGTTCACCGTTCTTCCTTCAGGTGTAGTGAAGGAATACGTGCCAACCGCCCTGTTATGCAGCGCGAGTGAAGGTGGAAGCGAGATAACAATGACCTGGAAGGCGATACTGACTCCCGAATGGGCGGCGAGTAGGCCAAGGGGAATGCCGGAAGACGGAGTGACCCCCGGAAGGGGGACTCCGTCTCTAAGCACACTATTGGCAATAAACGAGACGCCTGGGGGAAGCACATCCGTGATGGTGACAACCGCCCCGGTATTGCCGCTATTCCTGGCGGTCACAGTATAGACGAGCGTCTCCCCCAGGGAGGCGCTCAGGCGGTCTGCTTGCTTTTGCAGTAATAATACCGGGCCCACCACAAGCGTATTGACGGTATTGGAATAGGTAACCGATTCAGTGCCCTCTGCCGAGCTGTACAGAACCATGGACTGATTACTTACGACAGGCTGGAGCTGTGAGCCGTCTGTCATATGACGATGACCTGAACCTGGAAGGTTACCGTTGTGGTCGCTCCCGGGGCGATCGTTCCGATCACGATACCGGTGCCCGGATTTGAACCGGGACGCGGAGTGCCATCCACAGTTACGCTGCCTGCAACGAACTGGCTGCCGGCCGGGATCGGGTCAACAAGGACCACATTGTTGACGGGAACAATGCCGTTGTTGGTTACGGCAATCGTATAGGTGATGATATCGCCGACTACAGCATCGACAGCCGGAGTGCTCTTGACTGCCGTTACGTCCGGTGAAGAGACTGGAATGACGAGTGTATTCGATAGTGTAGAGCCTGAGAGCAGACGTCCATCAGGCGGCGTGAAGGTGAAGGTTGCCGCCGCCTGGTTCACCAGCTGCTGCGGTGAAGGCAGGGAAGCTACCGTTACCTGCAGGGTGACTGTCATGGTGACGGTAGCTCCGGCTGCAACGGTGCCAAGATTGATGCCGGTAGTCGGATCTGCACCCGGAACAGGTTGGCCGTTGATCAGGACGCTGTTCGGAATGAATACAGCGCCCGCAGGGATAGAGTCGGTTAAGGTGACGACTGCCGCAAGATTACCTGTATTGGTGACGCTTAGTGCATAAGTGACGGTATCTCCAACCGTGGCATTAGTGGTATCCGCAGATTTCAGGACACCAATAATCGGCTGGAATACCGGGGTAATTAGATTGTTGGAATAAGAGGCGCCGGAGAATGCCCCGGAGGTGAAGCTGACCGAAGCCTGATTGTTCAGTGTGGCCGGATTAGGAAGACTGTTGACGAGAATATTGAAGGTGACCTGGACCACTGCACCAGGGGCGATAGTGCCGAGCGAGATCCCGTTCGCAGGGTTGCCTCCCGGCAGCGGAGTGCCGTCCACGACCACGCTGCCGGCTACAAAGGAAGAATCGGCCGGAATCGGATCGCTCAGCACTGCATTGTTAACCGGTGCAATTCCGTTATTGGTGACTGCGATGCTGTACGTAACGGTATCCCCCGGGACTGCATCGACTACAGTAGTACTCTTTGCAACCAGGACATCCGGCGACGATACCGGAATCAGATTGATGTTCGAGCTGGCCGACTGATTAAAGACGCGTCCGTCAGGCAGCGTATAGTTGAAGGCGATAATGGCCTGATTGCTGAGCTGCTGGCTGGCTGGCAGCGTGTCGATCACTACAGAGAATACTACGGTCAGTGATGCACCGGCTGCAACACTGCCCAGAGGGATTCCGGTAGCGGGATCTGCACCCGGAGCAGGGAAGCCGTTAATCAGTACACTGTTCGGAACCAGAGTTGTACCTGCGGGAATAGTATCAGTCAGCGTGGCCGATGCCGCATAGTTCCCTGAATTGCTGACATTGACGGTGTAGACAATGGTATCGCCTACCGTGGCATTCTGAGAGCTCGAGCTCTTGGCAGCAGCGATAACCGGCTGGAAGACCGGAGTGGTCACAATGTTCGAGAAGGCTACACTGGACAGGGCGCCGGAAGTGAAGCTGACGGATGACTGATTGTTCAGTACACCTGAAGCCGGCAGAGACGTAACCGTTACGTTAAAGGCCACCGTTACAGAAGCGCCCGGAGCGATGCTGCCTATGGTCACCCCGGTAGCCGGTGAAGAAGCAGGGCGGGACACGCCGTCTACGAGCACACTGCCCGGAACAAAGGCGGTACCGGCAGGCAGGGCATCTGTGAATACGACATTATTAACCGTAGCAATACCGTTATTGGTTAGGGTCACGGAATAAGTGATGGTGTCGCCCACATTGGTTGCGGTGGTTACAGTGGTTTTGACGACAGCCAGATTCGGGTTCGAGACAGGGATGGTCAGGGTGTTGGTGAGCACCGACCCTCCCAGGATTCTTCCGTCAGGCAAGGTGAAGCTGGAAGCAACGGTTCCCTGATTCACCAGCAGCTGCGGCGATGGCAGTGAAGTGATCACCACCGAGAACGAGACAGCTACAGTCGCCCCCGGAGCGATAGTTCCGGCAGCAATTCCTGTGGAGGGATTAGCCTGCGGCAGAGGCAGCCCGCCAATCAGCACGCTATTGTCTACAAAGGTGGTGCCGGCTGGAATGTTGTCCGTTACTGTAAGGCTTGCTCCGTAGTTGCCTGTATTGGTGACATTTATGGTGTAGGTTACGGTATCGCCGACCGTTGCATTGGCGGTATTGGCTGTTTTGACCGCAGCGATATTGGGCTGGAAGACAGGCACTGCCACGGGATTGGAGAAGGTTGATCCGCTAAATACACCTGAGGTGTAAGTAACTGTAGCCTGATTGTCTATGGAGGCATCCCCGGGTACAGAGGTGACAGTGACACTGTACGAGACGACGGCACTAGCCCCGGAGGCAAGCGTACTGATAGTAATCCCTGAGGCCGGATTGGCATTCGGAAAAGGCACCCCGTTCACCGATACGCTGCCCGGCACAAAGGTGGCCCCGCCCGGTGTTGGATCACTGAGCACGACATTGTTGACAGGGTCCATCCCGTTATTGGTGATGTTCACGGAATAGGAAATGGTATCCCCAAGGGCAACGGAGGTGGAGGTTGTGCTCTTGACCACCGCCAGATTGGGGGCAGAGACTGCGATGGTCACGGTATTGGAGACGGCACTTCCACTTAGCAGCCGCCCGTCAGGCGGAGTGAAGGTATAGGTGGCGTTTGCCTGATTGACAAGCTGCTGCGGTGAAGGCAGAGACACGATGAAGACCGTGAAGCTGACAGATACACTGGCACCGGGAGCTACAGTTCCAACAGTAATTCCGGTATCCGGTGCAGCCCCCGGCTGAGGGAATCCGCCGACAATGACGCTGTTGGGGTCAAATGTAGTACCCGCCGGGATGTTGTCGGTTAACGTAACATTGGCTGCAAGGTTACCGTTATTGCTGACCACAATGGTATAGATGACCGTATCGCCTACTGTGGCGTTCAGGTCACTGGCGCTTTTGACAAGGGAGATCTGCGGTTGTGTGACCGGTGTGGTGGTGACGTTGGACGATGAAGAGCCGGAGAAGACCCCGGAGGTGAAACTGACGGTGGACTGGTTATTCACCTGTGAAGGAATCGGCATGGTTATTCTCACCTCGAATGTGACGGCAACGGAGGCTCCAGGCCCCAGGCTGCCGATTGGGATGCCGGCCGACGGAACTGACAACGGCTGGGAGACGCCGCCGACAATTACGGTTCCGGGAAGGAACGCTGCATTCTCTGGCAAGGGATCGCTGAGAATGATATTGCTGACAGAGGTAATGCTGTTATTCGTCAGCACGGAGGTGAATGTAAGGATGTCGCCGGTCACGGCATCAATGGCATTGACGCTTTTGACAACACTGACATTCGGTGCCGAGACGGGAACCATAAGTGTGTTCGACACGGTGTTACCGCCAAGCTGACGCCCATCCGGCAGGGTGAAAGTATAGGATGCTGCTGCCGAGTTGGGCAGCTGCTGGTTTGGGGGAAGCGAAATAACCGTAACAAGGAAACTGACTACGACGCTGTCTCCGGGAGCAAGCGGCCCCACCGGAATGCCTGTTAATGGGCTATACCCAGGTAACGGGGTCCCGCCTATACTTACGCTGTTGGTCTCGAATACCGTCTGCGGCGGCAGGGAATCGGTCAGATTCAGCATTGCCGAGATATTGCCAGTGTTGCTGGCCAGGATGGAGAAGGAGAGCAGACTGCCGACAGAGGCCTGCGCAGGGCTTGAGCTTTTGACCAGTCCAATGACTGGAATGAAGACCGGGGTAGACACTGTATTGGACAGGGCTGCTCCGCTGAATGAGCCGGCCGTAAAGGATGCGCTGGCCCGGTTGCTCAGTTGAGGCGGGCTTGGAATAGAGTTGGCATTCACCTGGAAGACAACGATGCTTGTGGCACCCGCAGCAAGTGTTCCGAGAGCAATCCCGGCATTTGGATTGGCAGAGGGTACGGCCGTCCCGTTCACCGTGACAGTTCCTGCTACAAAGGCACTGCCTGCCGGAGCCGGATCAGACAGCACTACATTGTTAACAGCTACGCCGCTGGGGTTGGATACAGAGACGGTGTAGGTAAGATATTCGCCTACAGCCACTGAGGTGAGATTGGCATTTTTGAGAATCGTGATGTTGGGGGCAGAGACTGGAATAGTCACCGTATTGGATACACTTCCGCCGGACAGAGAGCGTCCGCTGGGCAACTGATAGGTATAGCTGCTGCTGCCCTGGTCCGTCAAGGTTGCCGGAGACGGCAGGGATTGGACAGTGGTCAGGAAGGTTACGGTCAAGGCAGCTCCCGGTGCTACGGACCCGAGCGGGACTCCGCTTACCGGAGAATCTGACGGACGAACCACACCGTTTACTGTGACGCTTCCGGCGACGAAGGCAGACCCGGCAGGGATCGTGTCAGTTAGGGTCACATTCGCTGCGAGATTACCGGTGTTCTGCACCTGCAGCGTGTATTGTACATTTCCTCCAACCGTGGCGCTGCTTGGACTGGAGCTTTTAACGATACCGATTATTGGCTGGTACACAGGAGTGAGGATTGTATTGGACTGTGTGATGGCGTTAAATGTCCCCGAGCTGTAAGAGGCCGATGACTGGTTGGCGAGCTGGCCGTTTCCCGGCACAGAGGTGACACTTACCTGGAAGGTTACCGTTACGCTGGCTCCCGGGGCAAGGGTGCCCACGGATATCCCCGAAGCCGGATCAGCGGCAGGCCGTGCGGTTCCCGCTACCACCACGCTTCCAGGCACCAGAGTGCTGCCGGCGGGTATCGGATCAGAGAGCACAACATTCGTGATGGCTACGATTCCGTTATTAGTAACCACAGACGTATACTGCAGGGTATCGCCTACGGAGACATCCGGGAAGCTGGCGCTTTTGACAAGGGCAACATTCGGCAGTCTGACCGGTATGGTGAGCGTATTGGAGGCAGCCGTACCGCTCACGGTCCGCCCGTCAGGAACCTGGAAGGTATAGGCGGCTGTAGCCTGGTCCACCAGCTGCGGGGGAGAAGGCAGACTGTTCACCAGTACACGGAACTGGACTGTAGAGCTTCCTCCCGCCGCGATGGTGCCGATGGCGATTCCGGCGGCGGGATTACCCGCCACAGGCGTGCCGTTTACCGTGAAGCTTCCCGGAATATAGGAGCTGCCGGCAGGAATGTTATCCGTGAGCGTAGTAGTGGCGCCGATATTGCCGGTGTTGGAGATTTGCAGGGTGTAGAGAATCTGGTCTCCGACGGTTGCGTTGGTCGTATTGGCGCTTTTGACAATGCCGAGAACGGGAGAATATACCGGCAGCGATTGTGTATTGGATGGAATGACTCCGCTGACAATCGGGCCTCCGGCTACACTCTGGAAGGTGAAGGCAGCGTTAGCCGTGTTGGGCACAAATTGCGGATTCGGCAGGGAAGTCACCCTGGCTTGATAAGTCACCGTTATGGAAGTGCCCAGAGTAAGTGAACCCAGCGGGATGCCGGAGGTTATATCATAAGTCGGCCTGGCAACACCGGCTACCACCACGCTTCCTGTGACAAAAGTAAGACCTGCCGGTAAGATGTCTGACAATACAACACTGGCTGCGCTTGCGGTACCGGTATTGTTAACCGTTACAGTGTAGGTGACCAGATCACCAACGATGGTGCCGGCGACATTTGCACTTTTGGTCAAAGAGATCTTAGGTGCATTGATATCGATTTGCAGCCCGTTGGCGTTAACGACATACGCATCGCCCGAAGTAGTTAAGGTCAGGAGTGCGGAGGACTGGTTATTGACCAGGCGCGCAGAGACATCCACATTCGTGATATCCCAGCCCTGCCGCCCGCCGACAATGTTAGAGCCTGGACTGCCGTTGGTCTGGTTGCGGGTGCCGAACGTACCGGTCGTATTCAGATTGCCGGTATCATTGTTAATCTGCGAAGCGAAGAAGTTATTGGCAAAATTGTTAGGCCCGGAGAGGGCGACCTGAGTGGTGGAGGTAGGGCCGAAAAGCGCCTGGTCTCCCGAGCGGTTGGCATCTCCTTCCTGGGCGCTGAACTGGATGCGTCCGCCCAGCGCGCCGGTAACAGGTGTGGCGAAGCCTGTAATGGTGGTGACCACCGGGGCCGAGGAGGCTTGGACAAGGACAGCGCCTGCGCGCAGGGACATGTTGCGGAAGGGCAGCGACGGATTCTGGTAGATGACAGCAAGTGTCCAGCCGGCATGGTTGGCAGTGGAATCTCCGGGAATTACAATAGTTCCGACTACACCGCCAGTGACATAGGTTCCGGCACCGGAGGCTTGAATGGTGCTGGTGACATTTGCGGAACGGACATATGCGAGTGCACCCCCGCCCAGATCCACCGAATTGGCTGTGGCTGAATCGGGGGTTACACTGACCGTGTTCCCTAGCGGTGTAGTGAAGGATACAGGGTTGTTGATTGCCGCAGTGAGATTGACGGTACCGTTAACATAGGAACCGCCCCAGATCAGCTCGGCATACAGAACTGTGCTTCCGGCAGGGAGAACCAGAATGGCTGCTGAACTGTTGCTCTGATATAGACTGGTAGTGCCAGAAGGATAGGTGCCGTATACAGAAGCTGTATTAATCGTAGAGAAGCCTCCGATACTGTCCTGTGTACCCGGTACACCGGCAGTTTCAGAGCGGCTTAGTCCCAGCGTGTTGCCAGTGAAAGTGATGGCGCCTGTTGCATTAACCGTAGACCGAACGACTAGAGGAATAATTTTCACCTCCTTTTGAATAGAATCTCTGACAGCAAGTGGAAACGGCTTTGCCGTCCTTTTAAAGGACGGTACCGTTTCAGCGAGAAATAGAAGGATAAGTTATCATGTGAAACAAATAAATTCTTCTATTTTCAAAAAAAAAAGCAGACCGGCTCCTGTGTGAGCCGATATGCCATCTTGCTTGTGTTGTATTAACCTATGTTCCGTTTTGGGCAATCTTGTATGTCCATCCCGAATTTTATAACATATATTTCCTGTCCTGCAGCCGAAGCCGGCGCTCTAGCAGTGCCTGTGGTTCAGGCAGCACCTTCCGGCTCATCGCCTCCAGTTCCTCATCGGTAATCTCCCGCTTAATGACGGCGAAGTGGTACATAATTTCGTGAATGACATTGGACTGGAGCGTCTTCAGAACCTCGAGCTCTTCCGCATCATACAGATTGTCGTCATACGGATATTGATAGAACAGCTCCATCCGCAGCAGTCTGAAGTCAAACGGCGGCAGCGGCACGGGATAATCCGGGATCTCCGGGCACAGCGGGCTCTGATAGGGCTGGAAGAAGCGGCCGGTGAAATACCGTGGGGTATACTCATCGAACTTTTGCTTAAACATAGGGTTGGAGGCATGCGGGAAGCTATGGGCATAGGGTGCGAGAATACACACAACCGCTTGGTGCGTGCTTATTCTATAAATCTCTGACATCGCTGCAAACAGATCGTTCACATAAGGCATCACCCGGCTGGCCATAACGAATTCAGCCGTATTGTCGGGCAGGGGGATTTCTTCGCAAATATCGCAGACGATATCCACTCCGGGGTACTGTGTGCGGTCGATTCCCAGATACCCGGACTCTTTGCCAGGGCCGCAGCCGATATCGATTTTCAAGGGATACCACTCCTTCAAATGCTGAATAAGGCTCTTCATCTATTGTATTAGTCCGGCGCTTCTGTGCGTACGGCTGATGCCCAGCCCGTAACGGCAAGTTTACACTACCCGGCTTGCGGGGTAATCCTTAGGTAAGGTAAGCAGCACACAACCAACAGAGGAGGTACACATCATGAGACTAGAGCGTACGCTACCCGCTATGACAGCAATCGCTGCATTGATGCTCACCCTGACGGCTTGCGGCGGGAACAGCCCTGCGGAAGCCCCCGGAGAATCGTCCTCAGCAGGCTCATCGGGAATCCCTGTACAGACAGCGGCGGTACCTCTCGCCAGTCCGGTGCTGAAGCCTGGTCCTTCCGCAGCCGCAGAGTCAGAGAAGATTCAGGGCTCAGGCACTTATGTCGGGCAGATGGATACCCATTCCGTGGAGATTGTGACAGAAGAAGGGCCGACGGCCTTTGAACTCGGTGCAGGCACAGCGGATGCGCCGGAAGGGCTTGAGATGGATGATCCTGTAGTATTTACTTATGTGGAAAAAATAGTCGGAAAAGATCCTGTCGTGATTCAGCGGGTATTGTCCAGTCTGGCCAAAGCGGACTGATTCGGCAGAGTGCCCTGAACCCGAACCCGGGCTGCAATGGCGGAATACCCCATGGGTATCCGCCATTGCAGTTCTTTTTGCCGCCTTTGGAATCGGCTCCAAAGGTTATTTTTTTGTAACCGGTTCAGAGAGAAACTTTTTCCGCCCGGCTTGCGTCAAAGAGATAGAAATTGAGATTGTTTTCCTATCCGGGAGGGTGAGCTTGTGAAAAAGTTATGGATTTCGATTGTAGCAGGATTATTGGTGTTCCCGATGTTGTTTCAGGCTCCGGCCCAGGCAGCAGCAAAACCCATCAGAGTTATTATTGATGGAGTGACCTTGTCCACAGACCAGCCGCCGGTAATGGTGAACGGACGGACCATGGTTCCGCTGCGGGCTATCTTTGAAGCCTTCAATGCCGACATCAAGTGGAATCAGAAGACACAGACAGTAACAGCTTCCCAGAACGATACAACGATTGTACTGAAGATTGGCTCCAAGATCGCAACCATCAACAACAAGGCAGTCAGCCTGGATGTGCCGGGCCAGAATCTGAAGGGCCGCACAATGGTGCCTACCCGCTTCGTAAGTGAAGCGCTCGGCCGCGAGGTGGGCTGGAATCCGGCTGCGCAGATTGTCACGATCACCACTCCGGTTCCGGTAGGCGGCAATGCGGCTCCGGTATCGGGAGTAACCGCCCAGGATATCAGTGATTATGGAGACGGCCGGGATCTGCAGATCAGCTTCAACCGTGCGGCTGACGAATCGCTGGTGGATCAATACCGAGTGCTTGTCGCCAAGACCGGTACTTCACTGAACCTGTCGTCTGCACTGGCAGTAGGTGCCAATAACTACTCCGTTGCTCTGGTAACAGGAGCTAATCCTGTTGTGAAGCTGAACGCTGCCGCCAGAACGATCGATGGTGACCTGATTAAGAATAATCAGGGATATAGCGTATATGTAGTGACAGTCGGCAAAGGCAACAATACCAGTGCCCTCTCCAGTGCAGCTGCCGTTATTACTTTGCAGAACAAGGCAGTTCCGGCACTGGGCACCGTCCAGGCAACGGATACCAGTGATTACGGGGATGGCCGGGATCTCTCCGTCAGCTTCAACAAGCTGGCCGATGAGAGCAAGATAAGCTCTTACCGGATCTTCGTAGTCAAAGCGTCCAATTCCACAGTGTTTGACCTGGGCAGAGCCAATGCGGTCTCCAGCAGCAATTACACGCAGATCAACAAGACGGGGAACAACATCAGCCTGAACCTCTCCTCCGGCTCCAGAGATACAGATGGAGCGCTGATCAAGACGGGTGTCAGCTACCGGGTATACGTACTGGCGGTTGACAGCAGCAATGCTGCGAATAATGTGCTGTCACCTGCTTCAACGGCCCTTACACTGGCCAATGCAGGGGTATCCAACCTGAACGTGACCGATGTGAATGATTATAATGACGGGCGGGATTTGAAGGTTACCTTCAACCATGCCACAGACGAGACCAATATTAGCCAATACCGCATTCTGGTGGTGCCTGTGAATTATTACAGCAGCTTCAGCTTAAATGATGCGAATAACGTATCCAGTGCGAATTATACGGCGGTAAACACATCAGGAACCTATACCGAACAGATCCTGAATTCTTCCAGCAGAGATGTTCGCGGTTCCCTGATCAGGAACGGAACCAGCTACAAAGTGTATGTGCTCGCGGCAGGCAACTGGAACAATTCGGGTTCGAATGTGGTATCCGCTGCTTCTCCGGCGATTACGCTGGTGAATACCTCCGGCCTCAGTGCCATATCGAATCTGAGTGTGAGTGATGTGAACGATTATGGAGACGGCCGTGATCTGAGAGTATCGTTCAATCATGCCGGAGACGAATCCTACATCAGCCATTACCGGATTCTGGTGGTGCCTATGAATTATTACAACAGCTTCAGCTTGTCGGATGCGAATAATGCGGGGAATTATACAACCGCAGGTACATCCGGGGACAGCACCAATCAGGTGCTCGATAGCTCAGCCAAGGACGTACGCGGCGCAGCCATCAAGCCGGGAATCAGCTACCGGGTATATGTATTGACTGTCAGAAACGGCAGCTACCAGGGAGCTAATGTATTATCGGAGGGATTGGCAGCCATTACCTTATCGGCTAAGCTTCCAGTCACCTCCGTGACAAATGTGACCTACGGCATGGATAACGGCAAACTTGTGGTTAACTTCACCAAGTCTGCCCGTGAGTCGAATATTTCCGAATACCGGGTATTCGTAGTCCCTTCCAAGCAGAGCTTCGGCACTGCAGAAGCTCTTAACGTGCAATCCTCATACTACAGATCAGCAGTCCCTAACGGAAGCAATCTCTCTATAGCGGCTGCAGCCAGAGATATTAACGGTAATCCGATTGTCAAAGGCACCAAGTATAAGGTATACGTGCTTGCGGTAGCCAACAGCTCTGGCGTGCAGAACGGCGGACTGTCCGATTCAAGCGAAGAGTTCGAGATCTAAGCGTCCAGCTCTGTATATAAGGCTCCACAACAAAACACAGCATGTCCCGGTTCAAAGGGATATGCTGTGTTTGCGTACACGAGTTATCATGATGCTCCGGCATTCACCAGAACAACGGACAGCAGAAGCATGAACAGAAGGAGGAAGCCGGCGTTGATGATGGTGCCGATAATAGCAAAAACCTTGCGCCGTCTGCGCAGGGTCAGGCCGATAATACCGGTAACCGCCCCGATGATATTCACTGCGACCAGGATCAGCATCGTCAGGCCCAAATACATAATCGTTTCTGCCGAATCGGCAATCAGTTTATTATGCTCATTCATCAGAGAAGACGCTTGCGCTCCTACATACACGAAGGTAATGGCATAGCAGACCAATGTAAGTAGAGCTATTACGAACGAAGCGATACCGGGGCCCGAGTGCTTATAGTCGCGTTTGTTCTCCTGGTATACATAATCCGGGTTCATGTCTTGTTCAGAAGAGCCCCATCTTGCAGGCTCGGTTGCGGCGGTGTCCGATTTGGGAGGTGTATGATAGTCCATTTGGCTGCACTCCTTGGGGTGTAATAGGTTATTACTACCACTTCATCATAACAGCGCTCTAAATGCAAGTCCTCAGGAATACAAGCTACAGAATGATGCGGCTGGCAAAAGGCGAAGCTGATTGTTAAGATAGGAGAAGTTCAACTCAGGGAAGGAGCTGTATATCCATGCAACGAAGATTGGTGGGCTGGGGAGCCTTGCTGGGTATGCTGTCTGTTGCCATCGGCGCGTTCGGATCGCATATCCTGAAGCCTGTAATCAGTGAGCACTATCTGCAGGTGTACGAGACGGGCGTCCAGTATCATATGTTCCATGCGCTGGCCCTGATACTTATCGGGCTTACCGCTGGGCAGTGGGGCGAAAGTGTCCGTCTGCGCTGGGCAGGGCGGCTGATGGTTGCCGGGGTTGTCCTGTTCTCGGGCAGCTTGTACATCCTCAGTATTTCCGGTGTCAAGGTTCTCGGAGCAATCACTCCGCTGGGAGGCGTATGCTTCATTGCGGGCTGGATTTGCCTGGCCTTGGAGGCCTTCTCGCGCAAGAAGTGAATAAGTGCGGCAAGAGCTGCGTATCCGCCAAAATAATCGTAAGAGAAAGAAGCACCCGCCCCGGAACCCGGAGCTGGTGCTTCTTTCTCTTACAGAAATTCATCGATTTCATTAAGCTTGAACGTGTAGACCTGCTTCTCGTCTACATGGTATACACTCAGCGAATTCTCCGTTTCGTCTAAGTTCAGAATACGGCAGGGCATGGATACCTGTTTGCCATGCCGGTTCGCACGCAGCCGGACGAGCTGGTTATTCTGAATGTACTGTCTGATTTTGCCGAATACATCTGCTGGAGTTTCTGCCGGAGCTGCTGCAGGCTTCTTGGCTGCGGGCTTCTCCGCAGGCTTGGCTGCCTGAGGGTCTGCCGGCTTCTCCGGCAATTTCACTGGCACCGGAGCAGGTGTGAAGTTGTCATTCTTCAGAGCCATTTTTGCGGACTTCAGCAGATGATCAATGGCTCTTCCAAGCTCTAGCCCGGAGTTAATGTTGAAATCAGTGACTTTGTCGCTTGAATTCAACATTTCAAGCAGGAACTGCAGCGCAAGCGGGTTGGTGCGGGCATTAATCAGGATGTCGACATTGAAAAGATAATTGCCGTCGGTGTGTTGTAGTTTCTTATCCATTAATCCCCCAGCTTAATCGTTAATCACGATTTCTTTAATTTAAATTAGTGTATAAACTATACCATTAAATAAGCGGAAATTATATACCCTCCTGTATAGAAATAAGGACTTCTGACCCTCCGATTTCTCCATGAACTAGGACAATCGTCCACACGTGGCCTGAACCGTACGCATAACCTACAACGTGAATGTGAAAGGAGGAGGTGCTGCAGATGGTAACAATAGAGCCCATGCAGGTGGGCGATCATGTCCTGGTGGGGGTTGAGGTGAGGCTGCCCAAAACGACGCTGCTCAGCATCAGCACAGACAAGGGATATATTATGTGCGGGGCGCTGGACATAGGACTGCTGAACGAGGTGCTGAGCGACCGGAAGATTATTGCGGCAAGGGCTGTCGGGGTGCGCACGCTTCAACAGCTGCTGGCCGCGCCGCTGGAGTCCGTAACTATAGAAGCAGATAAGCTGGGAATCGTTCCGGGCATGTCCGGTGCAGAGGCCCTGCTGCTAATGATGTAAGGCACATAGCAATGTGTAGTCAGCCAAGGAGCTTCCCGGCCCCTTGGCTGACTTTATTCTGTCTTGAACCGCATCAATTAGCATAACCGGCGCTTGCTTGGTTCATCCTACGGGTGAAGACACAAGCATGCAGCCAGCGGCGGGGAAGAGGGCTTGTCCGGGGCCAGGCTTGTTTCGCCCTCCAAGCAAAAGGGTAAATGGAGAATAGACAACTGCAAGGCCGGACAATGGACAAGCAGCCGGCTAAATTTAATGGATAAGGAAGGGATCATCTCATGGCTAAAGCATCAAACAAAGTGAACACCGCTTCATTGGAACAGGTACTGAACCGTCAGGTTGCCAACCTGAACGTATTGTATGTGAAAGTGCATAACTATCACTGGTATGTGAAGGGGGAGCAGTTCTTCGCCCTGCATGTGAAGTTCGAAGAGCTGTACGATGATATTACACTCAAAATGGACGAGGTAGCTGAGCGCTTGCTGAGCATCAAAGGCAGCCCTGCAGCAACTATGAAAGAATATCTGGAACTGGCTACCATTCAGGAAGCCACAGGCAAAGAAGATGCCCGCGGTATGGTTCAGGCGCTGATCGAAGATTTCGCTACAGTAGCGGAAGAACTGACAGAGGGCATCGAGCTGGCGGAAGAAATCAGCGACCAGCCGACGGCAGACCTGTTCATCAAGATCCGCACGGATCTGGAGAAGAACCAGTGGATGCTGCGCGCTTTCCTGGGCTGATTGCGGGATAAATAGCACAATGATTTGAATATAGGAATAAAGTCTCCCCTGAAGGGAGGCTTTATTTATTTTTCAAAATATAAGGATTCATGTGCTTCGCATGATCCCCTTTAAAAGGGCAGCGTAGCCCTTTCTACTCGAATTCACTAAGATTCAGGGGGAGCATTCTATTCTCATCAATCATCATTTGAATGAATTTCAGTGAAGCCTGCAGCTCCGGTTCCGAGAATTCACCCATTTTCTCAATGAATTTCTCCTCCAGGTTCTTGTGCATCCGGGCGTGGAGTTCAAAGAGCTGTCTGCCTTTAGGAGTAAGGCTGAAGTAGATTTCTTTCTTGTTGTCATTCATCCGGCTCCGCTTAATGCAGCCATCCTGGAGAAGCTTGGTGCTGATCTTAGTGATGCTCGCCTTGGACAATTTCAAGCTCTCCGCGATGGTAGTGCTGTTGACAGGCTCGTTATTGCCAATGCAGTCGATGACATGAATACTGGTCAAGCTGGTTGAAGTGAGAGTAATCCCGTACTTCCGTGTGAGATCCGTAAATACATCCATTTCGGTTACGAAAGTCTCTTCAACTAAATGGGAGAGGTGGAGAAAACGGTCATACAGCAGCCGCTTAAGTCCTTCAGAGGAATGCATAGGGCTTAGCATCTCCTTTCTGCAAAGTACCTTTATTCTAACTTAAAATTATTAACGTGTAAACTAAATATTCAGACGAGTTATTTATAATAAATTGCTGATATTAAATTTAATAATATAGATTGACATCGTATTTCTTTCAAAATATAGTTAACTGGTAAACAATATGAATTATTGAATGCCAAACGATATTTTGGGGGGGATGAAGATGAAGGATGTGTCCACAACGGTTAGGGAACGGCGGACCATACGGAGATTCAGCGCTGCACCGGTTGAACAAGAACGGATTATTTCCTTGGTAAAAGAGGCGGCTGGCTTATACGAGTCCGAAGATACGCCGCACTGGCGCTGTCTTTACTTCGGCACTCCCGAGTCCCGTGAAGAGCTGGCTGAATCCATGATGGCGAAGGTGACGGGCGGCCGGCTCGGGAAGCTCCTTCCTGCCCGCATGACAGATCTTTTAAGAAGACAAATCACGGGTACTCCCGCTCATGTAATCTTCATCGCCGAGTCCGCCGGCACGGAGCGGGAGCGGGATGAGAATTACGCGGCGGTCTGCAGCATCATGCAAACGGTTCAGCTTCTGGGCTGGGAACAGGGGCTGGGGATGCTGTGGTACACAGATCCCTTGATTCTGAGCGAATCGTTCTATAAGCTCATCGGCTGGCGTGAAGGAGAGCGGTTTGCGGGGATACTGGAAATCGGCTCCTTCGACAAAGCGCCGCGAGGACGAAAAAGAACACCGGCAGAACGGAAATGGACAATTATCGGGGAAGACAGCCGCCAGCTTGAGGATGCCGCTCCTTTCTCCGCGTACAATGTCCTTAGGCTGCTGAACGAGGCGGTCTGGGCACCGAATGACGGCATGCGGGAGCCTTGGCGGTTCATCTATGTGACGGGTGATAAGACAGAGGCATCAGGCAAACTGCAGTTCTCTGAAGAGGCACCTTCACCGCCGTTTCTGCTGGCCGTAGCCAGAGAAGAGACGGACCCGCACAAGCAGGACGAGGATTATGCCGCGGTGTGCAGCCTGATACAGAATTTTCAACTGCTGGCCCGGTCTGAAGGGTGGCAGTTGCGCCGCAGGATTCCGGAATGGGTCTATGACCGGAAGCAGTGTGAGTCCTTCGGGCTTCGTCCGCTGGAACGGATCGTCGCAGTACTTGAAGCGGGGGAACATAAGCGGTATTCAAATTCCGTTTTTCCTATTCCCGCAGTGAAGATAACCATTAATTAATTTGATAAAAAAGGGCCGATGTAATAAAATTAGTGAGAATCATTGATAATCATCCTGATTCACTTTATAATAATTATAATGTGATATAAAATCTAATTGCTTGTAATCAGGGTTAACCTGTGACAATACAACTTTCTGATTTCGCAAATCGATCAATGGAGGGAATAATAATTATGGCAGCAGAATTTGTCATTGAGGGACTGAAAGCGACGATTGAAGGAAAAGAAATTCTGAAGGGGATTAACCTTCAGATGAAGGGCGGAGAAATTCACGCCGTGATGGGACCGAATGGTACTGGTAAAAGTACGCTGGCCTCAGCTCTGATGGGTCATCCCAAGTATGTGGTTACAGAAGGTACGGCCTTGCTCGAAGGTGAAGATCTGCTGGAGATGGCAGTGGATGAGCGCGCCCGCGCCGGGTTGTTCCTCGGGATGCAATATCCAAGTGAAATCAGCGGAGTGACGAACTCCGACTTCCTGCGCAGTGCGATTAACTCGCGCCGTGAAGAGGGCAGTGAGATCTCACTGATCCGCTTCATCCGCCAGATGGAAGCCAAGATGAAAGAACTGGATATGAACCCTGAATTCCTGCACCGTTATCTGAATGAAGGCTTCTCCGGCGGGGAGAAGAAGCGTAACGAGATTCTGCAAATGATGATGCTGGACCCTAAGATCGTCATTCTTGACGAAATTGACTCCGGCCTTGATATTGACGCACTCAAAATTGTTGCTGATGGCGTGAACTCCATGCGCAGCCCGGAACGCGGATTCCTTGTTATTACCCACTATCAGCGGTTGCTTAATTATATCAAACCTGACTATGTGCATGTCATGATGCAGGGACGGATTGTGAAATCCGGCGGTCCTGAGCTGGCACAGAAACTGGAAGCAGAAGGTTACGAATGGATCAAGGAAGAGCTCGGCATTGAAGACGAAACTGTAGGACAAGAAGCTTAGAAACGCTGGAAGGAGGAAATCACTTATGACGACGCAAACCATTCTTCCCGTGGATGCACAGCAGCTCGGCGCACAATCGCAGAGCAGCGGCGAACCGGGCTGGCTGAAGGACAGCCGTTTGAAGGCTCTGGAGCTTGCCGCAGGGCTTGACCTGCCGAAGCTGGAGAAGACACGGATTGACCGCTGGAATATCAACAACTACGGGGAATACAAGCCAAGCCAGGCGCTGGCGGCACTTCAAGATGCACCGGCTTCTATTGCCGGGCTGATTGAAGGACAAGAGGAAGGCAGCCTGATTATTCAACGGAATTCAGGGGCTGTATATGCCCGCCTGGCTCCGGAGCTGGCTGCGCAAGGTGTTATTTTCACCGATTTGCAGACTGCAGTCAGAGAGCATGGAGACCTTGTTCAGCGTTATCTGCATAAGGCAGTATTGCCGGAAGAGCACTCCATCGCCGCACTGCATGCAGCACTATGGAACGGCGGGGTATTCCTCTATGTTCCGAAGAATGTTGTCATCGAGACTCCGCTGCAGGCGGTTCTGCTCACGGATGACGCTGAAGCTGCCTTTGTACCGCATATTCTGATTGTTGCCGATACTAACAGTTCGTTGACCTACGTGGATAACTACGTATCCGATAAGACTGAAGCGGGTCTGCATAACGGAGCCGTTGAAGTATTCGTAGGTGCAGGTGCCACTGTGAGATACGCTACCGTACATCAGCTGGGGCAGGATACAACGGATGTGACGTACCGCCGCGCCGTTGTGGAGAATGACGGCACCATTGAATGGATCATCGGTGAGATGAACTATGGAGATACAGCCAGCGATACCAAATCGGTGCTTAAAGGCAACGGCTCAAGCTCAGATGCGAAGGTCATTGCTGTAGGCTCCGGTTCGCAGAAGCTGAGCTATACTACACAAGCCCAGCACTTCGGCAGAAATACACCAAGTGACATGATCACGCGTGCTGTTATGCGGGATTCAGCAACCTCGATTATTAACGGAATTACGAAGATTGAGAAGGGTGCTACCAGAGCTGACGGACAGCAGACAGAGAAAGTTTTGATGCTAAGCCCCAAAGCGCGCGGAGACGCCAACCCGATCCTCCTTATAGATGAAGATGATGTAACCGCAGGCCATGCCGCTTCCGTAGGACAGGTCAATTACGAGCAAGTCTATTACCTGATGTCCCGGGGATTATCGCGGCATGACGCAGAAACACTGATCATATACGGCTTCCTTGCACCTGTTGTATCGCAAATTCCACTGGAGGGACTGCGCAATCAGCTCCAATCTCTTGTGGAAAGGAAGTTAGGCCAATGATTAGCAGTCAGATCCGGGAGCAATTTCCCATCCTGAACCAGAAGATCAACGGCCATCCGTTGGTCTACCTGGACAGTGCGGCCACTTCACAGAAGCCGCGCCAGGTCATTGAGGCGGTCAAGTCTTACTACGAATGGGATAATGCCAACGTACACCGCGGGGTGCATACCCTGGGGAGCCGGGCAACCGATGCGTATGAAGGTGCCCGCGAGAAGCTGAAGAACTTCATTAATGCCCGCAGTGTGAAGGAAATTATCTTCACACGCGGGACAACGACCGCGCTCAATATTGTAGCTTCCTCTTACGGTCCTTCCGTCCTGAAGGAAGGGGATGAGATCGTGATTACCCAGATGGAGCATCACAGCAATTTCATTCCCTGGCAGCAGCTGGCCAAGAACACCGGGGCTACCCTGAAATTCCTGCCGCTGCAAAAGGACGGTACGATCACGCTGGAGGATGCCGAGCAGACGATTACTGCCCGGACCAAGATCGTAGCCATTGCGTATGTATCCAATGTCATGGGCGTTACTCATCCTATCAAAGAGCTTGCAGCGATTGCCCACCGGAACGGTGCAGTAATTGTGGTGGACGGTGCACAGAGCACACCGCATCTGAAGGTGGATGTGCAGGACCTGGATTGCGATTTCTACGCCTTGTCCGGGCACAAGATGCTTGCACCTACTGGTATCGGTGCTCTCTACGGCAAGAAGGCGCTGCTGGAAGCTATGGAGCCGGTTGAATTCGGCGGCGAGATGATCGATGATGTCGGGCTGTATGAGTCTACCTGGAAGGAGCTGCCGTGGAAGTTCGAAGGCGGAACACCGATTATTGCAGGTGCCGTCGGCTTAGGAGCAGCGATTGATTTCCTGCAGGAGGTCGGGATGGATGAGATCCACCGCCACGAAATGCAGCTTGCAGCATATGCGGAGCAGCGGCTGTCGGAGGTCAGTGATCTGACGATCTATGGTCCCCGCAACCGTCAGGTGGGGGTAGTCACCTTCAACCTGGGTGATGTTCATCCGCATGATGTGGCCACCGTGCTGGATGCAGAAGGCGTGGCTGTCCGCGCGGGGCATCATTGCTGCCAGCCGCTCATGCGCTGGCTGGAGGTCAGCTCCACCGCCCGGGCGAGCTTCTACCTGTACAACAATGAACAGGATGTAGATGCGCTGGTTCAAGCCTTACTTAAGGCAAAGGAGTATTTCAGCTATGAACTTGGATGACTTATATAGACGCGTAATTATGGATCATTACAAAAATCCCCGGAATCGCGGCTCATTTGAAGATGACGCACTTAAGATTGAGCTCAATAACCCTACCTGCGGCGACCGCATTACGCTTCAGCTTAAGGTGGAGGATGGCGTCGTCCAGGACGCCCGTTTCAGCGGCGAAGGCTGTTCAATCAGCATGTCGTCGGCTTCGATGATGACGGAAGCGGTCAAGGGCCAATCGATAGCGCATGCGCTTGAGATGGCCGACAGCTTCTCCTCTCTAATGAAGGGTGAGGAAGCAGATTTCGGTGACTACGAAGATATTGAAGCCCTGTCCGGTGTTAATAAATTTCCGGCGCGGATCAAATGTGCCACTCTGGCCTGGAACGCGCTTCGCAAAGGCATAGATACGCAAAGAAGCTTATAAAATAATATTACACACAAGGAGGCTGACACCATGGCTAAGAAAGCGCCTGATATGGAGGAATACCAGTACGGATTCCGTGACGAGCACAAGTCGATATTTCAGTCTGGTAAAGGACTCACGGAAGAAATCGTCCGGGAAATCTCCGCAATCAAAAACGAGCCGGAATGGATGCTGGAATTCCGGCTGAAATCCCTGGAGCAGTTCCGTAAGATGCCAATGCCGAAATGGGGCGGCAATCTGGATGATCTGGATTTCGAGGATATCCAATATTATGTTAGACCTTCCGAGAAGCAGGGCAAGACTTGGGAGGAGGTACCTTCCGAGATCAAAGAGACCTTCGACAAGCTGGGAATTCCGGAAGCGGAGCAGAAGTTCCTTGCCGGTGTCTCTGCACAGTATGAATCTGAGGTAGTCTATCACAGCATGCAGCAGAACCTGGAGGATCAGGGTGTGATCTTCACAGATACGGATTCCGCACTGCGTGATCATCCTGAGCTGTTCAAGAAGTTCTTCGGCACAATCATTCCGCCTGCAGACAACAAGTTCGCCGCACTTAACAGTGCCGTTTGGTCAGGAGGCAGCTTCATCTATGTTCCGAAGGGTGTGAAGTGTGAAGTTCCTTTGCAGGCTTACTTCCGCATCAACTCCGAGAATATGGGACAATTCGAGCGTACTTTGATTCTGGCAGACGAAGACAGCTTCGTGCATTACGTTGAAGGCTGTACTGCCCCAATCTACAGCACGAACTCTCTGCATAGTGCAGTGGTTGAAATTCTCTGCATGAAGAACGCCCGTGTCCGTTATACCACCATTCAGAACTGGGCACCGAACATCTACAACCTCGTTACCAAACGTGCGGTTGCCGAAGAGAATGCTACGATGGAATGGGTAGATGGCAACATCGGCTCCAAGCTGACTATGAAATATCCTGCGGTTGTTCTTAAAGGCCGTGGAGCCAAGGGTTCTGTATTGTCCATCGCGGTAGCGGGCAAGAATCAGCATCAGGATGCAGGCGCCAAAATGATCCACTTGGCACCGGATACCACCTCAACCATCGTATCCAAGTCGATCAGCAAGCACGGCGGCAAGGTCACTTACCGTGGACTCGCTTCCTTCGGCCGCAAGGCAGAAGGCGCGAAATCCAATATCAAATGCGATACGCTCATTCTGGATAACGAGTCCACCTCGGACACGATTCCTTACAATGAGATCATGAACGATAACATTGTGCTTGAGCACGAAGCGACGGTCTCCAAGGTATCTGAGGAGCAGCTATTCTACCTCATGAGCCGCGGTCTCTCCGAAGCTGATGCCACGCAGATGATTATTATGGGCTTTATCGAGCCGTTCACCAAAGAGCTGCCGATGGAATATGCGGTCGAGATGAACAGATTGATCAAATTCGAAATGGAAGGCAGTATCGGGTAACTAGCTGCCTCTTTCAATAACCAGGCGATATACAGTGAGTGTCCACAGAACTTTGATGCAGGTTGGTCAAAGCTCTGTGGGCACTTTTGTGTTTTATAGGAACATAAAATACCTTTTATTAGGCTTTCAAAAAGCTGCTTTGCATCGTTGAATCTTGCTATATCTTAATTGAGCAGTATTTGCGAGGAAATAGCAGCATTTAAAACTACGGGCGTCCATTAGCCCCTGCTTAAGCCCGGTTTATTCCGGAAAAAGAGGGAAAACGGTGGTTTCTCCCCTTTGCCGCATTAAATTAGGGATGATAAACTGCTTAAAGTCACTAAATTGGAAGCGCTAAAAAAGCTAGCTTACGGTGCGATATTTAGAGACCAAGTTTTTGCTTACGGAGCAGGTTACTTCGTAAAGCTAAGTTTATGCTTACGGAGCAGGTTACTTCGTAAAGCTAAGTTTATGCTTACGGAGCCAGCTTTACTTCGTAAAGCTTTAAGGAGGAGAGATATGGATGTTCTCAGGCAACTGCGGGGCTTTTATCGGGAGAAGCTGCACTATCTGATTCTGTCGATTGTATGTTTGGCGGCCGCAACTGCAGTGGGGCTTATTACCCCCAATTTGTTAAGGAGATTGATCGATGATGTTATTGTTCCCCTAAAGTTTACTGAGGTGCCCGTACTCGCTCTCAGTGTGCTTGCTGTCATTATTGTCAAGGCGTGCCTGCAGTTTTCCCATGGATTTTTCGGCGGACGGCTGGGGAATTTCCTGGCCTACCGGCTGCGCAATGCCTGCTATGAGAAGCTGCAATTTCTGTCCTTCCGTTATTATGATACGGCGAAGACAGGTGACCTGATGTCCCGGCTGACCGGGGATTTGGAAGCGATCCGGATGTTCATTGGCTTCGGATTTGCCCAACTGCTGAATGTGTTTTTCATGGTTTTGTTCGGCTCCATTATGATGTTTACCATCAATTGGCAGCTGACGCTGGTTACTCTGATCACAATGCCGTTTCTGGCTGTAGTCGCACTCAGATTTGAATCCAAGATTCATCCGGCCTTTCAGGAGATGCGCCTGGCGTTAAGTTCCCTGACAACGGCTGTACAGGAGAATGTCACCGGGGTAAGAACGGTCAAATCGTTTGCCAGAGAGGCCTACGAAGTTGAGAAATTCTCACACCGTAATGAACGTTATAAAGATAATCAGATTTTTGCGGCCGAGCTGTGGAGTAAATTCTTCCCGTTCATGGAGCTGCTGGCTTCGGTCAGTGTAGCGATCCTGCTGGGTGTCGGCGGTACGCTGGTTATCAACGGGAAGATGTCGCTGGGTGAGCTGGTTGCGTTCTTCAGCCTGATCTGGTACATTATCGGCCCGGTATGGGGACTCGGGTTCCACATCAACAACTATACCCAGTCGAAGGCCTCTGGAGAACGTGTGCTGGAAGTGCTGAATCAGACAATCGATGTCCGGGATCAAGAGAATGCCCGCGAGCTTGCAGCGGCAGAAGTGAAGGGTGAGGTGGAGTTCGATCATGTCACCTTCGCTTACGGCAACAAAATGCCGGCAGTCAAGGATATTCATTTCCATGCGGAGCCTGGTGCGGTAATTGGATTCCTTGGCGGAACGGGGTCTGGTAAATCCACGATTACCCAGCTGATGATGCGTGCTTATGATGTGAATCAGGGGAGTATCAAGCTCGACGGCGTGGATATCCGCGAGTTCCAGGTCCGTAGTCTGCGCTCGCAAATAGCGACGGTATTCCAGGAGACCTTCCTGTTCTCCTCATCGATCCGCAATAATATCTCTTATGGACTGAAGAATGTCAGCATGGATGAGATCATCCGTGCCGCCGAGCTGGCGAAGGCGCATGACTTCATTATGGAGATGCCGGAAGGCTACGATACGGTAGTCGGGGAGCGGGGAATGGGTCTCTCGGGCGGCCAAAAGCAGCGGATTGCCATTGCCCGCGCACTGCTCAAGAATCCGCGAATTCTTATTCTGGATGATGCCACCAGTGCGGTGGACATGGAGACAGAGCATGAGATTCAGGCCGGGTTCCAGGAGGTTATGCGCGGACGGACCACCTTGATTATTGCCCACCGGATCTCCTCTCTGCGCCATGCCGATCAGATCATTGTCATGAATGAAGGGAGAATGGTCCAGCAGGGCACCCATCAGGAATTGATCGCGGTCCCGGGACCTTACCAGGATGTGTACCGGATTCAGTATGCCGATTATTTAGCCAGGGATATGAAGCGAGAGGCGGGTGATCCGGCATGAGTCTTGAGACCTCCAAGCAGACCGCTGACGGCGTATTAAATACCGACAACAGTAAAGTAGAGGAACAGACGCTTGAAGAACGTTTTATCTACAAAGACGATGATGTGATCGACAAGGCTTTTGACTGGAAGCAGTTCACCCGCTTATTCAGCTATATGAAGCCATATGCGAGGCAGATGCTGCCGCTGGTCTCGATCATGATGATTCTGGGGACGATTACCAAGCTGACGGTTCCATTCCTGACCAGTATGGCGATTGATAAAGCGATTGCTCCAAAAGACGGAAACACCAGCTTGACGCTGCTCTACACGCTCACAGCCAGTGTAATCATTCTGTATCTGATTCAATGGATTGCGGGTGTATACCGGATCAAATATACGAATGTGATCGGCCAGCGGGTGATCTATGATCTGCGCTCGGACCTGTTCCGGCATATCCAGAAGCTGTCCTTCAACTTCTTTGATAAACGTCCGGCCGGATCAGTCCTGGTCCGGGTGACCAATGATATTAACTCGCTGCAGGATTTGTTCACCAACGGGGTCGTCAATCTAATGATTGACTGTGTGCAGCTGTTCGGCATTATGATAATTCTGCTGCTGATCAACTGGAAGCTGGGGCTGGCCGTGATGATTACGGTGCCCATTATGTTCCTGATCTCGACCAAGCTGCGGCAGAGAATCCGTATTGCCTGGCAGGATGTGCGTATGAAGAACTCGCGGATCAACTCCCATCTGAATGAGTCAATTCAGGGGATTCGCGTCACCCAGGCCTACACGCAGGAAGAAGAGAACATGCACTATTTCGATGCCATGAATATGGACAGCCGGAAGTCTTGGAACAAGGCCTCAGCCATGAACCAGGCATTCGGTCCGATCATTGAAGTCACCGGCGGCTTCGGGACGATGATTCTCTTCTGGTTCGGGGCTTACCTGATTCAGTCGGGAGAACTTACGGTCGGCTTCCTGGTCGCCTTCAGCAGTTATGTCAGCAACTTCTGGGACCCGATCAACCGGCTGGGACAGATGTACAATCAGCTGCTGGTGGCGATGGCCTCCTCCGAGCGGATCTTCGAATATCTCGACGAACAGCCTGCGGTTCAGGATAAGCCGGGAGCAACTCCGCTGTCCAAGATTAAGGGAGATATTCACTTCGATAATGTTGTGTTTGAATATGAGAAGGGCCGTGCGGCTCTCAAGGGCATTAACCTGGATGTCCAGGCAGGCCAATCCATTGCACTCGTAGGACATACCGGCTCCGGCAAAAGCACGATCATCAACCTGATCGGACGGTTCTATGATATCAAGAGCGGCGGCATCACCATTGATGGACGGGATATCCGCGAGGTTACACTCCAGAGTCTGCGCGAACAGATCGGGATTGTCTTGCAGGATACCTTCATCTTCTCGGGAACGATCCGCGACAACATCCGCTTCGGGCGGCTGGATGCCACGGACGAAGAGATTGAAGCGGCCGCTAAGGCTGTAGACGCCCATGATTTCATCGTCAGGCTGCCTGCCGGTTATGATACCGAGGTAGAGGAGCGGGGAAGCGCACTGTCCATGGGACAGCGCCAGCTGCTGTCCTTCGCCCGGGCGCTGCTGGCTGATCCGCGGATTCTGATTCTGGATGAAGCGACCGCCAGCATTGATACGGAGACGGAGATCAAGATTCAGGAAGCGCTGAAGCTGCTGCTTCAGGGCCGGACCTCCTTCATCGTCGCCCACCGCCTCTCGACCATCCGCCATGCGGATAAGATCGTGGTGCTGGATCACGGCGAGATCAAGGAAGAAGGCAACCATGCCGAGCTGACCAAGCACGACGGTATTTATAACGGATTAATAGAAGCACAGTTCCGCTTCTTATAGAAGCACATGCAGCAGCCTGGCCCCGATGTGGGGGAGGGGCTGCTGTTTTTTTTGCGTCTGGAATGATAAGGGGAAGCGTAGAGTTCCTTCCCGTTAAGGCCGTTTTCCCGGCTTCCCGCTTACCCGGACCTCCAGCAGCTGCGCACTGATCTCCTGCTGCCACCCGGTATCTTGAGTATCCGCTGCCAGCAGGGCTTCGATATGGAGGCGGGCCATTTCCCAGCAGTAGACGGTGTTAACATGCAGGCAGTGCTGAAGCTCGTCTTGCTCCGCCGGAGCCAGCGGACGCTTAAGACTCAGGGTGTACAGCTCGGCAAGGCGCTGATGAACCGCAAGCATCATATCTCCTCCTTGTATTACTATCTTCTATTAGCGTGACCCTGGAAATACGGTTTCAAACCGGAATGAAGCCTAATATGAATATTCAGATCTTTAGAATAAAAAAAGTTCTTGAAATCGCTTTTATTTATGCTACAATAACAGTAATACAGGATTGTGACCGGTAACGCGGGCAATGCCTAAGCTGATGCGAGTATCATTTTATGAATGATATTGGGATCAACTTAGGCTTTTTTTGTACAAACTATGCGTCAGGAGGTGAAATTGAGATGATTATCGAGAAGGTGTTGAACAATAATGTGCTCCTGACCAAGAACCAGAAGGGCAAGGAGGTTATTGTGATGGGCAGAGGAATTTCCTTCAATAAGGTGGCGGGTGATTATGTGGATCCTGCCAAGGTGGATAAGATTTTTCTGCTGAATGAGAATGAATTCACTGCCCGGCTGACTGAACTGCTGAATGATATTCCGGTAGCTCACCTGGAGCTGGCCAGCGGCATCGTCACCTACGCGAGTGGAGTGCTGCACACAGAGCTGAACGATAATCTCTATCTGACGCTGACGGATCATATTCATTTCGCGCTGGAGCGTTTTGAGAAGGGGATTCAGCTGAAGAATGCGATGCTGTTTGAGATCAAGCGCTTTTACCAGAAGGAATTCGGGATCGGGCTGGATGCCCTGAAGATGATTGAACAGACCACCGGCCTCTCGCTCGGTGAGGATGAAGCCGGCTTCATTGCCCTTCATCTGGTCAACGCCAGAATGGATGGCACGGAGGTAAGATCGACGATCAAGATGACGGAGATCGTTCAGAATATCCTGAACATCGTTACCTATCATTATAAGGTTGTGCTGGACGAGACCTCGCTTAACTATTCGCGGTTCCTGACCCATCTGCAGTATTTTTCCATGCGGGTGCTGAAGAAGGAGACCAACAACAGCGGGGAAGAGTTCCTGTACAATCAGGTGAGGCTAACCTATGTCAAGGCTTTCGAATGCGTAGGCAAGATTAATGAATATCTGGAGAAATCCCATGGCCAGAGCCTCAGCAAGGATGAATATGTCTATTTGACGATTCACATTCAGCGTGTAACTGAACGCAATAGCCTGGAGTAACACGCAACATACGTAAGACTACAATATTTCATATATTTTCATATCATCTGTCAGGGTGTAACTGGTCATGCAGGCAAAACCTGAGCTGATGGCAAAATAGCGTGTGTTCTACGCCTTTTTTGCCTTGAGTTCAGGTTTTTCTTGTTTGCAGAGGGGAAAGATAGAAGGGCTGGCACAACTCGCCTCTGCAGCGATGCTTATATTACAGATCTCAAAAGGAGCAAACCCAAATGAGCAATAAAGACTTATCCAAACAAATTATCACACTCGTTGGCGGAGAAGGGAATGTGAATTCCGTCTTCCATTGTGCCACACGCTTAAGATTCAAGCTGAAGGATAACAGCAAAGCCAATAAAGCAGCGCTGGAGAAGACTCCGGGAGTCATTACAGTGGTTGAGAACAGCGGGCAATTCCAGGTGGTCATCGGCAACAATGTCAGCCAGGTATTCGAGCAGATTATGAAGGAAACCTCGCTTCAGGATGCGGAGAAAAGCGGCAGTGACGAAAGCTCGGAAAGCACCGGAGTTCTGGGTAAAGCGGTGGACATCATTTCAAGTATTTTCTCGCCGATACTGGGTGCACTGGCCGGGGCGGGGATTCTCAAGGGCTTGCTGGCCCTGATTCTTTCACTGGAGTGGATTAGTGCTGCCAGCGGCACTTACATGATCCTCAATGCGGCTGCCGACAGCGTGTTCTATTTCCTGCCTGTCTTCCTGGCGGTTACGGCAGCGCGCAAATTCAAGGCAAATCAATTCGTGTCCATTGCCATAGCCGGAGCCTTGATCTATCCCGCAGTCATTGCGGCTGTAGGCTCACCTGACCCGCTGCACTTCCTGGGGATCAAGATCGTACTGATCAATTATTCCTCCAGCGTGATCCCGATTATTCTGGCGGTATGGGTGCAGTCGTATGTGGAACGCTGGTTCCGTTCCTTCATTCATGAGTCCGTGCGGAATATTCTTGTTCCCATGTTCGCACTGCTCATTGTTATTCCGCTTACGTTCCTGGCCTTCGGACCTGTAGGTTCAATGATCAGTGAGGGACTCGCTTCCGGTTATACTTGGCTCTACAATCTAAGTCCGCTTGTGGCCGGAGCCATAGCTGGGGCGTTCTGGCAGGTGTTCGTAATCTTCGGTGTACACTGGGGCTTCGTACCGATCATGCTCAGCAATATTGCTACACTGGGACAGGATACCATGCTGCCTATTCTCAGTGCGGCCGTTCTGTCGCAGGCCGGGGCTGTATTCGGTGTATTCCTGAAATCGCGGAACCCGCAGCTTAAGGCACTCGCCGGTTCTTCTACACTATCTGCGGTCTTCGGGATTACTGAACCAACCATTTATGGAGTTACCCTGAAGCTCAAAAAACCGTTCATCTATGCGTGTATCTCCGGCGCTATCGGCGGTGCAATTATTGCAACAGGCGGCGCAAGAGCATTATCCTTCTCACTGCCGGGTCTGCTGGCTCTGCCGACCTATTTCGGTACCGGATTTGTCTGGGTAGTCATTGGTATACTGGTAGCATTTGTACTGGCCGCTGTACTGGTGCTGGTGTTTGGCTACAAGGAGCCTGAGACAGATGCTGCTGCATCGGTTAACTTAAGTGCAACCTCGGGTACGACTACACCGACGCTGATTGATAAAGAACTGATTGTAAGCCCGCTGGCAGGAACGCTGCAACCGCTTGACACCCTGCCTGACGAAGCTTTTGCTTCCGGCGCCATGGGCAAGGGCATTGTAATCGAGCCTTCTTCCGGCATCTTAACCAGCCCTGTGAACGGAACGGTAACTACTGTATTCCCGACAGGACATGCCATCGGCATCACTTCGGAGGGCGGTGCGGAGCTGCTGATTCATGTCGGTGTCAATACCGTGAAGCTTAAGGGTCAGCATTTTACCAAAAAAGTGCAGGAAGGCGACAAGGTAGTCAAGGGTCAGCTATTGCTTGAATTTGACCTTGAAGCCATCCGTGCAGCCGGATTTGTAACCGCCACGCCTGTGATTGTCACCAACTCGGCACAATACCTTGATGTGCTTAAGAGCACAGGGACAGAAGTGCCTAGCGGTGAGCTGCTGCTTACACTTATCCGATAAAAGGATAGCCTCCCCCGGCCGGGGGAGGCTTCTGTTGGTATTCAACTTCAAGCAGCACTTCTGCGGTAACGCAGGAGGGGCTGCTTGATTTATTTTGCGTAGAGGAAATCTCTCTACTCCATATAAATCTCAACGACGGCAATTTTGCGTTCGCGGGACAGGTCAAGGAACTTGCCTTCGCTCTGTACAAGCGGACGGAAGACATCCAGCGGGTTGTTCATCACGATAACACCCATATCACCGGTGCTCAGCAGAACGCGCTTGCCGATGAAGTTAGGCATCAGGTGATTGATGAAGGCCTGGACCGGTTTGCCGTTCAGCTTCCCGAAGCTGAGGGAGTTGATCTCACGCAGAACGGAAATCAGCTCCTGCTTGGACTGATAGACCCGGTGAGTGGTCATGGCACTGTAAATATCCGCAACGGCTGCGATCTGGGCGTAAGGATGAATATCTGTCTTGGTCAGCTGCTTGGGATAGCCGGAGCCGTCCTCGCGTTCATGATGCTGCAGGGCAACCAGAGCAGTGAAAGGATCGTTCATGGAGTTCTGTATGATTTCGTACCCGTAAATCGTATGTAATTTGATCTCTTCGTATTCATCAGGGGTTAACTTACCAGGCTTATTCAGAATTGCGGGGGAGATGCGGCATTTGCCGATATCAATCAGGTATCCCGCACGCCCGATCTCGTAGCACTCTGTCTTGGAATATCCGAGCCACGAGGCAAGATAATACGAGAGCATGCCTACCTGCAGGGAATGATTGTAGGTATAGTTATCTTCCCGGTCCAGCAGCAGCAGGAGTGTCACTACGTCCTTATGTTTGTCCAGCGTGGACAAGGTCGGCTGCAGAATATCATCCACTACGGACTGATTGAAGCTGCCTTTGCTGAGCGCTTCCATATATAGAGATTCAAAACCGTCAATCGTGGTATCGAAGCTGCTGGCTGCGGCCTGAATGATTGATGTCCGGCTGGAAGGGGCGGGCTCTTCCTGTACCGTTTCAATGTCTACATAATCCACGCCGTGCTGTATCAGCTTGGCGATTTCCTCCATTTGCAGCCGTGATCCCTTAGGGAGTACATGCAGCCCGCGGGAGCTGAAGGTATCCATCCGCAGATGATCACCCGGTTTAAGATCCATCACGTGTACTCTCAATGACTAGGCCACCTTACTATAGCAATTTTTTACAGCATAGCAACAAAGTCCGCAATATTCAATGGTGTAAGAGTACTGATTGTAGCTTGCAGATTGTGCAACCCGCTGGTCCTACCCTGTTGTGTATCTATGCAGATTCGCGGAAGGGGAACGGTCCGGTTAACCGCCGGATACGGGCGGAATGAAGGCCACCTCTGAACCTTCGGTAATATCCGTATCATCAGGCGCATATTCCTGATCAACGGCTACAAGAGACACGCTGATCTGCGGCGCGGCATCGGGATAGGAGGCGGAGAGGAGTTCCTTCAGCCTGCCTGCTGTCAAAGGGGACTCCTGGGCGTGGAAGACCAGAGTGGAGGAGCCGATGATTTCGGCCAGACCGGCGAACAGCCGGATGGAGATATGCATGCTTTCTTCACCCTTTCTGGACTTAGCTTAGGACAGCTTATAATGATTACAATATACCATATTGGGTCTGAAAATGTTATGCTAACTCTAGAACTGAACAAGCCTGCCGCTTACTTTATAAACGGCTGTACAAGTGGGAGGGAAGCCAGCTTATGAAGCCTGGGCCGCAAAGATTAACCATTATTCATACCAATGATATACATAGCCACTTTGAAATGATGAGTCCGCTTGCGGCAGTGATATCCGCAATGAAGGCAGCGGCAGGCGAGGATCCGGTGCTGCTGCTTGATATCGGCGATCATATGGACCGCGCTGCTGTAGAGACGGAAGGCACGATGGGACAGGCCAACATAGACATTATGAATCTGACCGGATACGATGCAGTCACCATCGGCAATAACGAAGGCCTCACCTTCTCCAAGGAGATGCTCTCAGCCATATTTACAGGTATCCAGTGTCCTGTGGTATGCTGCAATTTCCTGGAGTCCGCTACCGGTGAGCCGCCGCACTGGATGCAGCGCCGCGCGGTTCTGGAGAAGGACGGCATCAAGATTGGACTGACCGGTGCTACGGCGGCGTTCACCTCCTTCTATTCCCTGCTCGGCTGGGATGTGCTGGACCCGGAAGAGGCGCTGCGCGAGCAGGTTCAGCTGCTTGCCCCGCAGGTGGATATCGTGATCATTCTGTCTCATCTGGGGTTACCCGCAGACCAGAGGCTGGCAGAGAACCTGGAGGGCGTGCATGCCATTCTGGGCGGGCACACCCACCATATGCTGGAGCAGCCGCAGATGATTAACGGGACAGCCGTATGCGGAGCCGGCAAATTCGGCCGGTACGCCGGACGGGTGGTCTTCGAGCGGGAACAGCCGGACGGAGCGTTTCACCTGGCCGAAGGAGGCTGCACGGAAGTTGATCCTGCCTTGACGGAGGAGCTGATCGCTCCGGCGGCAGCGATCCATCTGCTGCGCGGGCGTGAGGCCCTGGAGGAGACGGTTGCCATCAGCGACCGCATGCTGCCGCTGGATCTGCAGGGGGAGTCTCCGTTTGGCAACCTGCTGGCACAGGCGGTCCGCCAGTTCACAGGCAGTCCCATCTCGCTCGTGAATACAGGCCAGCTGCTTGGCCCGCTGCCGGAAGGGAATATCACCACAGGCATGCTGCATGCCTTATGTCCTTCTCCGATTAATCCTTGTATTGTACAGCTGACAGGCAAGGATATCCGCACCGCACTTGAACAAAGTCTGATGGCAGAGTTCCGGAATAAAGTCATCTACGGATATGGCTTCCGCGGAGAGGTGCTGGGCACCCTGGCCGTGGACGGATTAAAAATCTTGTACGATCCAAGGGTCATGCCTTATGATAACGGTATTGCGATTTTTGCCGGCGGGGAGCAGCTGGAGGATACCAAGGTATATAGTGTCGGCACGCTGGATATGTTTACGTTCCGTACAGGCTACGAGAGTATAGCCAATGGCCGGGAGGCGGTATATTTGCTGCCTCATTTCCTCCGCGATCTGCTGCGGATGGAGCTGCAGCGGCCGGGGAGTCTGGATGAGTGTGAAGCGGTTCGCTGGGAGAGGCAATCCACCTGATGATCCACACCATGTTTTATTAAATTGATAGTTAACACAGTACCAGGTTTCATTGACTAGATCAGGAGGAGTAATATGGATACAATTACAGCCATTATTCTGGCAATTGTGGAAGGAATCACGGAGTTCATTCCGGTTTCTTCGACGGGACACATGATTCTAACGACTAAGCTTCTGGGATTTAACGAGCAGGATTCGATTATGAAGACGTATGAAATTGTGATTCAACTGGGGGCTATACTGGCGATTGCACTGGTCTACCGCCAGCGGATTGTGGATCTGCTCGGATTCGGCCGCAGAGACAGAGGGGGCGTAATGCCGGCAGCCCGTCTGAACCTGATTCATGTGCTGCTGGGCATTGTGCCTGCGCTTGCTGTAGCTTTTTTTGCCCGGGACTTCATTAAAAGCCTCTTCGGGGCATCCACCGTCCTCTGGGCGCTGGTCGCAGGCGGTATTCTGATGATCATTGCCGAATGGGTCAACAAACGCAAGATCCGCGTGACGGCGCATGATCTGGATGATCTGTCCTACGGGCAGGCACTCTCGATCGGACTGTTCCAGATTATTTCCGTCCTCTGGCCTGGCTTCTCCCGTTCCGGCTCGACCATTTCCGGGGGGATGCTGAGCGGAGTGAGCTACAAGGCCTCGGCCGACTTCTCCTTCCTCATCGCGATTCCGATTATGTGCGCGGCCTCGGGGTATGAGCTGCTGGATTCCTACAAGAATTTCACGAGTGAGACGATCGGGTATTTTGTCATCGGCTTCATTATTTCCTTCATCGTGGCTTATGTGGTGGTAGTTCTGTTCATGAGAATGATCCAGAAGATCAGACCGACGCATTTTGCCATCTACCGCTTTATCCTTGCAGCCGTCTTCTGGCTGTTTATTATGCGTTGATTCTCAGCTTGGCATCACAGAAAAGCAATTTTACCGTTTAAAGGCAGGAGTGAGCCAAGGTGCGTCTAGTATCCGTCAATCGGCTTCAGGCCGGAATGAAGCTGGGTAAAAAAATATATAATGATGAAGGGCTGGTTCTGCTTGCGGACGGAGTGGAGCTTACCGATTCCCTGATCAAGCGGCTCGCCAGAATCGATATCGGCTATATCTATATTGAGGATTCGCTCACGGAGGATATAGTGATCCCCGGAATGCTGCAGGACGAGACGCGCAATCAGGCGCTCAAGGTCATACGGAACCAGTTCCAGCAGATGTCCGGCGCCTCGGGAATTACCAAGGGCTTTTATCATCTGGATAAAAAGTTCTCCAAGGTGATGGATTCCATCCTTGATGACATGTCCCTGCAGGAGGACCCGATGATCATGCTGCTTGACATGCACACCGCTGACAACTACCTGTATGTCCATTCCCTGAACGTATGCCTGTATACGCTGGTTCTGGGGATTGCCCACGGCTACAGCAAAGAAGAGCTGCGGGTCATTGGGCTTGGTGCGCTGCTGCATGATATCGGCAAGACGCAGATTCCTGTCAAAATTGTTCAGAAGCCCGGTATGCTCAGCGAGGAGGAATTCCGCCATATGCAGGCGCATACCGAGATCGGATACCGCATTCTCAAGGAAGAGCCGAATATTCCTCTGCTGGCGGCCCACTGTGCCCTGCAGCATCATGAACGGATTGACGGCTCCGGCTATCCGCGCGGCCTGACGGGTCCGCAGATCCATGAATATGCGAAATGGCTGGGGGTAGCCGATTCTTATGATGCGATGACCTCCAACCGGATTTACAAAAAAGCCATGCTGCCCCATCAGGCGGTAGAAGCGCTGTATGTCGGCTCAGGAACTTTGTATGAGCAGAAGCAACTGGAGTTATTCAGAGACCGCGTGGCCATCTATCCGCTGGGACTTACGGTGAAGCTCAGCTCCGGCGAGAGCGGTGTGGTGGTCAAGATTGACCCCAGCACACCACATCGGCCTGTTGTCCGGGTGCTGAATGGACCCGAAGGCGAAACGGTTACCCCCTATGAGCGTGATCTCAGCAAAGCCCTCTCTGTAGTCATTGTGGATGTGACAGACGGGGGAGAACCTGTAGTGAAAAGTACCGGATAGGTGTTCTGCGCAGCGAGGAGAGAATAGGGTATCTGCAGGAATTGCGGAGCTGTATTCTCCGCCTTGCTGTTTTTTTGAGTAGTCGTGGTATGATATAGCTTAAGTTATCGTTCTTTTTCTTTTGTTTTGGGTTAATAATAAGGAATAAGCATTAAAGGAGCATTAATAAATGAGTATATTAGAGCCATCATCTATAATCCCTGTAAAAGAGCTGTCGCCGGAGTATGATCCGTGGGATCCGATTACTTCACTCCGTGAATACGGGCAGCATGTGCTGACCAGTGTAGAGATGACGGTCACGAATCTATGCAATATGCGCTGCGAGCATTGCGCCGTCGGCGACAGTCTTACGATGAAAGAGGGAGAGCTGCTGCCTTTAACCAAGATGCTGAAGCGTCTGGACGAGGTAGAGCACCTGCAGACTATCAGCATTACGGGCGGGGAGCCGATGTTCCGTGCCGGGACGGTGGAGAATACTATCGTACCGCTGCTGAAATATGCACGGGCGCGGGGCATCCGTTCGCAGATCAACTCCAATCTGACCATGCCGTATTCCCGTTATGAGCAGCTGCTCCCTTACCTGGATGTCATGCATATCTCGTTCAATTATGTGAACGGAGATGACTTCCACGAGGTGGGCTTCGCGAACAGCGGGCACCCGGTCTCGAAGGAGGCCGCCTACCGGCTGTATGATACGATGCTGGAGAATTCCCGCCGGCTGAGCAGCGACGGAATGCTGATCTCTGCCGAGTCGATGATCAACTATCGTACACACACCAAGCTTCCCGAGATTCACCGGCTGATCGGGGACATGGGGGCAAGACGGCATGAGGTACACCCGATGTACGCATCCAGCTTCGCCTCGAAGCTGCCTGTGCTTTCGCTCCGGGAGATGAATATTGCTATTCATTCCCTCCTTGACCATCGTGACACGGAGATGTGGATGCTGTTCGGCACGCTGCCGTTCTTCGCCTGCAGCTTCCTGGAGGAAGACCAGCAGCTGCTGAGCAGACTGCGCAGCGAGAAGAATGTAACGCTGCGCAATGATCCGGACGGAAGAAACCGGGTCAATGTCAACCTGTTCACGGGCGATGTCTTTGTAACAGACTTCGCCGACATATCCGCCTTTGGCAATATCAGCGACTCGAAGCTGGATGACATTTTCACCGAGTGGCAGACTAAGCATCCCTTGAATCAGCAAGTGAATTGTTACTGCGATGCGGCAGGCTGCTGCGGGCCTAACCTGCTCGTGGCCGATATGTATTATCCCGGGGTCGATTTCAAAACCAGAAAAGCGATCACCTTGTAGAAATGGGGCGTTATTATAGTGCATACGGAATTTGAAATAGGAAGATTAGTGCTTAATCTTTTGCTCGTTCTGGTGCTCGTATTATTAAATGGTGTATTTGTTGCGGCGGAATTCTCGCTGGTCAAGGTCAGACAGTCCCGTCTGACCCAGCTGGTCAGCGAAGGGAACAAAATGGCGGGATATGCGCTAAAGGTCAACAAGCGGCTGGATTCGTATCTGTCGGCCACCCAGTTCGGGATCACACTTGCTTCCCTTGGACTCGGCTGGGTCGGGGAACCGGCGATCTCGGAGCTGCTGGTGGAGCCCCTGATGTACCAGATCGGTGTTACTGACCAGACGCTAATCTCAACGGTATCTGTGATTATCGGCTTCTCGATTATTACCTTTTTACATATTGTGCTGGGGGAACTGGCACCGAAATCTCTGGCTATTCAAAAAACGGAAGGCTCAGCGCTGCTGTTGTCCGCTCCGCTGATGTTCTTCTATAATCTGTTTCTGCCCTTCATCTGGGTGCTGAATGCGTCAGCGAACGCTTTGCTGAGATTGTTCGGCGTGGAGCCGGCCAGTGAAGCCGAGGCTGCCCATTCGGAGGAGGAAATCCGCATTCTGATGAATCAGAGCGCGAAGAGCGGGGTGATCGATCAGGATGAGATGAAGCTGATGGATAACATCTTCGAATTCTCGGACCTTCTGGCCCGTGAGGTGATGCTGCCGCGTACCGATATGGATGTACTGTACAGCAATCTTCCGCTGGAGGAGAACATGCGGATCATTACGGAAACGAAGCATTCGCGTTATCCGGTGGCCTTCGAGGACAAGGACCGGATTATCGGCTTCATCCATATTACGGATCTGCTGTTCGCCCCGCCGGAGCAGCAGAATGATCTGGCTTCCCTGGTCCGGCCGATTCTGAACGTGCCGGAATCGATGGAGATCAGCCATGCGCTGCGGCTGATGCAGAAGAACAAGGCCCAGCTGACGCTGGTCGTTGACGAGTACGGCGGAACGGCGGGGCTGCTGACCGCTGAAGAGATTCTGGAGGAGATCGTCGGCGATCTGCATGACGAGTTCGAGGATGAACGCCCCAGCGTAGAGCGTAACGGCGATTACATCTCCGTAGAGGGCCGGATGCTGATTGAAGACGTCAACGATCTCACAGGCGTCGTGATTGAGGATGACGAGGTGGATTCCATCGGCGGCTGGCTGTTCAAGGAGCTGGAGGGCAATCCGTCCAAGGGCAAGAAAGTTGTGGTAGGGGACGTCACCTTCGAGGTGGAGGAATCCACCCGGCTGCGGATCACCCGGATCAACATCCACCGCGAGCCGCCGCCAGAGTCCGAAGAGGATGCGGAAGCCGTGGAAGAGGAGAAGGAGTAAGCAGAAGTGTAACTCGTATTTTTAAATAGAGCAGGGTACTTCAGAAGCCGGTTTGCAGGGCTTTTGGGGTCCCTGTTTTTTTGTTGCTTAGGGCGATTTTATTGGGCAGTTGTTCTTTTCCACCCTTGGACTGTCATAAGTTAGTTACGAAGGTAACGATCAGAGATCTGGACATCCATCAGGCCATGCCGTCAAAACCTTACGAGGAGGAATGATCATTGAACTCCCAGGATCGCGTATGGACACCGTACAGGGGACCGTTTGATCCTTGTCCGCCGGTGCCGTTCAAGACGTATGTTGTGCCGCCGAATCAATTCGTCACGTTTCAGCCCCCGAATCTGCCGCAGTTCTCCCTGCCGGAGGCGCTCAAGCATGGAACGTTATGGCCATCGCTATACAGCCCTTATGAATCCAAGTTCAAAGGAGGGAAGTAGGCTATGGAAGCTAATCCTTGCGAGCCCCGTTATTACGAGATGCTGGAACAGCTGCAGGTACTTGATTTTGCACTCGTAGAGCTGAATCTGTACCTGGACACTCATCCGCAGGATGTGAAGGCGATTGAGCAGTTCAATCAGCTGACGTATGAGCGCACCAAGCTGGCGAACCAGTTCCAGGAGCTATACGGACCGCTGCAGAATTTCGGCCGCGCCTATTCCAAGGCTCCATGGCAATGGAGCGAGAGTCCCTGGCCTTGGCAAGTCTAAGACATGAAGCCGGGAATGAAATAGCCTTAAGGAGGGGGAAGTTCACGAATGTGGATCTATGAGAAAAAGCTGCAATACCCGGTGCGTGTCGGCAAATGTGATGTGCGGATGGCCCGGTATCTGATGGAGCAATACGGCGGTGCGGACGGCGAGCTGGCTGCGGCGCTGCGCTATATGAACCAGCGGTATGCTATACCCGATAAGGTAATTGGTGTACTAACGGATATTTCCACTGAGGAATTTGCCCACCTCGAAATGATTGCCACCATGATCTACAAGCTGACCAAGGACGCCTCGGTGCAGGAGCTGGAAGCCGCAGGCTTAGGTCCGAATTATGCGCAGCGGGATCATGCGTTGTTCTATAACAACTCTGCCGGTGTTCCGTTCACAGCTGCCTACATCGCTGCGAAGGGAGATCCAATCGCGGATCTGTATGAGGATATCGCCGCCGAGGAGAAGGCCCGGGCTACATACCAGTGGCTGATTGACATGACCGACGATGTGGATCTGCAAGACAGCCTCAAGTTCCTGCGCGAGCGGGAGATCATTCATGCGATCCGGTTCAAGGAATCGGTGCAGATCTTGATTGAGGAGAAGGATAAGAAGCGGGTGTTCTGAGCAAGAATTATAGTACATTTAAAAGACCGTTCTCTACTATAGAGAGCGGTCTTTTATGTTCTGGGGTGATATTTTGCGTGAATTTATTGATACGATTATCTACACGAAGGAAGAAAACGGGATTAATTTGAAAATCATTATAAAAGAGTGACACTTTTCACCATTCTAGTGGAATGCTACCTTGCCAAACGCTAAAACCTCTATTTCCATTATACAGGTAAAGACCCAAACTGAGCGCGTTTCCTTAAAATTGACCCGTCCCATAGTAATTGGTCAAGTCCCCAATTAGTAGACATTGGAAAAAGCCCTAAGTTGCAAGCTGGCGTCAGCTTGTCTAGTTTACTTTGTGCCTCAATATTTCGTATATCATAAGGATAGAGAGTTTCTACTCTTCAAATGTGATAAGAAACTCTCAATTAAGGCAATGTATATATGAAACAGTGGCTTTTAAGGTGTATTATCGGATATGTAAATATTTATTTGGGAACCGAATTTATTATATTGCGTAGTTAAAAGTATCTCCGATCCATAAATAAAAAAAGTAGGTGTGGGTGTGAATTATTTAAGGAATAATTATAAAGAAATTTTGGGTTTTATTCCATTTATTATGATTATTATAGGGATTATAATATTCAACAATTCTATTGAAAAAAATCAAAGTGAAGCTGATAATAAGACAGTGGGATTTCAAACATGGCAAAAAAATGTTCTAAAAGACAATTCACCAGATACTATTGAACTAAGGGAAGCAATAAATCCAGATAATCCTATATATGATATATACGATATTCTAAATACTATTCAAGTATTAGGAGTCAAAACTCTGAAAGATTATAAGGCATTTGTGAACTTGAACTCAAGAATTCCATCTTACATTAAAAAACCTGTTACATATACAATTGATAAGTCTATCAAAGAGTCTAAAGATATCTATTATGTGGAGTTTCAAGATGATAATGGGAATCCGTTAAAAGATCAAAGTGGCAAAAAGATGATTTATAAGGATGGAGATACAATAGATATTCCTCTGTCTAGGGAGCCATATAAGTATGTTTTTATACGTGGCAATGATATTATACCTTTTGTATACTCCTCAAGTGAGCAAATTGGAAAAATTTTGGATATAACTACAATACCAATAACATACATAGATAATGAAACAGTCGCTTCAACTTTATATCGTAACATAGATACAATAAAAATAGGATCAACAAACTTAAATATTCTATTTGTTGATCCTGCAAGTGTAAATAAAGCTTTACCGTATCATTTTATATTTAAGATTAATATTACCGATCCTAATCAAAACAATAATATAATATGGATAATAGGTATTTCTTTATTTATAATAACTATTATAATATTAGTCATAGTTTTTAGAGAGCAAATAACATATTTTGTTCACGATATAATTGACCGTATAAGACGAAGGATGTAGGTGCATTTTAATGTGCCTCCAGGCTGGACACAGTGGGGTATCGTTTTATTTTCGACAAGCCTTACTGTTGCCGAGTTTCCTTGTCGGGAAAAGGGTGTTTTTTTTCTTGCCAAGGACGACGTAGATGAATGACAATGAATGGCGTGAGAAGCCGGAGGCTGTACCGCCAATTATTGTCATAGGAGCGGCGAAAGCGAAAAAATAAAAGGAGACGTTATGGGTTGTGAATTGCACCCCATCAAGTAGACAGTACAATAAATAAAAATATCAATTACGCGGTCTTCGTCCTGTTTTCCATGGAAAAGATGGCGTTTAGTTTTGCCTGCAAACGATCGTAATTGTAAAAATGGATGTAAGTATTAACTGGTCTCTTCAGTTCTTCAAAGCTATGGTAGGTATGAAGATAAAGGCGTATTACTCGGATTGAGTTGTACGCCTATTATTGAGTGTTGGCTTTACTCTATTCTCTTCTGTATACCATTTTTTCTTTACGTTATTATTGCTCAAAAACTGTTCGAGCACGAAAAGATTTCCACGGATGAATAATCATCAACTGCTCTCTTATATAATTCGTATTCATTAGAAAACTTCCCAGATACCCTCTCTTTATAAAAATCTTTTAAACGATCGTATATATGCCCCTGACGTCGAACACATTTTTGCTTAATATTTCTAACTGTCCGTTCGCAATCCAGATGCTCATACTCCTTGTATGGGCTTTTCCTTTTGCAGTCTTTTTGTTTCAAGGTTTGCGTGGCAAAATAATTGCCGCAATGATTGCATTTCCAAAACTTATATTCAAACAACACCAAATAATGCAGGACTGAAAAAATTATATCTTCCACTGAAGAACAGGAGTAAATGAATCGATACGCTGTTTCGCTATTTTCAACAAATACCTTTCCCATGCTGAAATCATAATTATAATTCAAACAAACATATTGATATGGGGAAATTTTTTTTATTGATGGAGTTTACTCTATATTCCAATTTATAAAGTGGGTTTAACTCTCTAAGCTCAATCTTGTACGTGAATGTTAAAGATAAGAAATGTTTTAACACCTCAAATTCACTCACGGACAACCGTTATTCTTGGTGATGATTTCATTCAAACAAATCTTGTGTCTACTACTGTATGAGCGACGAGATTGCGATCCGGTTCAAGGAATCGGTGCAGATTTTGATTGAGGAGAAGGATAAGAAGCGGGTGTTCTAAGGATCTGAATAGCTACGGATAACGCCTCCAGACCCAAGTAAGGGTCGGAGGCGTTTTTTTAAATAGAAGAATTTATATGTTTCACGTTTTAAATTATCCTTCTATTTCTCGCTGAAACAGTACCGTCCTTTAAAAGGACGGCAAAGCTGTTTCCGCTTGTGTGAACTCTTTTGGTATGTTTTCATTCGTTTTTCTGAAATAACCATTAATAACCAGAATTTCAAAGGAAATGATAGCATGACCTCGTTGGGGAGTGTACAAGGGCCTAGAGCTATTTGTATGTAAAATTATGTATATTTTTGAGTGTTGAGGAAACTGGCGTTTAGGCTTACACTGAATATGTAAATAAATACCAAATATTCGAATGGAGGAAGGCGATCAAGGCGGCTAAGCTAATCAAGCTGACTAAGCTGACTAAGCTGACTAAGCTGACTAAGCTGACTAAGCTGACTAAGCTGACTAAGCTAATCAAGCTGATTAAGCCGATCTAAGCCGTAACGCATACTCTCTCATACATCGTGATCATACCCGCACGTAAGTCCACTACAATCAGAAAGGAATGTGAGATTTTGTGAACAGAGTTGCATTGGTAAGTCCCTTACGGACTGCAGTTGGTTCATTTAACAACGGACTTTCGACACTGAGTGCTACAGAATTAGGAGCGAACGTGATGACGGCCTGCCTTCAGCAAAGCCATGTAGAGCCTGCGTTAGTGGAGCAAATCTATCTGGGCAATGTTCTACAGGCGGGCGAGGGCCAGAATCCTGCCAGACAGGCGGCACTGCAAGCCGGTATTCCTATTGAAGTGCCTGCAACAACCATTAACACCGTCTGCGGTTCTGGGCTTCATGCCGTCGCTTTAGCTTACAACTCTATTCGGGCTGAGCAAGGGAGTGTCCTCCTGGCCGGAGGGATGGAGAGTATGTCGAATGCCCCTTATGTGCTGAGAAATGCAAGAAACGGCTATAAGCTTGGAAACAGCGAGCTGATAGATACCGTGGTCGCTGACGGGCTGACCTGCCCGATCAATCATTACCATATGGGCATTACAGCCGAGAACATTGCCGAGAAATATCATATTTCGCGATTGGAGCAGGATGAGTTTGCTTATGACAGCCAGATTAAGGCAGCAGAAGCTAAGAGAAATAAGGTTTTTGCCGAGCAGATCGTGCCCGTGATGACCGAAACCAAAAAAGAGAGCGTATGGTTCGCGGAGGACGAGCATGTAAGAGGAGAGGTCAGCAAAGAGAAGCTTGCTCATCTGAAGCCTGCTTTTAAGGAAAACGGGTCGGTGACTGCCGGAAATGCCTCGGGGATCAATGATGGAGCGGCGGCTGTGCTGGTCATGTCGGAAGACAAATGCAAGGAGCATGAGGTAGAGCCTTTAGCCTATATTAAGGGTTATTCACTGGTTGGCGTAGATCCTGCCTACATGGGAATGGGTCCGGTAAGAGCTATCAAGTCGCTGCTTAAGAATCAGGATATCCCTCTAGAAGCTATCGATCTGTTCGAGATCAATGAAGCCTTCGCGGCACAGGCCATAGCGGTATTGCATGAGCTGGAGATTAACCCGGAGAAGGTGAACGTCAACGGCGGCGCGATTGCGATTGGACATCCTGTCGGGGCAAGCGGAGCCAGAGTGTTAGTTACACTGGTGCATGAAATGGTACGGAGATCGTCGCATTACGGTATAGCCAGCTTGTGCATCGGAACGGGGATGGGCATTGCCATGCTGGTCGAGAACGCACGCTATTAACACAACTCTGACAGAAAGGAAGTTTAAGATCATTATGAATGCAAAAGAGGTTCTTGCGCTGCAATCCATGCCTGCGGCCAGTCCGGGTTACGGGCGTCCGCCTTACCGCTTCATTGACCGTGAATTTATGGTCATCACTTATGAATCTGACCCTGCGGCGATCAGACAGGCGGTCCCGGAACCCTTGCAGCCGGATGGAAGTAACACCGTGTCTTATGAATGGATCAAGATGCCCGATTCGTCGGGTCTGGGAAGCTATGAGGAGAGCGGGATCGTGATTCCGTGTACCTTTCAGGGGGAGCCGTGCAATTTCGTGGCCCAGATGTATCTGAATAATGCGCCTGCCATTCTGGGAGGACGGGAGATCTGGGGGTTCCCCAAAAAGTGGGCCTCTCCCCGCCTGACAGTTGCAGGAACAGAGACGCTGACTGGCACGCTGCATTATAACGATGTCCTGGTGGCTGTGGAAACCATGCCTTACAAGCATAACCTGCTGGATACAGAGGACACAGCTAGAGCTATCGCCAAAACTCAAGTGAATCTGAAGCTCATTCCCGATGTGGATGGGACCCCCAAGATTGCGCAGCTGGTTGCCTACACTCTTGAAGATGTTCACGTAAAAGGCGCTTGGACCGGGCCGGCCCGCTTAAGCCTGATCCCCCATGTGAATGCCCCTGTGGCCGATTTGCCGGTGAAGACGTACCGCGGGGGAAAGCATTTCATTGCTGATCTAACGCTGCCCTACGGCAAAGTCATTCATGACTATATCATCCAGTAGCCTGTAGCCAGCTTTTCTCCAATAATAAACAAGGAGCCTGAAATCTATGATAAACAAATTAATCTCTGCCGAAGACGCCGTGAAGAGAGTGAAGGATGGAGATACCGTGATGGTCGGCGGTTTTCTGGCTGGAGGCCACCCCGAAGAATTGGTGCGTGCGCTTGTCGAGACGCAGTCAGCCGGTCAGCTCTCGCTAATTTCCAATGATACCGGCACCCCGGAATTATCGATCTATAAGCTGGTCAAAAGCGGCCGGGTCAAGCGGATCTATGCCTCCTATATCGGCTCTAACCCGGAAACGGGAAGACTGCTGATGACCAAGGAAGCTGAGGTGAATCTCTATCCGCAGGGCACGTTAGCTGAGAAAATCCGGGCTGGTGGAGCGGGGCTGGGTGGTGTGTTAACCCCTGTAGGAGTAGGGACGATTGTAGAGGAAGGTAAGAGGAAGCTCGATATTGAAGGGAGGGAATATTTACTCGAGCTGCCTCTCCATGCAGATGTGGCACTAATTCGGGCCCACAAGGCGGACGAGGCCGGGAATCTGGTGATTGACGGCTCTTCCCGAAACTTCAATTTCGTGATGGCGATGGCGGCGGATTATGTAGTAGCTGAGGTAGATACTTATGTGAAGCTCGGGGAGATTGATCCCAATCATGTCAATGTCCCGGGAATTTTGATTGATGCCATTGTAAAGGCGGGGAATACGCATGAATAACCGGGAATTCATTGTGAGAAGAATCGCCCAGGAGTTCAAGGACGGCGATGTGGTGAATCTGGGGATCGGTATGCCGACCCTGGCAGTCGATTATATTCCTGATCATGTTCAGATTATGCTACAGGCGGAGAACGGAATACTTGGAGTCGGCCCCAAAGCGGCGAAGTCAGAAGAAAACATCGACTGCATCGATTCTGGCGGCAGCTTCGTGACCACGATGGCCGGAGCTTGCTATTTTGACAGCGCGGTCTCCTTCTCGATCATCCGTGGGGGGCATGTGGACATCACTGTGCTGGGTGCGCTTGAAGTCGATGAGCAGGGCAATCTGGCAAGCTGGATGATTCCGGGGAAAAAAGTACCAGGCATGGGCGGAGCTATGGATCTGGTAGTCGGGGCTAAACGGGTCATTATCGCCATGGATCATGTGAGCAAGGACGGACAGCCGAAAATAGTGAAAGACTGCAAGCTCCCCCTGACGGCGGTACATGTCGTAAACACGATTGTCACTGAAATGGCGGTCATCGAGGTGATCCCGGGCCAGGGGCTGATGCTGATGGAAATTGCACCGGGTCTGACGGTGGAAGACGTTCAGAAGGCTACAGGGGCCGAGCTATGGATCTCCCCGGACCTGAAGGGGATTGCTGTCTAATACAATAAAATTTAATATGTTTACATTGTGATGACTCTACGAACATATTACGCCGTTATGCTGTCTACTAGAACAGACAACAAGGAGCGTGAAAGTTCGTGAGTAATCATCCATTTGTAAAGAAAGTATTAAGCGGGATCTTGGCTATGACGGTTCTGCTTCCCATCCTTACACCTGCTCTATCTCCGTTACCGACTGCCTTTGGGGATGCGGCGGAACCCAGCGGTGTCGTGAAGGTAGAGGATTTTGAACAGGTACGCTTAGCGGATCTAACCTTTGACAGTGCCCGCATTCACAGCGGCAGTCTGGCGCTTGAGACCAATCCGAAATACGTACATAGCGGAGCGAAGTCCCTGCGGATTGATTATGACTTCATTGGCATAACCGATAATCCGTCTCAGGTTGCCGTGGGTCCGGCGACTCAGCTGCCGCTCTCTAACCGAACACCTAAGAGAATAGGGATGTGGGTATATGCCAATCAGGAAGGCCATGGCCTGACCTCCAAGTTCTACGTGTCTTCCACCGGCAAATCCAAAACGTATGAAATCAGGAGTGAAGAGACCGGGATCGACTGGAGCGGCTGGAAGTATGTTGAGGCGGATATAGGTTCAGACCTGACCATGCCGGGTACACTGGCCTTCTACTTCCAGATGAAAGAAAGACAAATGAGCAAAAAGAATAAAGGCTCGATCTGGATTGATGACGTCAGGCTGATCTATGATGAGCCGGTTAATGAAGATATGGATGTGCCTGTGTTAAGTCCAGCGGCACCGGCTCCTAATCAAACCTTGAGCGCCCCTGTCTCTGACATTATTCTGTCAGCGGAGGATGCCAAGTCGGGCATTGACCCGGATTCCATCCGGTTAACGGTGGATGGTCAGCCTGCGGCACCGTCAACTTATGTCTATGATCTGAATCATAAGCAGATTACCTATCACCCGGAGCTTCCGCTGGCCGGAGGTTATCATCAAGTGCTGGCAGAAGTGAAGGATATGGCCGGCAATCCGGCAGCGGCAGAATATGCTTTTCAGATTGAGCATGGAGCCAGATTTACCTTGGAAGCCCCGAAGGAGGCCGTCAGTAATGAGACCTACCGGCTGAAGTTGAAGGCAACGGATGTAGGCGAGGCTAAGAGCTTTCATGCCAGAATCAAGTTCGATCCAGAGACATTGCAGGCCAATGTGATTACTGCACGCTCCGGCCTCAGCCATGTGCAGACAGTTCTCGATAATACAGGCGGCTATGTTGAAGTCAGTGCCGAGGGATTGCAAGGGGATCAGGCGGATGCGCTGGCAAGTATTGATTTTGAGGTGAACCGGTCTGCGAAAATGGAACGCGGCGAGACGGCTAAGCAGATGGCTATGGTGGAAGGCAGTTTCGGGTATGAAAGCGGGACGCCAGTTCCTTCCTTAGCCTCCCCGCATAGGTATAAGATCGGGTTTCCTTACAAGCTCAGTATCAAGGGATCAGCGCTGCACACTCAGAGTATCATCACGGTTACCTCCCGCGCAGGAGCGCCGGTGGAAGGAGCCGGGATTGATTTTACCGATACCAGCGGTCCTCAGACTTATGTGCGTGTAACCGCCGATGGGTCCAAAGTATATGCCAAAGCCGATCCATCGTCCGCAGTGTTGCTTGCTGTAGAGAAAGATGCGCGGATGTTCGCCACAGCAGGCAGTGCTTCCGGATTCATCAAGGTGTATTTGCCGGATGGCAGCAAGGCAGGGTACATCTCATCCGCAGATGTGGAGCAGAGTGATCTTAGCACAGGAATGGGCTTGACGGATGCCTTGGGAGAGATTCATACGTCCCTGACGAACCTTGCCATTGGTACTTGGAGCGTGCAGGCTGTCAAGGATGGCGGGACCAGCGAGAGTATCAATATGAATGTTGTAGCTCCGTTTGGCGGGGCAGATCCGCAATATGTGCAGACCTTTGTAACCGAAGATATGAAGACGATGATGAGCGTAGGGTGGCAGAGCGCGCCAAGTGTTCAAGAAGCTTACATCCAGTATATGAAAGATAGTGATTGGGTGGACAGTGACTTGACGAATGCTCCGGCAAAAGCAGCCACGCAGCGCGCTCTCTCCGAGGTGGAGGTCATTCCTGAGGTTGCAGGCGGACCTATGGGCGAAATCAAGCTTCATAACGCATTAGTCACGGGTCTTGAGCCAGGTACGGGCTATCATTACAGAGTTGGCTACGAAGGCCATTGGAGCGATTGGTCCAATTATAAGACGGTGGAGGCTGCGCCGGACAAGCCCGTTTCCTTTGTATTTGTGACCGATTCGCATACCAAAGGGGACAATGGGCTGGAGACTTATCAGCAATTGATCCAGAATGCGTTCACGAATTATCCCGATACCCAGTTCGTTATGCATGGCGGTGATATGGTCGATGATGGGGCGGTTTTGAATGAATGGAACCAGTTCTGGCAAGCCTCGTCGATCTATACCTCCTCTGTTCCTTCAGCGTATGCCATGGGGAATCATGATGTAAAAGGGGGAGGAAAGTACATTTTCGCCAAAGGCTTGGGGCTTCCTGTTAACGGACCTGAGCTCCAGAAGGAGTATGCCTATTCGTTCGATTCAGGAGAGGTGCATTTCGTGGTACTGAACTCCGAAGCAGACGAAGTCACGATGGGCAAGCAAGCGGAGTGGCTGCGGGAGGATCTTCTGAACAGTCATAAAAAATGGAAGATTGTCATGTTCCACAAACCTGCCTATCATACCGAAGATGGACGCGGCAATCTGATTGAATACACCCAGACTTATTTTGCCCCTATTCTCGAAGAATTGAAGGTCGATCTGGTGCTGGAAGGCCATGACCATGTATATGCACGTACCTATCCGATGAGCAAAGGCAAGCCGCTACCAAGCGGAGAGCAAGGAACAGTCTATCTGGACGGCGGAGCGTCTGGCTGGAAGTTCTACGATGGAAGCAAATACGAGTATCTTGATTTCATGTTTGACGAGGATGTTCCCGTCTATTCTGCCATTCAGGTAAGCCATGATGAGATCATCATCCAAGCCCGCACTACGCAGAGCGCAGAATTAATTGACAACTATACGATTGTGAAAAAGGATGAGCGGACAGTGACTTCCGTGGCCGTAGCCCCGGCCGAATTGAAGCTGAATGTCGGCGACACGCACGCGACGGTGCTTACGGCTACCTATAGCGATAACTCCACTGCCGATGTCACGAATCAAGCGGTATGGACATCTTCTAATGAGCGGGCAGCTACAGTAGACGCCCAGGGTATCATTCATGCCGTTGAAGTGGGAGAAGCTACCATCCAGGCGAATTACGGTAACATGCCACCGGTGAAGCTATTGGTAATGGTTCAGGCAGAAGGTACGTTGCCTAAGCTGCTGAAGCTGACCGCCGAGCCTGGCACACACACCTTACAGGTGAACAAGCAAGCAGCTTCCGTGATTACAGCGGTATATGACAATGGAACAAATATAGTGGTTACGGATCAGGTTCGTTGGACAACTTCAGATCCTGCGGTCGCCTCGGTATCGGACAAGGGGATCATTACGGGTATTGCAGTGGGGGACGGAGTAACGATTACTGCTTCCTTCGGCGGCTTAACCATTGCGATTCCCATCGTGGTTGAGGGCGGAACGGTACCGGTGGCAACGCCGACACCAACGCCAACGCCAACGCCACAATCGGGAGGAACACCGGCAGCAACGCCAGCACCAAAGCCGGCGGTAACACCGACAGCAACAGCAGCACCAATAGCAACGACGACACCGGCACCAACACCAGCTATAACTGCCGGTCCCGCAAAGCCAACGGTAACCAGGCCTGTCCTGAAAGACACCATGGACTTAGATGCGCTTAAATCTATCGTTGCAAAAGGCCGGACGGCTGCAGTTGTCAAGTTCCAGGATGTACCTGCCGTTCTGTGGAGTGCATCATTCATTGATCGTGCAACCCGGATGGGGATGATAACGGGTTACGCGGATGGTTCATTCCATCCTGAAGCCAAAGTATCACGCGCTGAGTTTGCTGTAATGCTCACAAAAGCTTTTGGTCTCACGGGGGCGCAGGGGACCGGATTCTCCGATACGGAGGGACATTGGGCTTCGAAGGCACTTGCGGCGCTTCAACAGCATGGAGTTATTCAGGGCTACGCCGATGGTTCCTTCCACCCCAAGCAGGAGATCACCCGCGCGGAAGCTGTGACTATGCTGGCGCGTCTTACAAGCTATGTTCCCGGCACACCGGCACCATTCTCCGACCTCCCGGCAAGCTGGGCGGCAGAGCCAATTAATGCCTTCGCTAATGCAGGAATTGTCTCAGGGAAAGGCAATGGCGCCTTCAAACCAAAGGATTCTGCTTCCCGCGCGGAAGCCGTAGTGATGATCGTCCGGCTCATGGATAAGCTTGTTGAAGCGGGTGAGGAGTAGGATAAGTAGACAAAGCTAAAGCTTCTGAGCAGACAAGGGCAGCCCCATTTAATCGGGGCAGCTCTTTTTTTTAGCAAGGTAAAATACCTTTACCACATGATGAGGCTTTTAAGAAGCTGCTGGAGACGTTCTTTCAGGAATTCATTGAGTTGTTTTTCCCTGAGCTTGATACGATGCTGGATTATAGGGAGACCCGGTTTCTGATGCAGGAATTGCTGGTGGATATTGTTGGTGAGGAAGCGCGGGAACTGGATCTCCTGCTGGAAATCCGCTACAAAGAACTGGACGGTTATATTTTGATTCACCTGGAGCCGCAGTCGTATCGGGATTCACAGTTTCACGAACGGATGTTTATTTATTTCAGCCGTCTGTTTGAGCGCTACCGCAAAGAGCATAAGCTGATTATTCCGATTGCCATCTTCACTTCAGATGAGATCAGGGAGGAGCAGGACACCTTGGAGATGGTTATTCCTGAGCATCAGATCCTGCGCTTTCAGTTTCTCAAGGTAGAATTGCGTAAGCAGAACTGGCGAAGATTTATTGATTCAGACAATGCAGTAGCTGCTGCGTTACTAGCCAAGATGGGGTATACTACAAGAGAAGCAAGAGATGTGCGCCGGGAGTTCCTGCGCATGTTCATGAAGCTGAAGACACGGCTCGATCAAGGACGGCTGGCACTTGTGATGTCAGTGGCGGATTTATATTTCCAGCCGGACCGGGTCCAGGATGAAGAGATCATAAAAGAATTAATGATACAATACCCGGAGGAGGGTGAAGCGATTATGGAACTCATGCCAGCCTGGAAGCGTTGGGGATATGAAGAGGGCATAGCTGAAGGCATAGAACAAGGAATTGAACAAGGAATTGAACAAGGCCAGACGGAGATCATCCGTAAATTACTCCTTCACGGACTTACTCCAGAAGAGGTATCCAAAGCGGTGGAGATGCCGGTAGAGAAGATTAAGAAGCTGATGTAAGCGGAGTTCTATCATATTATGCGTACGCCCAAACAGACCGTCTACCCTAAGACGGTCTGTTTTCGTATGTTCCGATTCAATCTTTTATTCAATATAGCTCCTTGTCGCCTCATACATTTGCACTGCATATTTGTCAATCTGCTCCCGTGACATGCGCAGACGGTCTACGGATGTGCCGTATCCGATCTCCAAGAGTCCTTCAGTGAGTCCCTGGAAGATCCCGTCCGTGAATGCATCTAACGGCTCGCCATGGACATGCAGTCCTGATCCGCCGAGATCCGTATTCACAGCAGGCGGGGCAATCTCAATGACTTCAACGGAAGACTCAGAGAGCTGAAACATGGCAAGCCGCAATGCAATCGTGCTGTCCCCCTCCGCCATCCAGTCTACATATTGCCTGATCTGGCTTATGGGCATCTGTGTGTTTTTCAGATAGAGGATGATCTTAAGGAAAACGAGGTGATCCTCCGTAAAAATCCGCCTGCCCGCTTCATCCCGCTCCATCCCGCTCCATCCGGGGCAGTAACCCCTGCTTCTCATAAAAACGTATGGTAGATTCCCGAATCCCCTAACCGCGTTGCCGCTTCGCCAATGGAATAATAGTTCATCTGGAGGCCTCCAATTGATTGTTTAGGTGTCGACAGTTATAGGATACGACTTAAACCAAGGGTTAATTCAACCTAATTTATAAGAGTCTGTCAAAATATTACTATTGGTTAGTTTTCCATTTTGCTATATTATGAGAATGCGTTTGCATTCCATGAAAATTATCCAAAAATAGGAGGACTACCAAATGACCAAGACTGATTTCGCAGCGTACCAATGGATGAATGAGGGGAACATCAGGTTTGAGGATGACAGTATTATAATAGAGGCCACTGCTAACAGTGATTTTTTCTGCAATAACGGGGCGGTTGCGGAAGAAGGGCTGACGCCTGAGAGTCTGACCAACGCGCCTTTCTTCTATACTGAAGTATCCGGGGATTTCGTGCTGCGGGTGAAGGTGAGTCATGACTTCCGGGACACGTACGATTCTTCTTCCATTATGATTATGCAGGATCTGTCGGTCTGGGCGAAGGCTTGCTTCGAGCTGACAGATTTTGATACCCATGCGGTGGTCAGCGTAGTTACGAACCAGACCTCGGATGATGCGAACGGCTGCAATATTGAGGGTAATGAGGTATGGCTGCAGGCCGCCAGATCCGGAAATGCCTTTGCTTTTCATTATTCGACCGACGGCGTACGGTTTGACATGATGCGTTTCTTTAACCTTCCGGTGGGAGACACAGTCAAGGTTGGGTTATTGGCGCAGGCCCCTACTGGCGATGGCGGGGATAGAATCTACAAGCATTTCTCACTGGAACAGCGGACGGTGAAAAATATAAGAGCCGGCATATAAGCCGGCTTTTTTTCGATGAACCAGCTGCTCCTGCCGGAGCTTAGCTCGAACCTTTGGCCTGTCTGGGCCAGATGAAATAGGTAACAGTGATGATCAGGTCAATGCCGACCACGACGGACCATACAGTCAGGATACTTAACAGCGCCTCCGTGCGGGCGGCATCGTCGATCCACAATATCAATCCATACAGAATACCGGCAGCGAGCACAAAAGAGAGCAAGTGCTTCACCCAGCCCTTAAAATAATACTTGGCATGATCCATGCCGTAACGCTTGGCCGGCTTCGTCCCTTGCTTGGTAAGATAGTAGCGGAAGCGTTCGTCGGCCCAGGCGATCATGCTTTTACCGAATACAAGAGACACAGAAATATACACAGCAGCAAGCGCATGGGCTGTCGTAGCGGTAGCGCCCCGTGCCAAATCCACGCCGGAGATCAGTAACAGTAGGATATCGAGGACCGGAGTCATCGCCAGGAAAATGAGCCCCAGTGTAGGCCGCTTGAAGATATAACGTGCTGTAAAGCCTGCAAAAATGACCACCCAGAACAAGACCTCACAGGTCACAATCGCCCATGCCACCAGATTCATATAGCACCCCTTGTTATTGTTGATAGTAGTTATAGCCTAGTCGAAGTATAACAGCGGAATTTAAATAATACAACCGTATTATTTAAATTGTGCTTATCATTTCGGGTATGCTACAATATGGTCATGCCAAAAATTGTAGATCATTCCGAACGAAAATCGAATATTGCTGAAGCCACCTGGCGGGTCATTATCCGGCAGGGAATCAAAGGGGCTACGGTGCGTAATATTGCTGCCGAGGCGGGTGTTTCTTTGGGCGCGCTGCGCCATTATTTCTCCACTCAGCATGAATTGCTGGAGTTTGCTATGAATCTGGTGAAGGAGCGCGTAACAGCGAGAATTGTGGACATTATGCAGTCGGAGCTTCCTCCGCGGGAGCAGATTATGAAGGTGCTGCTGGAGCTGCTCCCTACAGACGACAGCAGCATGGCTGAGATGGAGGTATGGTTCGCATTTACCTTCCATCTCAAGACTGGCGGGGAGAGAGCTACTGAGCTTAATGATGCGATCTATCCGCTGATTGTGCAGATTATTGACTACCTGGATCAGCACGCACTCTTCAAGCAGGGGCTGGATAAGGGGGATGAAGCTGAACGGCTGTATGCTCTGATTGATGGCCTGGCCCTTCATGCCATGCTTGAGCCTGACAGGATGAATAAACAACGTGTGATCCGGGTGCTGAATATTCACCTGGAATCTATCTGCACTCCAAGTACGACATAACAGCCTGGTTCTGTATAATGTTCTATCCCTGTTTCAGGATCACTAATTTCCCCCGAACCTTCCGGGTCTCATAATGATTATGCGCACCTACTATCCCCTGCATTGTAAACGGGAAAATCTCCTCCACATGCACCTTAAGCTTATGCTCGCGGACTTGCTGAATAATGGAAGCCAGATCCTTTGGGTTCGGCTCGATATAGGCAAACTGGGCTTCGATTCCGCGAACCTTGGGGTGGGTGGTGATCAGCGGGTCTACCAGGGAGATTAGCCTGCCGTTGTCCCGCAGAATCTGAAGGTTCTTCTGTTCGGTTGCTCCTATTCCAGTGTCCGCATCAATGGAAGTCTCTCTCACCATATCCAGTACAATATCTACTGTGCCGGCTGCTTCTGCGAAATCAGTGGTCGTGTAGTCAATAACCTCATCTGCTCCAAGCTGCCGCACAAATTCATGATTATACTCCCGTGCTGTGGCCAGGACATAGGCGCCGTGCTGCTTGGCCATTTGCACCGCAAGATGTCCTACACCTCCAGCGCCAGCGTGAATAAGAATCCGCTGGCCGGAATGCAGCTTGCCGTACTGGAATAAGGACTGCCAGGCAGACAAGGCAGAGGCGGGCAAGGCGGCAGCTTCCTGAAAGGAAAGCTCAGGCGGAATAACAACCGCTGAGTTCTCTTCCAGAGCTAAGAAGTCTGCGTAACCGCCGCCGGACCTGGAGAGCCCCATGACGCGGTCGCCCACCTTCAGCCGTGACACATTTTTCCCAATCGCCCTCACTATTCCGGCTACTTCTACTCCCAGCACATGGGGGAACTGCAGCTGCATGACCTCCTTGAATGCGCCTGAGCGCACCAGTTGGTCAGCGGAACTGACAGTTGTGGCGTACATTTCAATGCGCACCTGAGTCTCGGTGATAGCGGGAGTAGGGAGTACCTCTTCTGTGAATACTTCGGGATTACCATAATGCTGAATAGCAATTGCATGCATAGCTGAATCCTCCGATCCGTGTATTTTGAGTCTCTGTTGATTTACGGGTAGACGTTCACTATAATGATCCTACCAGTGTGGTATAGCTGCATCAATTGCTAGAATTTCGGAATGTGTTCAGTATTGTACAGAATCTGTAGAAGTGTTCAAATCAATTCGAACGGGGCGAAGAAGGGGTTATTTATGGATAGAAGGATACGTAAATCGCAGGAGGCTATTATTGAAGCCTTTATCCAGCTGATTGCAGAGAAGAACTTCGAACAAATTACGATAAACGAAATAGCCGAGCGGGCCAATGTAAGCCGGGGCACCGTTTATTCGCATTATACCGACAAATACGATCTGCTAGACCAGTGCATCAGGACACATTTTGTCAAGCTGATTGACAGCTGTCTGCCGTGCGGCGAGCAGGCGCTGTTTCCCACTGAGGCGGCTCTGCACTATACATTCCGTTACCTCGATGAGCATGCTTCGTTCTATGCAGCGGCGCTGGCTAACCAAGGGGTTCCCGCGTTCCGAAATCGTCTGCAGGCGGTACTGATACGGGGATTCGACAAACAGATGGATATGGGCGGCATTAACAAGATGATGGACAAGGGAATCCTGGTGCAATTTCTGGCTGTGGCAATGACCGGCATGATCGAACAGCTGGTTACGCGTGCAACGCCTTATTCAGCAACAGAGCTATCCGGGCAATTGTGGGCACTCATGGAGCGTAACCAGATGGTCCCGCCGTCCGCTCCGCTTTCTATTTCTACCAGATTGTTCTAGAATGAATAGGTGCATATAGCAACCGGTTGGTGGGAACTGCCGGATTCAGAGAGGAGCAGAGGATTAATGAAATACCGCAGATTAGGTGGGACCGGACTTAAGGTCAGTGAGATTAGCCTGGGAAGCTGGTTGACCTACGGAGGATATGTGGAGCAGGACAATGCCGTTAAGGCCATTGAAACCGCTTACTCCCTGGGCATTAATTTTTTTGATACCGCGAATGTCTATGAGAAGGGGGCGGCGGAAAAGGTGCTGGGAGCTACCCTGAGCAGCTATCCGCGCGAATCCTACGTGCTGGCGACCAAGGTGTTCGGGGTTATGGGCGACGGTCCCAATGACCGCGGCCTGTCCCGGAAGCATATTACCGAGCAATGCCATGCCAGCCTGAAGCGGCTGGGCGCTGAATATGTGGATCTGCTCTACTGCCACCGGTATGATCCGGAGACCCCGATCGAGGAGACGCTGCGGGCGCTGGATGATCTGGTCCGTCAGGGCAAGGTGCTCTATGTGGGGGTAAGTGAATGGACAGCGGCACAGATGACCGAAGCCCTTGCGGTTGCCGACCGGTATCTGCTGGATCCTATCGTGGTCAATCAGCCGGTCTATAATATGTTCGAACGTTATATCGAGAAGGAGATTATCCCGCTTGGGCAGCGCAAGGGAATCGGACAAGTCGTATTTTCTCCGCTCGCTCAAGGTCTGCTGACCGGCAAATACAGCTCGGTCTCCGAGATTCCGGCAGACAGCCGGGCTGCCCGGCTCGACTGGATGCGCAAAGGAATTACGGAAGAGAAGCTTGCGAAGGTTCAGGAGCTGGGCAAGGTGGCCGCTGAACTGGATATCTCTGTAGGCAATCTGGCACTGGCCTGGATTCTGCGCCAGCCGAATGTATCCAGTGCCCTGGTCGGCGCGAGCCGCCCTGAGCAGGTGGAGGAGAATGTAAAGGCTTCCGGCATTGAGCTGAATGAGGATATACTGGCCCGAATTGAAGAAATTATCGGTTAAAAGAGAGGGAGGATACAGATGAAGGTTCTATTTATCGGAGGTACGGGACTTATCAGTCAGGCGGTTTCCCGGCTGGCAGTGGAACGGGGAATAGAACTGTATCTGTTCAACCGTGGAGAGCGCAGCGGCTTCGTGCCTCAGGGCGCTCAGGTGATTCAGGGCGATATCCGTGACAAAGAGAAGGCAGCCGAGGCGCTGAAGGGGCATGACTTCGATGTTGTTGTGGACTGGATTGCCTTTACGCCGGAGCATGTGCAGACAGATATTGATCTGTTTACAGGCAAGACGCAGCAGTATATCTATATCAGCTCGGCTTCCGCTTACCAGAAGCCACAGCGTAATTATCTGATTACCGAAGAGACTCCGCTGGTGAACCCTTATTGGCAGTATTCCCGGGATAAGATTGCCTCCGAGCAGCTGCTTCTGGAAGCGTATCAGAGCAGCGGCTTCCCGGTGACCATTGTCCGTCCATCCCATACTTACGGAGATACAGCTATTCCGGCGGCGCTGACCAGCTGGAGCCATCCATGGTCTCTGGTGGAACGCATCCGCAGGGGCCAGCCGCTCGTCATCCATGGCGATGGTACCTCTCTATGGACATTGACGCATAATACGGATTTTGCCAAAGCCTTCGTTGGATTGCTGGGACTTCAGGAGGCGATTGGAGAAGCGGTTCATATTACCTCGGATGAGGTACTGAACTGGAATCAGATCTATGCGGCCATCGGGGAGGCAGCCGGCCGTGAGCCGAAGGTTGTACACATGTCTACGGATTTCATCGCTGCGAATACCCCGCCGGGAACAGCGGACGGGCTGATCGGGGATCAGGCGGTCAGCAGTGTGTTCGACAACAGCAAGATCAAGCGTCTCGTTCCTGACTTCGCCGCTACTGTGCCGTTCGCTGAAGGGGTGAAACGGTCGGTTGCCTGGTTCGAAGCCCATCCTGAATTATGCACAGTTGACCAGGATTGGTCCAAAACGCTGGACGGATTGATCGCCAGGCACGGCGTCGATGCAAAGCTGCTTAGCTATTACGTGTAAAGAGAACTAATAGTATCTATCAGAATATTTCTTCATACCGGAACAGGTGCTGTCCATAGAGGATGGTGCCTGTTTGTGTATAAGCAGTGTCAGGTTCTAACCCAGGTATAGCATGAAACCCGGATTCGTGAATATACTCTGACTACCGAAATCCCCACGAGTAAAGGAGTCCTGGTCATGCCGACACATCCTTACGTCTCCCGTTTTTTTGTGAATACCGATGCACGCCGTGACAAGCTGATTTATGATTTGCCGGAAGCCTGGTGGAGCCGCCCATATGAATATGAATGGTGTACCCATTTCATCTCACCGCATGATGTCGTGCTGGATGCCGCCTGCGGGATCTCTCATCCGCTCAAATTCTATCTTGCCGAGCATAGCGCTGAGGTCTATGCCTGTGATAAGGATGCCCGGATTCTGTCGCATGAAGCGATTATGCAGAATATCACCGAGGATGTCGGAGCAGCTGCAGCCCGTCAGGTGGAGGCCGGACCTGTGAACAGGCTGCACTTAGCCCAGGCTGATCTGACCTCACTGCCTTATGAGGATGAGAGCTTTGATACGGTTTTTTGTATCTCGGTGCTGGAGCATCTGTCTGTGCAGGAAGCGGTCCTGGCCGTCCGTGAGTTTCATAGAACGCTTAATGGAGAAGGACTGCTGGTGCTGACCTTTGATCATCCGGCCGTCAACCTGCCGCGGATGAATGAGATTCTGCTCCAGGCCGGATTTCAGTATTGGGGCGAGACGGATTTCAATCTTCCGGCAGATGCCGTGCGTACAGACCAGTGGGGCGGCCTGAGCTGCTTCCGGGCAGTGCTTAAAAAAGCGCAAATCTAGCAAAATTCACCCATCATTTGGTTGTTTCCTTCCATTGTAGTAGAATAGCTTCAAGGGCAGAGGAAAGAAGGAGACAATCTCATGGGGATGATCGGCAATTACCTGGCTGTACATGCTGAATTGCTTCAGCTCTGGAAGGAATAGAAGTAGCCTGGCTAAGGGAACACTACCCTTTCCGGCAGATGATGGAGGAAGGAATCTACCCCCTTATGGAGGATGATGAGGCGGAAGAATTCTATGATTATATCTATACGTACTTCAAGGCCATCCGGGAGTTCTACCAGCAGGCAAGCGCGAGTGGATCCTGCGTTGTGTTCTATATTTCCTAGTCACAGTCATTATTATATTACATTAGAAAAAGGAGCTAGAGAACGTTGCGCAGATATGCTGTTATATTCATGATTCTGCTTCTGCTGGTCCCCGCTGCGGGGATAAGCGCCCAAGGGACTGCTCTGCAGGAGGAAATCCGTCTTACGTTTGCCGGGGATATTCTGCTGGACGGCTTTGTCGGCGACCAGATTGCCAAGTATGGCGTGGATTTCCCGTTCGCCAAGGTGGCGCCTGTGCTGAAGAAGGCCGATCTTGCTTTTGCCAATCTGGAGACTCCAGTCTCTGTGCGCGGGGCTGCGGCCAGCAAGACGTTCGCCTTCCGTTCCAAGCCGGCGGCACTTGCGGGATTAAGTAAAGCGGGGATCGACGGCGTGAGCGTAGCCAATAATCATATTCTGGATTACGGCCGGACCGCGATGCTGGACACGCTGATTCATCTGGATAAGAACAATATTGGACACACCGGTGCGGGTGCCAATATGGATGAAGCCTTCAAACCGTATGTCAAGACCGTCAAGGGCAAGCGGATCGCCGTTCTGGGTACAAGCCGTGTACTGTCTGACCCTTCCTGGTATGCAGGCAAGAACAGCCCGGGAGCAGCCTCAGCCTATACGGCAGAGCCGCTGCTAAGTGCGATTAAGAAGTCTGCCAAGGATAATGACTATACGGTTGTCTATATTCACTGGAATCAGGAATTCAAGGATTACCCGGAAGCGTATGCACGGAAGCTGGCCAAGCAGATGATCGACAGCGGGGCAGATATCATCCTTGGCGCGCACAGTCATTGTCTGATGGGTATTGAATATTACAAGCATAAGCCGATCTATTATTCACTGGGCAACTTTGTGTTCAACCGTTCTACACGGGGCGGAGACAAGACCCTGCATTCCATGCTGGTTAACTTCACCATTAACCCGTCAGGGGTAACCAGCAGCATTACACCGGTCAAAATCATTGGCGGCCAGCCGAATTTCATGGGGGATGCCTACAATAAAGAAACCATCAAGAAGCTGAACCAGCTCTCCTTCAATGCGAAGATTGCAGCGAACGGGGCAGTCAGTGAGAAGCTGTGAAATAAGCCGGCGTAACAGTTCTTATCCATGAATCTGTATGATCCAACTCTTATAGCCCGGGGAGCTGCTTCCTAATCCTCCCTGGGCTGTTTTGCGTTTCCCCGGTATTCTTCATTTTGTGCTATTCATTCTTAGCATTGTGCTAACAGCGCGGAGTGAATCTGCTCTACAATATGAATATTAGTTCTATAGAATAGCTGTAACGAATTCCATGCAGAGGATGTCCAGTGAATGATGCCCAAGCTTAAGAAGTACATGCCTTTCACCTATAAAATGATGATTCCTTATCTGCTGCTGGTTCTGCTTACAGATGTGTTCATCGGCTATATCTCCTATTCCATGCTGACCGATTCCAGGACAGAGATGGCCGAGTCCAACATCCGCACAGGTATGGAGCAGTCGAGGAACAATATCCGCTATCAGATGGATGAAATACAGCGGATGTCGGACAATCTGTTCGGCAGCCAGCCGTTCCAGCGTGCGCTTGAGCTGAAGGGGACGCCGTTTGAGATCTATCTGACGATGCTTGACGAGATTATCCCCCAGATTACCGCGCCGCTGCAGCTGTTCGGGAACAAGATCCGCTTCATGCTCTACACCCCGAACCCAGATCTGAACATTGTGTCCGGGGATAATCTGGATGAGCCGATCATTACCAGTGATTACTACATTCTGCCGCTGGACGATATTACAGGCAGTCCATGGTATCGCTCGCTGAAGGATTCCAAGCGTGATAATTTGTGGCTGCAGATTGATACGGACCAGAAGCTGGGCAACCTCTCGCATGTACGCAGACTCGTCAACTTCAGTGATTACAAATCACTGATCGGTTATGTACGGATTACGGTATCGCTGGAGGACCTGTTCGGCGGCTTCGACACCTTCCCGCTGGAGGAAGGAATTACGCTGCGGCTGGTGGAGGAGACCACCGGGGACGTTCTGTTCCAGCGGGGTCCCGCCAATAATAGCAGCGGGGAGGGGAGCTTCCTCAGGCTGCAGGAGCAGATTCCGGGCAGTAACTTCATTATTGAAGCGATGGTTCCGCATAAATATCTCACTCAGGATGCCGGACGCCTGCGCCGTGTGATTATCGCAGTCTGCAGTCTGAGCTTCCTGGTTATGACCCTGATCGGGTATGTGGTGGCACGGATATCGGGACGCAAAATGAGCCGGATCGTAGGCCTGGTGCGCTCCTTCCAGGACGGGAACTTCCAGAAGCGCATCCGCTTCTCCGGCAATGATGAATTCGTGCAGATCGCTGATTCCTTCAATGATATGGCCTCCAACATCCAGGGGCTGATCAACAGCGTGTATGTGCAGGGAATTCAGAAGAAGCAGGCGGAGCTGGAGGCCCTGCAGGCACAGATCAATCCGCATTTTCTATATAATACACTCTCTACCATCAGCAGCTTGGCCAATCTGGGCGAGATCGGCAAGGTCACGGAGATGGTCCAGGGGTTGTCCCGGTTCTACCGGCTGACGCTCAATCAAGGCAATGTCTATATTGAACTGGAGAAGGAGCTGGACCAGGTGGCTACTTACTTGGAGATCCAGCGGGTCAAATATGCGGATGCCTTCACGCTGCACGTGGATGTGGACGAGGAGATTCTGCACATGCAGGTGATTAAGCTGCTGCTTCAGCCTTTTGTCGAGAATATATTCAAGCACGCCTGGTTCGGTGAGACCATCGCCATCCGGCTGACCGGCAAGCGGGTGGGGGACAATATTGAGCTCAAGGTAATCGATAACGGGATTGGCATGCGTCCTGAAGTGGTTAAGCGTATGATGCAGGGGCCGAGCCAGTCAGGCGGTTACGGTGTGAAAAATGTGGATGAGCGGATCAAGCTCAGATACGGCGATGCTTACGGGGTGAGCATTGCCAGCTTCTACGGAGGCGGGACAACCGTGCGGCTGCTGCTTCCCGCCGGACTTCAGGGTGATGAGGAGCTGTAAGACTTAGGGTCAGTTACACCTACAGGAGGACAAGATTGCGATGAGTATCAATGTATTGCTGGTTGACGATGAAGCGATTGATCTGGAATGGCTGCGGCGCAGAGTACTGGCCAGCCCGCTGGATCTTGCAGTGGTAGGAACGGCGAACAGCGGCTTCAATGCGCTTAAGATTATGGAGCAGGAGCGGGTGGATATCATCCTGTCCGATATACGGATGCCCATTATGACGGGAACGGAATTCGCACGCCGGGCGAAGGTCATCCATCCAAAGGTCAAAATTGTCTTCATCAGCGGCCATGAGGATTTCAGCTATGCCAAGGAAGCGATTGAGATCAATGCCTCCGGTTATTTATTGAAGCCTGTGGAAGACAAGGATCTCTACGACATGCTCGAATCCCTGTCTGCCGCTCTGGAGCAGGAACGGGAGAAGAACCGTTCATTTACCGAAGCGCTGTCCCTGGTGAATAAGGAGCTGATTCTGCGCTGGTTCGAGGATGCATCGCCTGAGCCGGCGGAGCAGCATCTGCGCAGTGCCCTGAATCCGCTGCTCATGAAGGGGGCGGCTGCAGCGATTATTGAGATTGATGATCTGGAATGGAAAATGCGCGACCTGTCCGAGGAGGATGCGCGGGTCAAGACGCGGCAGATGGCCGGACTGATCAGAGCGTTCGTAGAGAGCACCCAGCTGGGAACGCTGATTCCTGTCCATCATCACCGGTTCGTCATTCTGTGCAGCCTTCCGCAAGACAGCTTCCTCAGTCTGCTGGATGAGCTGATTAAGCAGATGGCCGGGAGCTCACCCTGCACCTTAACCATCGGGGTCGGGCGTTACGCCCAGGATGAGGCGGGGCTGCATGAATCCTATCAGCAGGCAACGGCTGCACTCAGTGCGAAGTGGCTGCTGGGCAAGAACCGGCTGATCCGCGATAATCTGGAGTCCTCCCCGCGCGGGACGCCGGGGGCAAGGATTGAACAGACCGTTGTGCAGCTGCTGGAGGCTATCATCCAGTACGATCTGGTGGCGATTGACGATCATCTGCTGGAGCTGTTCACGAATGCGGGCAAGAAGGATGTCTATGAGCTGATTATCCGGATCACCTCCAAGCTGCATGCGGACCTGCAGCAGCAGAATGAGAATCTGTATGAGCTGCTCCAGTGGGAGTCTCATCAGCCGGACATCCTGTTCCAGTTCGAGACGATTCACGATATCTTGTCGTGGATGAGACGGAGATTCTTTGAGCTGTCGGAGCTGCTGTATGTGAAGCGGCAGCGGCAGAAGCGCAAGCTGATCGACGAGATTATGAATTATGTGGAGGAGAATCTGGAGAAGAAAATCACGCTGAAGGAGGTAGCCGCCCACTTCGACTTCACCCCGAATTATCTGGGCTTCCTGTTCAAGGAAGAGTATGGGGTTCCCTTCAGCGAGTATGTTAACGAACGAAAGACAGGCAGAGTGTTCGAGCTGCTCAGTGATCCGACGCTTAAGATCTATGAGATAGCCGAACGGATGGGCTATAAGAATATTATCTATTTCAACCGGCAGTTCAAGCAGATCACCGGCATGACGCCGGGGGAATACCGCAAGAAGCAGAAAATCTAAGCTGATGATTACCAAACGTTGCCAGTCCTGATTTCCAAATCAGAGGCAACGTTTTTTGTTTTTTTGGAAAGTATATATTTAAACGGATCGTTGAAAAAGTATTACTTTTAGTTGATAGCCCTAATCCACACCGGAAGGACGCTTATTTATAATAAGGCTATAGAGAAATGGGAATGGGAAAGGGGATTCAAGATGAAACAGAAACAACACGGATTCTGGGATGACGTCAAGAAATACAGATCCTTGCTTCTTATGCTGACACCGGCAGTATTGTTCTTTCTGCTATTTGCTTATCTGCCCATGTCGGGCATAGTGCTGGCATTCAAGCAATTTGATTATACTGGCGGGGTATTCGGCAGTCCGTGGAACGGACTGGATAACTTCAAATTCTTCATTGATTCCGGTGACGCCTGGCGCGTAACCCGAAATACAGCGTTATATAACATCGCATTCATCGTTGTGAACAACGGGCTTCAGATCTTCGCAGCGATCCTGCTGTTCGAGGTAGCGGGCAAATGGTTCCGCAAGCTGACCCAAACGGTATTGTTCCTGCCTTATTTCATTTCCTGGGTTGTAGTTGGAGCCATTGCGTACAACCTGTTCAACTTCGATGTAGGTACCGTTAACGTATTGCTGAAGGGACTCGGTATGCAGCCGGTGGATATCTATAATACGGCAGCCTACTGGCCGTTTATCCTGGTCATTGTCTCCGCCTGGAAGACACTGGGCTACGGAACGATCATGTATCTGGCCGCCATCACCAGCATAGACACCGAGATGTACGAAGCCGCCGAAATTGACGGCGCGAATATTTTCCAGCGGATTATGAAAATTACGATTCCGAACCTGATGCCGACTGTCATCATTCTGGTGCTGCTGGCGATCGGTAATATCTTCCGCGGAGACTTCGGGATGTTCTACAATATGGTCGGCAACAACGGCCTGCTGTTCTCATCCACAGACGTAATCGACACCTTCGTCTTCCGCTCGCTGACCACATCCAATGAAATCGGGATGTCTGCGGCAGCCGGCTTCTACCAATCCCTGCTCGGCTTCGCAACCATCATGCTGGCCAACTATGCAGTACGCCGATACGACAAGGATCGCGCTCTATTCTAGGACAAGGAGGTAATGCCCAATGAGTTCAACCACTGCAAATATTAAATCACCGGAAGTACGCAGAAAGCCTGCTAACCGGGACAAGATGGTGCTATCCATCATCGGATACGTAACCCTAACGGTACTGGCCATATTCTGTATCTTCCCGTTCATTCTGGTCATCTCTTCCTCTCTGAGTGAAGAGAGCGCGATTATCGAGAAAGGGTTCCAGATCTTCCCAACCGCCTTCTCGACGGAAGCCTACAGCCTGCTGTTTAAGTATCCGGCTGAGATGCTCAGAGCCTATGGCGTGACGATCTCCGTTACGGCCATCGGTACTATCGTCGGATTGTTCCTGACGTCAATGACAGCCTACGTGCTGTCCCGGAGAGATTTCAAATGGCGCAGCCGCTTCTCCTTCTTCTTCTTCTTCACTACATTGTTCAGCGGCGGTCTGGTTCCATGGTATCTGATGATCATTAACTATCTGCATCTGAAGGATACGCTTCTGGTACTGATTCTGCCGATGATGATGAACGTCTTCTATATTATTGTCATGAAGTCCTTCATGAGCAGCATCCCGGATGCGATTACAGAATCCGCCAAAATTGACGGAGCCGGCGATTTCCGGATCTTCATGCAGCTGATCGTGCCGTTGTCCAAGCCCGCCCTGGCGACCATTGGCCTCTTCATTGCCTTGGCCTACTGGAATGACTGGTATAACGCCTTGCTCTTCATCTCCAAGTCGGAGCTGATGCCGCTGCAGTATTATCTCTACAAAATGTTAGGCAATATGGATGGAATGCGTAAGGCGATGATGGCTTCCGGTGCGGTGGTCAACACAGACCTGCCAACCGAAAGTCTGAAGATGGCCATGACGATTGTGGCTACAGGGCCTATCCTGCTGGCGTATCCGTTCATCCAGAAGTATTTTGTAACAGGACTAACGATTGGTGCAGTCAAAGGATGATTACAGGGCAACCTGGTTATCAATATAAGACTTAAAGCAACTATTATTTAAGGGGGAAATACAGGTCATGATGAACAAGAAAAAGAAACTGACAGTTACGCTTGCAACGATTCTGGCGCTTGGAACGGTCCTCAGTGCCTGCGGCGGCAATAATAATGGTAATACAGGAGCGGAGGCTACGAAGGCTCCGGCGACATCGGAAGGAGCAACAAATTCCGGTGCTCCGGACACCTCCAAGGAAGTGAAGCTCAAAATGATTCTGCTCGGGCCACAGCCCGGGGATTATGACAAGGTCTTCGGAGAGCTGAACACCAAGCTCAAGGAAAAAATCAATGCTACCGTAGAAACCGAATTCCTCGACTGGTCTGACTGGACCCAGAAATACCCGCTGAAATTCGCAGCGAATGAAGACTTCGATCTCGTATATACAGCGAACTGGGCCTTCTATAACGATCAGGCGCTGAAAGGCGGATTCCTGGAGCTAACGGATGATATGCTGACCAAATACATGCCACAGACCTGGGAAGCGATGCCGAAAGTGAACTGGCAGCAAGCCAAGGTGGACGGCAAGCTCTATATGGTTCCTAACAACAATGTTGAAGTAACCGACAAAGTGGTGCTGTACCGTGAGGATCTGCGCAAAAAGCATAACTTGCCGGAAATCAACAGTCCTGAATCGTACGCGACTTACCTGAAGGCCATTGCCAAAGATGAGAAAGGCATCACCGCATTCGGTGCCAAGCCTGCAGACGGCTGGAAATTCCATGAGCTGGATCAGACGCTGCTGGAGCAGAACAACAACTTCAACCTGGTAGATGCCAGCCTGCTGCCGCTGGCCTACAAGCTGGACGATGCTTCCGGTAAAGTCTTCAATATCTATGACACACCGGAATTCACTTCCCTGCTTCAATATTACAAAGACCTGGCCGATAACGGCGCGTGGTCCAAGAACGTAGTCAGCAACAAAAACGATGTATGGCAGGATGTGAAAGCAGGCAAAGTATCCTCTTATGCGCACAATCTGGGTACTGTAGCTGCTAACCTGGCTGAAATGCGCCGTGACAAACCGGATGTAGAGCTGGGCATTGCTGACCTTACCCCGGACAAAAAGAAAATTGCTGCGATCTCAACGCAGAACGGGATGTCCGTGCATGCAACCTCCAAGAATCCTGAGCGCGCACTGATGCTGCTGGATTTACTGCAGAATGACAAGGAAATTCACGACTTGACTATGTACGGTATCGCCGGAAGCAACTACAATCCGGAAGGCGACAAGAAGTTCACCGCCGGTCCTGCTGCCGCTAACTACACAGGCTTCTCGAACTGGGGCTGGAACTCCCCGCTGAACCGTCAGGATGCAGCGTATCCTAAGGAAGCGGACGATATGTTCAACACTTGGCAGTCCAGCATCTATCACTTCCCGCTGGAAACCTTCGTCTTCGACACTACGCCAGTGAAGAACGAAGTGGCTAATATCGGCAACGTGATGCTGCGTTATGCGATTCCGCTTGAATATGGCTTGATCGAAGATCTGGCGAAAGGCCAGGCAGACCTGATCAAGCAGCTGAAATCAGCAGGTCTGGATAAGGTGCAGACTGAAATGCAGACACAGATCGATGCGTTCCTCGCAGCGCAGAAATAACAGAATAAGCTTACGGGCTGCTCCAAAGCAATAGCTTTGGGGCAGTTTTTATGAAATTATAGGTATAGGTTGTACACGGATCATACAACATGGCAAAGGAGCAATTCTCATGAAATATACGATACAGGCTGGGGTGTCTCCCAAAAAAATCTACCCGTCCACACTGCGGCTGGGCGGGAGGAATCCCGCAGGAGACGAGATCCGCTTCACGAATTATTATATGGAGCTTAACGGTAAGCCCTACTTCGCCATCTGCGGGGAATTCCATTATTCACGGTATCCCGAAGCGGACTGGGAGAGCGAAATCGCCAAGATGAAGCTGTCCGGCATCAACGTGGTGGCGACCTATATCTTCTGGAATCATCATGAAGAGGTGGAAGGAGCGTTCGAATGGGCAGGCAACCGCAATCTCCGGAGATTCGTGGAGCTGTGCCGGGATAATGGCCTATACGTCATTCTGCGTGTCGGTCCATTCTGTCATGGCGAGGTCCGCAACGGCGGACTGCCGGACTGGCTGTTCGGCCGGGAATTCGATGTACGCTCCAATGACGAGGGCTACCTGAAGTATGTGAACCGTCTGTTCAAGGAGATCGGCAATCAGGCCGATGGACAGATGTTCAAGGATGGCGGCCCGGTGATCGGGATTCAGCTGGAGAATGAGCTGAATGCTGCGGCCGCTCTCTGGGAAGAGACCGCCAAGCAGGGTGACGAATATCTCAGCGGTGGAGCGAGCGGTGAAGCGGGATCTGAGCATATGCGTCTGCTTAAGCAGTATGCAGTGGATTCCGGTCTGATCGCTCCGATCTATACCAGCACCGGCTGGGGCGAGGCGCCGTTCCTGGAGGATGAGGTGCTTCCGCTCTACGGAGGGTATGCCTATACTCCGTGGAGCATCAGTGACCCGAATCAGGTTCAGAAGCCGACGCCGGAATACGTATTCGTGAATTTCCATGATGACAAGGCGCCGGGCGGCGAATTCAATCCGCCGTATGCGCGGACGAAATACCCGTTCGCTTGCTGTGAGATGGGCGGCGGGATGCAGACCTGGTATCTGTCCCGATTCCAGGTTGAGCCGGAAAGTGTCATCGCCATGACCTTAATGAAGCTTGCCGGAGGCTGCAACTTCATCGGGTATTATATGTTCCATGGCGGAACCAATCCGGTGGGAAGAACGGGATACCTGAATGAGAGTACTACGCCGAAGCTGACCTATGACTTCCAGGCGCCAATTGGTGAATTCGGCCAGATCCGTGAGTCGAATCACCTGCTTCGTCCGCTTCATTATTTCCTGCGCCGGTTCGCAGACCGGCTTGCACCAATGGCAACTGTGCTTCCTGAAGGGGCAGAAGCAGTTACGCCGGAGGATGCGCATACGCTGCGTTATGCAGTCCGCACGGATGGCAAGTCCGGGTTCCTGTTCGTCAATAATTATCAGGACCATGTGGAGATGGATACGCACGAGGAGGTTGTGTTTGCGGTAGAACTGGGGGAGGAGACGCTAAGCTTCCCGCAGCGGAGCAAGCTGACGGTTGAGCCCAAGGCTTCCTTCCTGCTGCCGTTCAACTTCGCGCTGGATGGTCTTAATCTTAAGGCTGCCACAGCCCAGCCTGTTACGGCTATTGAAACGGAGGAAGCAGCCACCTACTTCTTCTCTATGCCCGAGGGCATAGACGCTGAGTTCCAGATTGACGCGGATGCCGGTATTCTGGAGGTGAGCGCGGAGACCGGGGACGTAGCAGAGAATAGCGGCTACAATATACTGATTCCGCACGGCCAATCTTCCATGATTGTGATCCGGCGGGACGGAGCCAGAGAAGTCCGTATCTATGCCATGAGCGCTCGTGAAGCTGCGGCTCTGTGGGAGCTTGAGGAGGACGGCCGCAGCCGCATCATCTTCTCACCGGTTCCTCCGGTTCAGACCCCGGGCGGATTGGAATTCATCAGCCAGGGGCATCATGCATTCACATTCCGTGAATACACGGGCGGAACTGAGGCGGCAACGCAGTGGAATACCGCACAGGCGGATGCAACGGTCAGCGGACGACAGGATGGCTGGTTCCAGGCTTATGAGGTACAGGTACCGCAGAAGGAAGTCGCCGTTACGATGCGCCGGATTCAGGAACACAAGGTTGTCCTCCAGTTGCCTGAGGATGTCCTGGAGAGCACGGAAGAAGTACTGCTGAGCATCGACTATACCGGAAATGTAGGCTATGCCTTCGCAGCCGGGCAACTGTTCCACGACCATTTCTATAACGGCTTGCCGTGGGAAATCGGCCTGTCGCGGTTCCGGGAGGTGCTGCGCCGGGGCGAGATCGTTCTGGAAACGACACCTCGCCGGACAGGTGCTGTTAAGCTGGCCGACGACGCCGCCATGGCTGTGGAGAAGGTGTTCGAGGGCGAAGCCGTTGCCGTGTTCCATAGTGTGACCGCAACAAAGGTGTACCGGATCGGACTAACAAGATAATGCAAGAAGGAAGCACTGTCCAGGAAGCTCCGCTGGATGGTGCTTTTTTTCTGTTTAAGTATTTTGTGAGATTTTTATAAGTGCATTAAGTTAGAATGAGAACATCGATGATTGAACGGGAGGCTGTTTGTGAGAAAGGTAAATATCCGCAGACTTGCGGGAATTGGCATATTCTTCTGTATTATCTTTTCTTTGATCTTCATGATCTTCTCACTGACCCGGCCTCCTCAAAATGAGGTAAGCGTGGAGAAGGGAGTACTGGATCTGTCCTCATGGAATCTTGAGCAGCAGGGAGTCGTGAATTTGGATGGTGAGTGGGAGTTTTACCAGGATGAGCTGCTGAGCCCTGAGGATTTCCGGCAAGGCCGGTATGATTCTCCGCCTGCCTATTTGAAGGTTCCCGGTACCTGGCGCGGCAAGAATCCCGCTGGCGGGATGAGCAGCAGGGGTTCAGGCACCTACCGTTTGCAGGTATTATTGAAGGATACCGATGAAATACTCGGCTTGAAAATAAGAAGCATCCGCATGGCCCACCGTCTGTTTATTGGTGGACAGGAGGAGGGGGCCAGCGGGCTTCCTTCCACGGACAAAGGCGCGTTTCAACCCGGAAACACACCGTATTCGATATTTTTTCATCCGGATGCCCGCAGGCTCGAGATTGTGATCCAAGTCTCTAACTATAATTTTGTCACCGGAGGAATTGTGAACTCCCTCACGCTTGGAGCACAAGAGGACATCACCCGGCGCAACATGATACAGATCGGTGCGGATATCGGAATCATTTTGATCTTGGCCATGTTCGGTGCCTATCACCTCAGCTTCTATTTTATTGGCCGCCAAGAGAAGGAGTATTTGCTTAGCGGATTTTTCTTATTGTTTCTGGCCTTGCAGAACTCCTTATACGGGGAAAAGATGTTTCAGCGTCTCCTGCCGTCCGTCCCCTTTGATTTTTCGTATAAGCTGCTGGATGTCAGCCACTTTCTTAACGCGATACTGATTATTGTGTTCTTTTGTACCGTAGAGTCGCACCTGATGTCGCTGCGCAGGCTGAAGCTGATTCTTACCCCGTTTATGGCCTATCTTGTTATGGTTGTGCTTTTGCCATATGCGGTGCATATTCGAGTGAAATATTTCTTTATATTCTATCTCTGGATCGTTATGCTCGGCATTGTAGCGAGAATGGTCTATTTGTATATCCGCAGGCAGAGTCAGGTGGCAGACCGTGCGGAGCTGATGCTGTTCATTGGCGGAGCCACTGCGCTGATGATCTATCTGATGAATGACGGCCTTTATTCCGAGAATATTGTGCAGAGCAATTTTACAGGAAGATGCGGAGTTATTGCATTTATTGTGCTCATTAATATCCTGCTGGCCGTAAGGTTCTCGAATGCGTATGCCAAAACAGAGATTCTATCCCGTAAGCTATGGACAGCGAACCAGTTGAAGGATGAATTCCTGATGAACACCTCTCATGAGATTAAGACACCGCTCCATGGAATAATGAATATGACCTCTTTTTTACTGGAGAATCAGGAAGAGAATTTGCATGCAGGCCAGAAGCAGAATCTGTGGCTGATTAAGGATACATCCACGAAGCTGTCGATGCTGATCCAGGATCTGATCGATGTCAGCCGGTTGAGGCACGGAGAGCTGCGATTACACCAGACCGCTGTTGATCTAAGAGTGGCTGTCCAAATTGTATATGATATTCTCCGGTTCGAGCTGGCGGGCAAAGAGGTGCAGCTGCTCAACCAGGTGGAGGCCGATACATGGGTACTCGCGGATGAGAGCAGACTGCGGCAGGTGATGTATAACCTGGTTCATAACGCGATTAAGCATACCCGTCAGGGATCGATTCAGATTACAGCAAGAGTAGCCGGGAGTGAGGTCTTCATTGAAGTGGAGGACACCGGAACAGGGATATCCGAAGAGAACCATGCGGCGATCTTTGAATATTTTGAGCAGGTGGACAGGCTGCTGCCGCAGGACGGATATACCGGAATGGGGGTAGGGCTGTATATCAGCAGGAAGCTGGTGGAGCGTATGGGCGGTGTGATTCGGGTGGATTGGTCCCAGAAGGGCAAGGGAACCCGTATGGTATTTACGCTGCCCCTAGTAGACCCTATTCCCGAATATCAGCAGGCTGCCGTATCCGAACCTTACGCGCTGCATGCCGATGTTGATTATACGGTGCTTGATGTACTGGACCGGGAAGGGCAGACCATTCTGATTGTAGACGATGAGGCCTCCAACATCCATACCCTGCTGAATATTCTCCGTCGTCATGATTATAATGTGCTGGTAGCCTTCTCCGCCAAGGAAGCATTGACCAAACTTCAGGAATATCAGCAAGTGGATCTTGTCATTCTGGATATCATGATGCCGGGTACATCGGGGATAGAATTATGCCAATCACTGCGCAGCCGTCATTCTATACTTGATCTGCCGATTCTGTTCGCCACAGTCAAGGATGCACCTTCCGATATTGCGCTGGGCTTCCGGGCCGGGGCGAATGATTTCGTGACCAAGCCCTTTGAGAGCGAGACGCTGATGGCCCGGATTCATAACCTGCTGGCCATGAAATTGTCGATCCAGGAAGCGATCCGGCATGAGCATGCGTTCCATCAAGCCCAGATCAAACCGCATTTCCTGTATAATGCGATGAGCAGTATTATCTCATTCTGTTATACCGATGGCGTCAAGGCAGCTTATCTGTTAACCATGCTCAGCCAATATATGCGCTTTATTCTGGATATGGACCGCTCCACACTTGTCATTCCGTTGTACCGGGAGCTGGAGCTGATTCAAGCCTATGTGGAAATTGAACAAGCCCGCTTCGGGGAGAGGTTCGACTATAGCAGCCAGGTGGATGATTCCCTGAAGGCAGTGAATATCCCGTCCCTCTGCATCCAGCCGTTTATTGAGAATGCCATCCGTCATGGACTGTTCGAGAAGGAGGGGCAAGGCAAGGTTGCCTTAAGGATTCAGGCTGGTGACGGATACATGAAGATCTTAGTCGAAGATGACGGTGTCGGCATTCCCGCTGATCTGTTATATACATTGAATAGTCAGGGAGAGCTGCAAGGAAGCATTGGTATTCAGAATATCCGCAAGCGTCTGGATATGATTCCGGGAGCCAGCTTAAGCATTCATTCTGAAGCAGACAGCGGTACGAAGGTAACGATCTATCTGCCGCTCAGCGGCGGCGGCTCCGGGCAAGGGGCTTCTGAGGAGTAGGAGTAAATATGATTCTGCGTGAAGGAGGGGTCTTCCATGTTTCGGGCGATGATTGTTGAGGATGAACGGCCAATTCTGGATTTAATGAAGGTGCTGGTTGGCCAAAATAGCAATTACAGCATTGTAGGAGCTTTTACGAATCCGGTAGAGGCCTTGGCGAATCTGCAGGAGCTGCAGCCGGATATCGTGTTCATTGATGTGGAGATGCCGAGGATGAACGGGCTGCAGCTTGCAGTGCACATCCATGAACAGCTGGGTCAGGCGGAGATAGTGTTCACTACGGCTTATAAGGATTATGCGCTTGAAGCATTCGAAGTAAGTGCACTTGATTATATTCTCAAGCCTGTCACGCCGCAAGCGATTCAGCGGGTCACCGGGCGGCTGTTCAAGCACCGGACAACCCACATTCCCGCACAGACCGTCAAGTCTAGCTTCTCCGTCCGCTGCTTCGGTGAATTTGAAGTCCTTAATCCGGAGGGACTCCCAGTCCACTTCCGAACCCGCCGGACCGAGGAATTGTTCGCTTATCTTCTCTGCCACCCTGGACGGTATATCAGCAAGTGGAAGCTCATTGATTTGTTGTGGCAGGATGCGAAGGGAGAGCGGGGATTATCCAATCTGCATAATACCCTGTACCTGTTAAAAAAGGTCCTGAAAGAGAACAAAATTCCGATGAGCATACAGAAGCTTAATGACGGTTACAGGCTGGATACGGCAAATAAACAATATGATCTCCTGCAGTATCATCAACTGCAGCAGGTTCACAGTGAGGGCAGACTGACCACAGAGCAAGCCGAAGAGCTCTGTTCGCTGTATCAGGGGCCGCTGCTGGAGGGCAAGAATTACTTATGGAAGATCCCGTTAGAGGAAGCCTTCTTCAAGCAATATACAGCAATGGTCCGGGAATTGGCGGCGGCTGAGCTCACGGCTGGAAATGGAGCAGCAGCGGAATTACGTCTTGAGCAATACTTGTCGCTGTATCCGTTGGAGGAGGAAATGAACCGCCTCCTGATTAGCATGTATAGAGGACGCGGCGCATTAGAGAATATCGACAGACGGTATGAGCAGTTTGAAGCGGCTTGTAAAAATGAGCTGGGGCTTGAGCTGCCGCCGGAAATCAAGAATGAATGGCTGCAGGCTCATTAGTATATCCCGTGACAAAAAGAAAAGGCGTCCCATGTAGCCGTTACACGGCTTATGGGGACGCCTCTTTGCATAGTGAGAACAGGATCAGCCCTTAACCGCCCCCGCGACAACGCCCTTCACAATGTATTTCTGCAGGAAGATGAAGACTACGATCGATGGAAGCACCGCCATTACCATAGCGGTCATGGCATACTGCCAGTCCGAGGTATACTGGCCCACGAAGGTGTAAGCGGCCAGCGTTAACGTCTTCGTCTCCGGTGAACCGTTGACCATCAGCAGCGGGAGCAGGAAGTCATTCCAGATCCACATGACATCAATGATGACGATGGTCGTGGTGACCGATTTCAGCAGCGGGAAGATCACGCTGAAGAACAGGCGGAAGCCGGAAGCGCCGTCAATCGTCGCACTCTCGTCAATCTCTGTCGGGATACCCTTCACGAAGCCGTGATAGATGAACACCGCCAGCGGAGCGCCGAAGCCCCAATACAGGAGACCCAGTCCCCAGGTGCTCTCCGACAGATTGAGGTTCTTGGCGGTCTGGAGGACCGTCAGCATGATCGACTGGAACGGGATCAGCATCGGCATAATGCACAGGAAATACAGGACACCGCTCCATCTGGTCTTGGTCCGGGCCAGCTTATAGGCGGCGATGGAGGAGATGAATACGATACCGAGCAGGCCGACACCCGTAATGATGAAGTTGTTCAGGAACAGACGCGGATAGTTGATGAACTCCCAGACATAGGCATAGTTGCTGAAGGTCAGCTTCTGCGGGAGGGCGATGACATCGGTCATGACCTCGCCGAAGCTTTTTAACGAGTTAATGATTGTCAGGAACAGTGGATACAGGAACAGCAGAGACAAGAGGACCAGGACAATTTCCAGTATGATCTTGCCCGCCTTGTTGTGGTTTGTTTTCATTAGGCCTCTACCTCTCTCCGTTTGAAGACTGTCAGCTGGATGATCGTCACGACAAGCACAGCCAGGAACAGGATAAGCGCTTTCGCCGTGCCGTAGCCGTACAGATTGTTCTGGAACGTATCCCTGTAGATATCATAAGCAATACTGTAGGTAGTTCCGCCGGGACCGCCGCCGGTCAGCGACAGGATGACATCGAATACCTTGATTGAATTGGTGAGCGCCATGAACACAGAGATCGTGATTGATGGGGCAAGCAGCGGCAGCGTAATGCTAAAGAATCGTCTCAGCGGTCCGGCACCGTCTACTGTAGCGGCTTCCTTGAGATCCTCAGGCACAGATTGCAGACCGGCAATGTAGATAACCAGATAGAACCCGATGGACTGCCAGATGGATACGCCCAGGATGGAGATGAAGGCCAGTCCCGGTGTCCCGAGCCAGCTTAGATCGAAGATTGCCCAGCCGGTGCTCTCGCCCAGCGAGTTGAAGCCCTGCATGAAGATGAATTTCCAGATGAAGCCGACAATCACAAGGCTGAGGATATAAGGGATGAAGAAGGCCGCTCTCAGCCAGGAGGTGCTTCTCAGCTTCATGTCCAGCAGCACGGCCAGCAGAATCGCCAGCACGTTGACTATGATAATGTAGAGCACCGCGTATTTAATCGTGAACCAGGCAGCATCCGAGAAGTTGGTATCGCCGGAGAAGATCTGCTTGAAATTATCCAGCCCGACGAACTTGGGGTGCTTGGAGATCCCGTTCCACTTGGTCATTGAATAGCGGATGGTCATGGCGAACGGAATATAGAAGGCTACAGCGATACAGATCAGAACCGGGAGAGTGAAGATTCCGAATTCGAATTTCTCGCGCCATCTTTTGCCGAGTGTTTTTAACATGGATGCACCTCTTCTTGAGTTATAGGGTGGGAGTAGTAGGCCTGGCTTGCCACACTTAACCATTCCGGTTAGTCTATATTGTGTATTATAGAGTAGACCCGTATCGTCAAAAATGGATTTAAGAGTACAGTTAAGGGTAAAAAGGTGAACGGACTGCGGAGGCCGGAAAAGTCCCCAAAACCGGCAGCGGGGAGAGCGGAGAGCATCATGAGAAAAGTGTGGGTTAAGCTGATCGAGCCTTTACTGGCGCGGGTGTCCCGCCGCCTGGCTAACAAGCTGATTCTGTTGTTTACGATTATCATCATCCTGGTGGTCAGTTCACTCACCTACATATCCTATAGCATGCTGCAGCGGGAATCGGTCGATAACAGCATTGCCAGTACTAGCAACAACCTGCTCCTGGTCGGACGGAATCTGGAGAGTTATCTGAGCGGGATTGAGCAATTGTCTCTGCCGCAAATCTCCTACGATGAGTTCAATTATGCGCTTTTGCATGAATCGGAAGACTACAGCTCCCGGATGTACGTGGAGGATTATCTGCGGAATCTGTATTTTTCGCGCAATGATCTGGAGGCTGCCTATCTCTATGTAATCAAGGAGCAGAAGTATTATTATGTCACTAAGGAGAACTATAACATCACCGTCCGGGTATCCGAGCACCCGCCTATTGATGACCTGCCGTGGTATAAGCGGGCGCTTAAGAGTCCGTATAACCGTTCCTATCAGTCGTTCGTGGAGGAGCAGCCGGCCAGCGTGAACAGCGCCGATTACCCCGTCAACCATAATAAGGTGTTCATGGGCTACCACCGGCTGATCCGCTCCATTGTCTCACGCGAGCCGCAGGCGGTATTATCGCTATATTTGAACTCCTCCGTGACCGATGAGATTATGCGGGATATCCCGTTCAGCAGCGGAGAGCATCTGATGTATATCAGCCCGGACGGCGAGCCCTTCAAGGTGGATGATAAGGAATTCTACCGGGAGAGCAGGGAGGCGGGACTGGCGAAGCTGCTGACACCGGAGCAGAAGGGGCGCGTAACCTGGTCTGATAAGGGGCAGAAGTACCTGGTAATCTACGATATCAGCCAAAAGGAAGGCTGGAAGCTCGTCAAGCCGATTCCCTACACCCAAATCTATGAAGCAGCTACAACGACGCGTACGTTAAGTGTGGCGATTGGCCTGCTGTTCCTGATCGTCTCTGTGGTGCTGGTCAGCTTCACCTCGAACCGGATTACCCATCCGCTGAAGAATTTGTCGCTCCAAATGCAGCGGTTCAGTACCGGGAGCTTCGATGCGCAGGCTGCGGTTGCAGGCAAGGATGAGATCGCCTACCTGTCGCGCCATTTCAACAAGATGGTCGAGAAGACGAATGAGCTGATCAATGAACGCTATAAAATGAAAATTGTTGAAAAGAACGCCGTCCTTAAAGCCCTGGAGGCTGAAATTAATCCCCATTTCCTGTACAATGCGCTCCAGGCGATCTCTACCAAGGCACTCAAGAACAACAACGACGATATTGTCGAGATGGTGGACAACCTGGCCCTGACCCTGCGATACTGCATTAGCGGCAAGGATGTCGTGCAGGCAAGGGAGGAGCTGCGGCATATTGAACGGTATCTGGCGCTGCAGAAGGCGCGGTTCGGGAACCGGATGCAGGTGGTATACGCCTGGGATGAGAGCCTGATGGAGCTGCGGATTCCCAAGCTGTCGATCCAGACCCTGGTGGAGAACTGTATCAAGCATGCGCTGGAAAAGGTATCGAGTATGGTTACCATCACCATTGAGGCGCGTATCACCGGCACACACAGCGTCATCTCTGTGCTGGACGATGGGCCGGGCATCAGCGGAGAACGGCTGGAGCAGGTGCTCAGCTCCCTTCAGATGCAGTGGGAGGACCGCGTAGCGGACACGGCCGAAGAGGACGGTATGGAGAGTATCGGGCTGAAGAATCTGAATACCCGGCTGAAGCTTTTGTATGGAGAGGAGTCGGGTCTGGTCATTCATAGCACGGAGCAGGGAACACGAATGGATATGCGGCTGCCGCGGGGAGGAGTAGGACAACATGTATAGAGTGCTGATTATTGATGATGAGGAGCCGCTGCGCGAAGCGATTCATATCCTGGGGGATTGGGAGGGTCTCGGTGTCAGCGAGGTGCGGGAGGCGACAGACGGTAAGGCGGGGCTTGAGCTGCTGCGCCGTGAGCGGTTCGATCTGGTGCTGGTCGATATGAAAATGCCGGAGCTGAGCGGAGCCGAGCTGCTGCAGATTGCCGAGCAGGAATTCCCGGACCTGCTGCTGATTGTGATCAGCGGCTATAATGATTTCGAGTATACGCGCCAGGCCATCCGCTCGAAGGTGGTGGATTACCTGCTGAAGCCGGTGAACCGCACAGATCTTAACCATGCACTGCGCAAGGCGGTGGGGGTGCTGGAGGCCAAGCAGAAGCGGGAGAGCGAGTTCATAAGCCGCAATATTACACTCAATATGTCGCTGCCGAAGCTGAAGGAGAAGATGTATCTGTCCATCATTGACCGGAGCTTCAAGACCCAGTCCAATGAGGCTTTTCTCCCGCTGATCGGGGCGGACGGGGCGGCCAGCCACTTCGCTGTCGGCCTTCTGCGGATGCTGAATCTGGAGAAGGTGCGTAAGGAAAGATTCCATGGGGACCGGGATCTGCTGCATTTCGCCGTAACGAATGTAATGAACGAGAACACGGACGGGCAGTTCGAGTCATTCAGCTTCGCCAGCCCCAAGGGGGAACGCGAATTCATTGCCATCTTCACCATGAAGGGCGGTTATGAAGCGGATGCGGCCTTCCTGTCGCTGCACCATATGAAGAAAGCAGCCTCTACTCTGAAGGAACTGTTCGGGATCATCTGTGCAGGCGGAATCGGGGAGCCTTGCAGTGAGTCGCTCAGCATTGCTGCTTCTTATGAGCAGGCCAAAGCATCACTAGATACGATCGACCTGCTCAGCCTGAGGGGCAGTCTGATTGTGCAGGGCATCGTGATGAATCCCGTAGCGAAGGATATTCCCTCCCTGACCGGGCGGATGCCGCAGATTCGCAGCGCGCTGGAGGGCGGGAATGTGAACCATGCCCGCAGCATCCTCAGCGAATTCATCCGCAAATGCCAGGAGACGGAAGGTTTTACTCTTGGTGAAGCGGACCGGACCCTGCAGGGCTTTCTCTTGCTGCTGGGCGAGATTGCTGCCCAGCTGGGTGCCATGCCGCCGCAGATCCGCAGCGGGAAGGACAGCAGCCTGGCACCTCTGGGCATCCTCAGCGACTTCTCCTCCTTTGAGCAGTTTGCGGGCGTGCTTAATGATATCTTCGACCGTTATGCGGGCGAGATCAGCCGGACAGTGGCCGGAGACCGCAGCAGCGTGCTGGAGAACATCAAGGCGTATATTGATAACCATTATTTCGAGGATATTAAAATATCGATGTTCACGGAACAATATTTCCTGAGCAGAGAGTATCTGATGAAGCTGTTCAAGGGACAATACGGCTACGGCATTCACGAGTATGTGCAAAAGGTAAGGATGGACAAGGCTAAAGCATTGCTACGCGACCCTGCCCTCAAAATTCAGGATATCTCTGAAATGCTGGGATACAAGGACAAGAACTATTTCAGCAAGGCTTTCCGCAATTACTATGATTGCTCCCCTTCAGAGTTCCGGCTGCAGCTGCCAGGGGTAGAAAAGTGAAACGGTTACATGGACACTTTTTTACCCTCATCAGTTCACTTATGTACATTCTTATCCTTTTTCTTTTTATTTAGAATGATGAGCAAGACCACAAGATGCATAAGGAAAAAGGGGGCAACATCATGTTAAAACGATTCATGGCATTATCTGCGAGTCTGCTGCTGGTGGGCGGACTGCTGGCCGGCTGCGGCGGAAATAGCACCAATAATACCGCTAACAACACAGGTGGAACGGCCGGGGCAGGCAATACACCTACGGATTCCGCCAAGCCCGTCACGATTAATATGTTCACCGCCTCTCCCGAATACACGGATGCCTTCAATGCTTATATTGCGGAATACAAGAAGGTTAAGCCGAATGTTACGATCAATCTGGAAATCATGCAGGCAGACTACAATACGGTGCTGAAATCCAAAATTGCCGCCGGCAGCACACCGGATGTGTTCCAGACCACGGCGGGCGGGGATATCGATACTTTTGCCGAATACAGTGCCGATCTTACCAATGAACCGCTGGCCGCAGCGATGACGGATGCAGTCCGCTCCAACATGAGCTCTACAGATGGCAAAGTCCTCGGACTGCCGGTGAAGGGTAACCTGTTCGTCCTGATGTACAACAAAAAGCTGCTGGCCGATGCCGGCATCACTGAAGTGCCTAAGACAACTGCTGAAATGGACGATGCAATCACCAAGCTTGAAGCCAAGGGCATCACCCCCTTCGCCAACGCCTACAAAGAGTGGTGGGTATGGAAGCATATCTTCCAGCACTTCGTAGATGCCGCAGCGACCGATGCCGGAACCGACGCCAAGACGCTCGTAGCGGACTTCATCGCCGGGAAGACGACCTTCAAGGATCATCCGGTGCTGAGCGACAACTTCTTCAGCTTCATTGACACAACCGTTAAGCATGGCACAGACAAGCCGCTTGAACGCGACAGCAATGCTGAGGTCAGTGATTTCGCGTTGGGCAAAACAGCCTTCATGACCGGTAAAGGCGCGTGGGATGAAGAAGCGATTAAGAAAATCACCCCTGACTTTGACCTCGGCATCGCCGGGTATCCTGTCAGTGACAAACCGGAGCAGTCCCAGATTATCACCGGTGCCGATCAGGCACTGCGGATCAACAAGGATTCTGCAGTAGCGGCAGAGACGATTGAATTCTTCAACTGGCTGTATACTTCCGACTACGGGAAGAGCTGGTTCTCTAACGTAGCCAAGGTTATTCCTCCAATCAAGGATGCTCCGATGCCTGACCTGCAGATGCCTAAGGAAATGGAAGAAATTCTGAAGACGGAGAAATCCGGCGATCTGTCGGTGAACTACTCTCTGGATACGTTCCACCAGAAATTCGGTGAGCTGATGCAGGCTTATATCGGCGGCAGCAAGACGAAGGATCAGGCGATGGATGAAATTCAGAAGGCCTGGATTCAATTCGGGTCTGCGGAATAAAATTTTGGTTTGACCTTAACGGCCTCCGAAGTAAGCTTTATTACTGAGGGGGTCTTCTTTCTATGTAACGCAGATTTCAGGGTGGGGGGTGTAAGTGGCTGGACGTAACTGCGTGAGCTTTGGATTTCCGGAGAGGCAGGAAAACAGGAAACCAAGGACACCATCATTTGTAAGGAGGGTAAATCAGATATGCAGAGCAGGCTCATAGAGATAGCCGAGAACGGGCTGTATCTTACGATTGAAATTACTGGGGAGCAGGATGTGCGGCTGCTGCATTTTGGCGCAGCGCCGCTGGAAGCAGGGAGCATAGAAGAGAAGCATAAGGCAAGCTTCCGGCTGCTGGAGCTGCAGCTGTCGGGGGAAGACCGGGCGGAATATCACGGGCGGACGCACCGTGCATCTTATCCGGGATTGCGCATGGTGTATGACGGGCATAGGGACACGGTGAATCCGCTGGGACGGAAGCTGGAGCTTACACTGGCTGACCCGCTGACGGGTGTAAAGGCAGTACAGCATTATCAGTTCTATACCGGTGTGCAGATTGTCCGTTCCTGGACAGTGGTTCGAAATGAAGGCAATGCGGAAGCGGCTGTGGAGTATATCTCTTCATTCGCACTCACTGGAGTGGACAAAGAGGGCAGCGGAGACCGCAATGACAAGATCGAAGTGAGTATTGCTCACAGCGGGTGGCAGAGTGAGCTGCAGTGGAAAAGCTACAGCCTGCCCGAGCTGGGCATGTCCCATCTCGCCGATCGTGGATCGAAGCGGGTTGCCGCCAGCAATACCGGCTCCTGGTCGGCGGCTGAGCTGTTGCCAATGGCCGTGCTGCGCAACAAGGAGAGCAGAAGCAGCCTGTTCTGGCAGATTGAACATAATGGCTCCTGGCACTGGGAGCTGACGGATCAGGCAGATCAGCTTACGCTGCTGGTCAGCGGGCCTACGGAGCATGACAATCACTGGTGGCTGAGGCTCGCCCCCGGTGAAGCGTTCACCTCCGTGCCAGTGGCCGCAGGTGCAGTAGAGGGCGGGTTCGGAGAGGCGGCAGAGCAGCTTACCGCATACCGGCGGCTGATCCGCAGACCGAATGAGGATAATGAGCTGCTGCGGGTGATTTTCAACGACTACATGAACTGTCTGTGGGGAAGCCCGACAACGGTGAAGCTGCTGCCGCTGATTGATGCCGCTGCCGAGGTCGGCTGTGAATACTTCTGTATCGACGCGGGCTGGTATGCTCCCGGCGAGTGGTGGGACGGGGTCGGCGAGTGGGAGCCTTCGGCTGAGCGCTTCCCGGAAGGCATCAAGTATGTGCTGGATGTGATCCGCAGCAAGGGGATGATTCCCGGCCTCTGGCTGGAGCTGGAGGTGATGGGCATCAACAGTCCGAAGCTTGCGGAGACCGACGACAGCTGGTTCTTCATGCGCCATGGCAAGCGGGTCAAGGACCGCAGCCGCTATCAGCTCGATTACCGTAATCCTGCGGTCATTAATCATGCCGACAGCGTGATTGCCCGGCTGGTCGGGGAGTACGGCGTGGGGTACATTAAGATGGACTATAATATCAATGCAGGCATTGGTACGGAGACAGGGGCGGACAGCTTCGGGGACGGTCTATTGCAGCATAACCGCGCTTATCTGGCCTGGCTGGACAGCATCTTCGCCCGTTATCCGCAGCTCGTCATCGAGAACTGCTCCAGCGGCGGGATGCGGATGGATTACGCCATGCTCAGCCGCCACAGCATCCAGTCCACCAGTGATCAGGAGGATTATGTGAAGTATGCTGCCATTGCCGCAGGCTCTCCGGCTGCACTGACTCCCGAGCAATCGGCGGTCTGGTCGTATCCGCTGCGCGAAGGCGACGATGAAGAGGTCATTTTCAATATGGTTAACTCGCTGCTGCTTCGCGTTCATCAGAGCGGCCATCTGGCCGAGCTAACGCCAAGACGCCGGGCGCTGGTGAAGGAGGCGCTGGATTATTACAAGTCTATCCGCGCCTGCATTCCGCAAGCCTTCGCCTTCTGGCCGCTCGGTCTGCCTAACAGTGGAGGGGAATGGATCAGCTTCGGCTTGCGTCATGGAGACATCCGCTATATTGCTGTATGGCGGATTGCTGGAGAAGCGGCTGCGGTCACGCTGCCCGTTCCTGAGCTGAGGGGGCGTGAGGCGGAGGCACGGTGTGCGTATCCTGAGGCGCACGGGGCGCAGTGGAGCTGGGACGCTGTGGAAGGCAGCTTGACCGTTACGCTGCCCGCCGGCAAGACTGCGAGGCTCTTCGAGCTTCGCTCATAGGGCCAGCTTCGCACACCTAGAAGAGGCTGAACAGCTGATACAGGGTGATTTGCATACAAAAAGGGGTATTTCTGCACCGGTGAATGGCTGCTGAAATACCCCTTTTTTGCTACTTGATGAAGCTTAGGCTTAACAGCAGCAAACGGCGGGTGTAATAAAAGGACAAGAGCAGGAGGAACGCGAGAACTAGGCTGAAGGGCAAGCTGAGAAAGACCGGGACGGAATAGGATGGGGTCAGCCCCATCCCTATGGCACTGACTCCGAAGGTCCGCAGCAAGCCGGCTATCGGAGCGATGATGGCACAGATGAGGCTCCCGGCCACCCAGACGCCCAGTACGGGCAATGCAAAGAGGATGACGAATCCTTTTGCCAGATAGTTCAGCAGTATAGGCATTGCACCAGAAGAAGAAGATTTCATGTCGTGTACCTCCATCGTTATGTATTCATCTGAATAATCTTGCCTATCCGGGAATGTGGATGAATCGTCAGCGTCTCCCGGTAACGGATCTCCCGGATGGAGCAACCCGGCCCGAGCGTAACATTCTGTCCGCACACAAGGTCTGCCTGCGTCCGGTATAGGGTGAGGTCAGCCCCTTCAATGATCCCGCAGCGCAGCTTGCGGAAAGGACTCAGCGGAATTGGGAGCAGCCTGGAGGAGGGCGACACGATAATATCACCTGCCGAGGTCATGTGCCTGATCTTGCACAAGGCCCCCAGCTTGATGCGGATGGTTCCCATGCAGGACAAGCGGTCTATACGTACGCAGCCCTCGGCTTTGAATTCTTCTGCGGCAACCTCACCGGTAACAGACAGGTATCCAGTGGCCGTGATGCTCACGCCCCTGAGTTCAGGAACGCGCAGACTGCCGAAGCTGCTCAGCTCCTGCGTATTGCAAGATAACCCTATGGAGCATTCTCCTCTAAGCCTCAGGCGTGCTGTGGTCAAGCTCCCGCTGACATGCAGGTGGCCCAGCACCTCCACATGGGAGGCATCCATATCCCCCCGGCAGATCCGGGAGCCGTTGATTTTAAGAGGTTTATTGGCCGCAGGTGTCGGGTTCAGTGCAGGCATAGGTTCAATCACCACCGTTTTATACTATTTTAGTAACTATAATATATATTAAATGAAATATTTAATCAATATATGTTCTTTACAAGTAGAAACGGCATTGCCGTCCTTTTAAGGACGGTACCGTTTCAGCGAGAAATAGAAGGATAAGTTATCGTGTGAAACATATAAATTCTATATTTACAAAAAAAACTGCACTCCCCGATGGGAAATGCAGTCTGTGCTTAAAGGATAGCCGTTGATGCTACTGTAACATTCCGCCCATCAGCTCATCAATTCTCTGCAGGGCTGCCGATATTTTGTCAAGGTCAGTCAATGCAAAGGTGTCGAAGAGAGAAAGGATGTGCTGCTTGCCTGATCCGGTGAGAACAATATTGACGACTCTGCGGTCTTCCTTCGTGCGCACTCTCTCGATGAATCCCAGATCCTCCAGCTTATCGCACATGAACGAAGCGGCTCCCGGCGTAATGACCAGCCGCTCTGAGATATCCGTAATATTAAGAGAGCCGGTGAGCTGCAGCAGGAACATCAGCATGATCTGGTTCTGCGAGAGTGACCCTTTTTTCGTAATCCGGTCTATGAACGCCTGTGACTTTTGCTGCACACTGGCCATATGCTCCATGACGGTATAGACGGCTTGCTCTTTCTCAGCTTCTTTGCTCATGGAAACACTCCAATATAGTATATTACGTAAAATATATAGATTGTATATCTTTCTTGTCAAGTAAAGGAAGAGCATAGTTCCTAAGGAGCGGCCGTAAGCTAAGGGGAAAACCGCTTCAGCCATACCCCTACAGCATTACGGGCAAAAATTGAATGAAAAGAATAAAATGGATATAAAACGGTTTCGATTATAAATTTGTCGAAAAAACTCTAAACTTTGTCGAATTTTTTGTCGATAAATATCAAAAGATGTAGAAATAAAATTGACAGGAAAGAAATAGCACTTTACAATGCAATTATAGAGTAATCATTTCTACTTATTAGAAGCTTTGATAGCTTTTAACACCGAATGATGATCCAAGTGTTATTTCAAGGGAGGATGCATAATGATGAAAGCAACTGGCATAGTAAGAAAAGTAGATGAACTGGGACGTATTGTGATTCCGATTGAGCTGCGCAGAACAATGGGAATTGACATAAAGGATCCGCTCGAAATTTTTGTGGACGGCGAAAAGATCATTCTCAGAAAATATGAACCTACTTGCATCTTCTCCGGAAGTTCCGAGAACCTGATCAACTTCAAGGGTAAAATGGTCAGCAAAGATGTTCTTGATGAACTGATCTCAAGCTTCGACAACGTATAAGTTAAGGTTCTGAGGCAGTATGCAGTATGAACAGAAGGGATCGCAGTGTAAGCACTCCATGTGTTTGCACTGCGGTCCCTTTCTGTAATTAGGGGTTCGTAGACAACATCTGCTGCTTCCTATATCATTAGGGCGTGTGACCGAAGAACAATTGGAAGGGATGATTCACCTCATGAGCAACGAAGAACAGACACAGGCGGGGAACAGACCGCTGCCGAAATTAAACCAGCCGGAAGCCATCGTATTTGATATGGATGGTACGCTGTTCCAGACAGAAAGCCTGTTATTGCCCGCCTATCATAAAATGTTCGATATTCTGCGGGAAGAAGGCCTGCATTCCGGCCCGACTCCGCCGGAGGAGCGCATCCTGGGCAGTCTAGGCATGCTGCTTGCGGATATCTGGAAGAACGTAATGCCGGAAGCGGATGAGGCGGTACACCGCCGGGCGGATGAACTGCTCCTGCAGCTGGAGATTGAGGGGCTGGAGGCCGGAGGGACGGTACTGTACCCTAAGGTAGTCGAGACGCTGCGTGCGCTGCACGCACGCGGAGTGAAGCTGTTCGTCGCCAGCAACGGGCTGGAGGATTATATCCATAGCATCGTAGTCGTACACGAGCTGAAGGACCTGTTCGAGGGGCTGTACAGCGCGGGCGGCTCGGGCACGGCAACGAAGACCGAGCTGCTGGGCCTTCTGCTGGACAATCACAAGATCGGCAGTGCCTGGATGGTCGGGGACCGTTCCTCCGATGTACAGGCGGGCAAGGGCAACGGACAGACCGTGATCGGCTGCGCCTATGCCGGCTTCGGGCGGCAGGATGAGCTGAAGGGCTCGGATGTCATTATCTCATCATTCGATGAATTGATTGCGCTGTATGATAACAGCACAGCGCAAAGCCTGTAATCAGCCAGGCCAGAAGAGGGCTGTGTATATACAAGCAAGCAGAACCGGATGTCATTTCCGCCTTACTACAGGCGTGAAGGGCATCCGGTTTCATATCTGGCGGAGCGGACGCGGATTCATCTCGAAATTTCATACCTTTTCTCGAATGAGGGCCGTTTCATTGCAGGTGCTCAAATTTTATACTGGTACTGTAAGCGTTTCACCAGGAATGAGCCTCAGAAGCTTGGCGAAGCGCAGCGGCGGCCAGATACTGTATTTGGAGGGATAGGGTTGCACAAGCTGTTTCTGGTTGAGGATGAAGCCCTGATCCGTGCGGGCCTCAAGCATTTGATTGAGGAGGTCATCGGCGGCTTTCAGGTGGTGGGTGAGGCAGAGAACGGAAGACTTGCACTGGAGGCACTCAAGAGTGTGAAGCCTGATGTCCTGATCTCGGATATACGGATGAATGAAATGAACGGGCTGGAGATGATCCGTCGGGTCCGTGACCAGTACCCTGAATTGTATATCCTGATTCTGAGCGGGTATGCCGATTTCGAATATGCAAAGCAGGCCATCAAATACGGCATCAGCGATTATCTCCTGAAGCCGGTTGACCGCACGGAGCTGGCCCAGGCCTTAGGGGAGTTCAAGCGCAAGCATGGAGCCCGGAATGCTCTGCCGGGCCAGCCGGAAGAGGGGGAGACCGACCAGAAGGGCAGGCAACTGATCCGCAAAGTGAAAGAACTGGTTGCCCAGCGGCTGGATCAGGAAATTTCGCTGCAATATATGGCGGAGCAGGTGCATCTGAATCATCAGTACCTGTCGGTGCTGTTCAAGACGGAGACCGGACAGAACTTCACGGATTATGTCTCCCGGTGCCGGATGAACCGGGCCAAGCAGTTGCTGAAGGAGACGAATCTCAGAATCTATGAGGTTGCCAAATTATCCGGCTACCTAAGCTCGAAGCATTTCATGGCGGTATTCAAGGACTATACCGGCTGCACCCCAACCCAATACAGGGAGCAGCAGTAATGTAACCGTTCACTTTAGAAGAAGAAGGAGGAGCAAGGATGCGGAAATATGAGGTGGTTGTGGCGGGAGGCGGGGTTTCCGGCTCCATAGCGGCTATCGCGGCAGCAAGAGCAGGCGCCCGGACGCTGATCATCGAGGCGGGGGGATTCCTGGGCGGGACCCTGACTGCTGCGGGCGTAGGACCGATGATGACTTTTCACGCGGGGGATAAGCAGGCTATCCAGGGAATCACCGATGAGCTGATTCAGCGGCTCCGGGCGCTCGGCAAATCGCCGGGGCATATCCCGGACGCGACGAACTACACCTATTCAGTGACACCGTTCGATGCGGAAGCGATGAAATACGAGCTGGATCTGATGCTGCAGAAGAGCGGAGGCGAGGTGCTGTATCATACGATGCTGGCCGGTGCTGAAGTATCCGGCAGACGCATTACATCGCTTACCTTGTGCAACAAAGGCGGGCTTAGCAGGATCTCGGCGGATGTGTTCATCGATGCTACGGGGGATGGCGATCTGGCGGCCTGGTCCGGCGTCCCGTTCACCAAAGGGCGCGAATCCGACGAGCAGTCGCAGCCGATGACACTGAAGATGAAGATGAGGGGAGTGGACACGGAGAAAATCAAGGCGTACATCCGCGGGCACCGTGAGGACTTTCCGCGCATGAATCTGGATATTACGGTGATGGACTCGGCGGCCAGACTCTCTGTCGTCGGCTTCGACAAGCAATTCCGTGAAGCGAAGGCGCGCGGTGAGATCAGTATTCCGAGAGAGGATGTGCTATTCTTCGAGACGAGCAATCCCGGTGAGATTATTATGAACACGACGCGGATTCTCGGCAAGGACAGCACAGACCCATGGAGCCTCAGCGAGGCCGAGATTGAGGGCCGCAAGCAGTGCCGGGAGCTGGAGGTTTTTCTGAAAAAATATATTCCCGGGTTCGAAGATTCAGTGGTTGTCTCTACAGGCCCGTCCATCGGCGTACGCGGCTCCCGCCAGATCAAAGGTGTGTACACACTGACTGCGCAGGATATCCTGTCGGTGAAGCCCTTCGAGGATGTGATCGCCCATTCCGGCTACCCGATTGATATCCACAGCCCGGACGGCGAGGGAACCGCAACAGATCATCTGGAGTGGGGCGCGATGTACGGCATCCCTTACCGTTGCCTGATCACCAGCGAGATCGACAATCTGATTGTTGTGGGGAGATGCCTCTCGGCTACCTTTGAAGCCCAGGCGGCTGTGCGGACTACACCGACGGTAGGCGCAATCGGGCAGGCGGGCGGTACGGCGGCGGCGCTGGCTGTCAAAGAGGGAGTTCCAGTGCAGCAGGTGGACTATAAGAGACTACAGGAGATGCTTGTCGCGCACGGCGCTTATCTGGAAGTGTAACGCGCGGCGCCATAACTGTAATATGTGCAACTAAAGCGGCCAGTTATTAAGCTGTGTGTAGTTTAATTGTAGAAATACATCTAAATGTTGTTAGCTGTTGTTAGCATCTACCATTGACTGCAATTAAATAATAATTCTTATAACAACGTATATTCAACAAAACTTTAGGAGGAATTGGTTTGGAAACCGTGCAAATTATCGGGATTTTACTTGTATTCATTGTGTTTGTGGGTCTGATGATGACCCGCAAGCTGACCACACTGCTCGCGCTGCCGATGATGGCGATTCTGCTGGCGGCGATTGCCGGCATCCCGCTCCTGTCTGATAACCCGGACACCTTCACCATCACGAAGGGTGTGCTTGCAGGCGGAGCCATGAAGCTGTCCACCGCCATCGCCGGACTGATCTTCGGCGCCTGGTTCGGCCAGATTCTCAGCAAGGTCGGTATCACGAAGACCATTATCCGCAAGGCAGCGGAGCTGGCGGGAGATAAGCCGCTGGCGATTGCCATTATCTTTTTCCTCGCCGCCTCTGTGATCTTCTCGGCCGCGAACGGACTGGGTATGGTTATTCTGGTCGGGACCATCGCTATCCCTATTATGCTGACAGCCGGACTTAAGCCCTTTGTAAGCGGTCTGGTAGTACTACTGGCCAATGCGGTCGGTGTGGTGTTCAACGTCTCTACCTGGGCGATCTATACCGATGTGCTTAAGGTACCAACGAACACGATTGCTTCTTATTCGCTCGTCTGTGCCGTCCCGCTGATTGTGATTGCCCTGATTATGATCGTCTATTACACCCGCAAAGACGGTAAGGTCCGCCGCGCCTGGGCCATGCCGCTTAAGCCGGAATTCCAGGCTCAGGATAACAAGAACGTAAGAGCGATTGCGCTGATCAGTCCGCTTGTTCCGGTGCTGCTTGTGTTTTTTCTGAAGGTGGATATTGTCTCGGCGGTCTTCATGGGGGCTCTGGTCACCCTGCTGCTGGCCACCCCCAAGCGTCCATTCCATGTGTTGTCGAGTGCGCTGGTGGAAGGCATTCAGGATGTAGCCGGTGCGCTGGGTCTGATGATCGGAATCGGGATGCTGCTTAGTGCGGTAACCGCGCCACAGGTGGCCTCGTTAATCCAGCCGCTGATCGAAGTCATTATTCCGACGAGTCCACTAATGTACATTCTCGTCTTTACGCTGCTCTCTCCGCTGGCAATCTACCGGGGTCCGCTCAATGTATGGGGACTCGGCAGCGGAATTGCGGCACTGATCGTGGCTGGTGGTATGGCCCCTGTGGCAGCGATGCTCGCTCTGCGTATTGTGAGCAATCTGCAGGCTGTCAGTGATCCGACCAACTCGCACAATGTCTGGATCGCCGATTACACGAAGACGGATATTATTGAAACGCTGCGCAAGACGCTGCCATGGATGTTCGTTGCGGTGATGATCTCGATGATTATCGCGGGGATGATTGCCTTTTAGAGACTCTTAGAGACCTAAGCTTCATGGAGAGGAGAACCTGCTATGAGCAATAAACAAATCAGAATCGGCATCGATGTCGGAGGAACCTTCACAGATGCCGTTGCGATAGATAATGAAACCTTTGAGGTGCTGTCCAAGGTCAAAATGCCCACCACGCACCACGATAAACGCGGAGTCGCCAGCGGGATTGTCCAGATCATCCAGCGGATCATGAGCGAGAACGGGATTCTTCCCGTCGATATCAAGTTCATCGCCCACGGGACGACGCAGGCTACCAATGCGCTGCTGGAAGGCGATGTTGCCCGTGTAGGCATCGTGGGGATGGGTACGGGGCTGGATGCCCGCAGTGCCCGCTCAGAGACCAATGTGGCGGATATTGAATTGGCTGCGGGCAAGTATCTTACTACGTATCACAAGTTCATTGACTCCCGGGAACTTACAGCGGAAGCCATTGACGATGCGATTGACCAGCTGCTGGCTCAGGGCGCAGAGGTCATTGTAGCCTCGGAAGCTTACAGTGTCGATGATCCGGCCAATGAGCTGAGAGTGATGGAAGCGGCACGCAGCCGGGGAGTGTACGCCACCGGCGGACATGAGATCTCCCAGCTCTACGGGCTGAAGACGCGGACCCGCACAGCGGTCGTCAATGCGAGCCTGATCCCGAAGATGATGGAGACGGCCAATATGACCGAGCAGGCGGTCCAAGAAGCGGGAATTACCTCACAGCTCATGATCATGCGCTGCGACGGCGGGGTCATGAGCATCGACGAGGTGCGCAAGCGCCCGATCCTGACGATGCTGTCGGGGCTGGCGGCCGGCGTGGCCGGTGCCCTGATGTATGAGAAGATATCGGACGGCATTTTCTTCGAGGTCGGCGGCACCAGCGTAGATATTTCTGTGATCAAGAACGGTAAGGTCATGATTGAGAACGCCCAGGTCGGCGGACACAAGACCTATCTGCGCTCGCTGGATGTGCGGACGCTGGCCGTTGCCGGAGGCAGCATGATCCAGATCGGCGGGGGCAAGATCACGGATGTCGGCCCGCGCAGTGCGCATATTGCGGGACTGGAATACGAGTGCTTCACCGGCAAGGAGAACCTGGAGCAGCCTGGGATCGGTCTCGTCAGACCGCGCGAAGGAGACCCGGATTATGTTACGGTTCGTAGTAGGGGGGGCCATGAATATGCGCTGACCCTGGCAGGAGCGGCGAATCTGCTGAACCATGTGCCGGAGACGGATTATGCGCGCGGGAATATGGAGAGCACGCGGATCGCCTGGCAGGCGCTGGGTTCTCATCTCGGGATGTCTGCGGAGGAGGCGGCCCGGGCCGCCATGGATATTGCCATCCGCAAGGTGATGGCGGTGGTGAACCAGATGATCAGCGATTATGAGCTGGACACCGGATTCATTACGCTGGTAGGCGGCGGAGGCAGCGGTGCAGTTCTGGTCCCGGCCATGGCTGCGAAGGAAGGCTTCAAGCACCAGATTGCGAACAATGCGCCGTATATCTCCACGATTGGCGTCGGGATGGCGATGGTCCGCGAGCAGATCGAGAAGACGGTCGTGGGTGCCACCGAGCATGACATCAAGCTGATCCGGGCAGAGATTATGGAGAGAATCGTCCAGTCCGGGGCGAACGAATCCACGGTCGATGTCACAATCGAGATCGACTCCCAGCGCAATATTCTGCGGGCGATCGCCACCGGCTCCACGGAGCTGCGCTCGAAGGATCTGGCCAGCCGCGCGGTGCCGGTGAATGAGCTGATGCAGACGGCGGCGGATGCGCTGGGCCAGCCTGTGGAGCAGACGGAGCTGAAGGCAGCCTCCGGCAGATGGTATCTGTTCGAGGCCAGCGAGATCAAGAAGTCGATGTTCGGCCTGGTGAAGAAGAAGCTCAGCCATGTGAGCGTGCTCGACCGTGAGGGGGTGGTGCGCTTCAAGAAGACGAATGCGTATCACCTGGCTTTTCTGAAGAAGAATATGGCTGACCGGTTCGCCTCGTTCCTGGAGGAGAATACGATCTATTCGGATGCAAATGCCACGATCCCCAAGACCTTTGTTTTCTATAAGGAAAAAATGCTCGATTTGACCGGGATGCAGACCAAGGAGCAGCTGTTCTCCATTCTTGAGGTGGAGACAGGGTTGCTCGAGGACAACAGCGAGCTGCTCGCGGTCGTCTACCAGTAGGAGGTGCAGAGGATGATGAAGACAGATGCACGTACACTGCCGGATGATCATGTACTGGGGTATGCCGAACTGAAGAACGACCTGCTGTTCCACCGGATTCCGAGCGGTAAACTTCGTTATTATGTAGAGCGTCCGCTGGCCATCGGGAAGGAGCAGGCTCTGGCGTTCAAAGCCCGCTATGGCACGGATGTCGGAGCCATCTGCAGGGACAGGGGCATCCAGGTGAACCTCAATGAACGGAAAGGCACCATCGGGCAGATCCGCTTCCGCGCCCAGATTGAGCTGTCGGCCAAGGAACGCGTCATTACACTGTACCGGTCCTCCATGGAGGAGCTGCGGCAATGTGCCGGTGTGCTGCTTCCCGGCCGTTCCTTCAGCCTCAGGGAGGTTACCGACATTCATCTCGCCCATGAGCTGTTCCATGATCTGGAGTTCACGGAGCTGGGATACACGAATAAGCGGCTGGATGACATCAGCAGCCTCTCCCTGGGGCCGCTGCGTATCCGGGCGGGCGTAACGAAGACCTCGGAGATCGCTGCGCATGCGTTCAGCCGTTATCTGCTGGACCTGCCCTGCTTGCCGAATCTGCTGGATTACGCGTATATGATTCACAGCGGGACACTGACAGCCGCCGAATTCTGGAGGCAGACGGAGGTCTGGTCAAGAGAGCTTGAGAATAGCTGAGCCGGAATCTCTGAGCCTGGGCAGGGCATGGCGGATAGCTCTGACTTCCATCCCGGATTATGCTATGTTGATGTAGAACCAGAGTTCGGGGAGGCTGTCCGCATGTTACGCATGTTATCCGGTAAAAGATTCAAACGATCCGCTTATGTGCCGCTGCGCACGAAGTTTATCATTTTATTCTGCTTGCTGATCACCATTCCGTTCCTGGTCATCGGCACCATCAGCTATAAGAAATATATTGCCGGAGTAGAACGCAGCACGGTAGAACTGTCCAATCAGGTCGTCAGCCAGATTAATATTAATCTGGAGCATTATATTAAGGAGCTGGACCGTCTGACGCTTGCGCCGCTGTATGATGAGGATATGATGCAGATTCTCCGCAAGCACAGGGGGCCGGGTTCGGGCGGCACCTATCTGAGCACGGATGAGACGCTGAAGATGAACCTGTTTATCTCTTCGCTGGCTTTTGACCGGGGGGAAATCGAGAGCATCCTGGTGTTCACCAATGACGGCGGAATCTTCAGTAATCTGGACCAGAGTGTGAGGAAGCGGTGGGACCGCAGCATGGCAGAGTGGATGGAGACCGTAGAGCAGGCGGACGGTGGCCTTGCCATTCTTCCGCCGCACAGCGCAGCTTACTACACAGAGGCGAAGAAGGGGATCATCTCCGTAGCCAGAGTCATCCGTGAACCGTACACCCATGCCATGCTGGGGATTGTCAAGGTAGATCTGATGCCCCGGGGCTTCGGATCAATTGTCTCGACGGTACGCTCAAGCGGGAGCGGCCTGCTGCAGATTACTGGCAAGGATCAGGTGGTTCTGTACTCCGGGTCCGGCAAGCTTCCCGATTCACGCGAATCTTATATTACTGCCTCTGCGGAATCACCGTACACAGGACTTAAGGTCACCTCGCTGATGCCCCGGGCGCAGCTTCGGGAGGATGCCCGTGAGCTGACAAACTCTACACTGATTGTCTCCATAGTGGCCCTTATGGCGGCTTACGTAGCAGCCATACTGCTGTCGAGCCGCCTGATTAAGCCCATTGCTCATCTTCAGTCGAAGATGAGGCAGGTGAAGCGGGGGCTGTTCCTCGAACGCGCGACGGTCACCACCAGCGATGAAATCGGGCAGCTGACCGAAGGATTCAACACGATGATCGGCGAGATTGACCGTCTGGTCAAGGAGGTCTATGAGACCCGGCTGAAGGAGCGGGAGGCAGAGCTGCTGGCGCTGCAGAGCCAGATTCATCCGCATTTTCTGTACAACACGCTAGAGATGGTGAACATGCTGGCACTTCAGGGCAATACCCGGGAGCTCTCCGGTGTGGTAACCAGTCTCGGCAAGCTGCTGCGTTATACCGTAGGCCACCGGGAACAGATGGTGTATGTGCTGGATGAGGTGAAATTCGTGGAAGCCTATCTGCGTATTCAAGGCATGCGTCTAGGGGACAAGCTGGAGGCCGTGATCCATATTGATTCTTCCTTTGATTCCTGTGTGGTGCCGAAGCTGATTCTGCAGCCGCTGATCGAGAATGTCATTGAGCATGCCATGGGTCAGGAGCCACTGCACCTTGTCCTGACCGCTTCTGTGGACGAGGAGGATCTGGTCCTGTCGGTCAAGGATGACGGCCTTGGCATCAGCAGCGCACGGCTGCTGGACCTTGAACACCAGCTATATGGCAGTACCCCCCGGCCCGCTGCGGATGCTGACCAGGGAGGCTTTGGCCGGATTCGGAAGGGGCTCGCGCTGCGTAACGTCCATCAGCGGCTAAGGCTTCTCTACGGGGAGCCTTACGGCCTGACATTGGATAATACGGCAGAGCGCGGGGTAACGGTCTCGCTGCGCCTGCCGATGAACTGGGAGGCGATGAATGATGCCGGACCCGCAGGGGACAGGCAAGGAGGAGAGGAATCATGCGGATTAGGCTGTTAGCGCTTATCGCTGCGGTATTGCTGGCTGGGGGCTGTTCTTCGGGTGCCGGAAACGGGGCGCCCGGCGGGTTAGCCGGGGAGGGAGAAGTGGAGAGCGGGACGGCTGCTGTGCAGGCACCCGTGAAGCTGAAGTTCAGTATCTGGGGCAATGATGCGCAGAAGGCGATGGTGGAGGAGCTTATAGCTGAATTTGAACAGCTTCATTCCGGGATCGAGGTCGAGATTATGATGATTCCCTTTGCGGATTATCAGCAGAAGCTGTCAATCATGCTGGCCTCCCGCACCGCGCCGGATGCCGGCTGGCTGGCGGAGCGGATGATCCCGCAACTGCTTGAATCAGGCCAACTGGCTGATATTGCCGCAGCGGTTCAGGATGACTCTGACTACCGGTATGCGGATATTTATCCGTCTACCCTTGATATTTTTAAGCGGGGAGACCATTTATATGGCATCCCGTTCTCCACGCCCCCGGTGCTGATCTATTACAATAAGGATTTGTTCCAGGCCCGTGGACTGAAGACGCCAACGGAGCTGTATGAAGAAGGGCAGTGGAACTACGATGAATTCCTCAAGGCGGCGCGAAGCCTTACCGACCCGCAGCGCGGCATCTACGGCGTGAAGCTGGTCCGCGATTGGAACAACTGGTCGGACGCACTGCTGCCGCTGTTCTGGTCGCATGGAGCGGAGCTGTTCGACAGCGGCGGAGCATCATTTGCACTCAATTCTCCCGCAGGGAAGGAAGCGCTCCAGCTCTACAGTGACATGATGTTCAAGAGCAAGGTGCACCCGCTGCCCGGGGATGAGATTGCCTTCGACAGCGGCCGGATTGGAATGTATACGGACCGTTACAGCTATACTTCCAAGGCCCGCGCGGTTACCGATTTTGCCTGGGACATCGCTCCGATGCCGTCAGGCATTAAGGGGACAGGGACCTCCCTCGGTTATGCGGGAGTATCTGTTTTCGAGACCAGTCATCCGGCAGAGGCTGCAGAATTCCTCAAGTTCATCACCAGTGCAGAGTCTATGAGCATCACCGCGCAATATTTTGTCCCGTCACGCAAGTCTGTTCTGGAATCCGATGTCTTCCTGCGGGCAGCATCCAAGCCTTCACCGGAGAGCATCCAGCGGGCGGTGCTCGATCAGATCGCCACGGCGCGGATCGCGCCCGGACATAAGAACTGGCAGCAGATTGATACGAAGATCCAGCTGTTGATGGACGGTCTCTACACGCAAACGTCCACCGTTGACGAGTTGCTCGGGCAAATGGAACAGGAAGTTACCCCGCTTATGAAATAAGCGGGGTGTTCCTCTGTAATTGTGTTCACCTGCTGAGTCATTTTGCTGACCTATACATTGAGTCGTCCCCTGCTGATTTGGAAGTGGAGGCGGCAGCGCAATTACAATTCCTGCACATAATGCAACATTGCCTCTCATTAAGGGGCCATAATCAGAAAATGTTGCACAAAAAGCAGGAATACTCCGCATTTAAGTAACTTCACGTTAAGATTCCTGCATTTCCTGCAACAATTCTCCCGCACACCCCAGTATGCAAAATCCTGAAATTGCGATTTACGGTTCCAGTCGTAGACCTCATACTCCGGATGCAGATCATCCAGATTGCCAAACAGCGGCCACCAGACATTACGCAGCAGCAGCTTCTCTGCATACTGATGCCCCCGTGACAGCCGGCCTCTGCGCTCTCCTGTTCTGATCGACAAATGATGGTCCAAGAGCAGCTGATGCGCTTTTTCAAAATCCATTTGCATTCCCTCCATCTCTCCTTTACGCAAAAAAAGAACGCCCCTCTGCCAGCGATGGCTTGGGACGTTCTTCGTCTGAGCTAATTATACGCCGGCATACGGGGGAGCGGCAATAGATGCTTTATAGTCCTACCCTTAAGAGGATATTTCACCGCATATCGTTTATACTGAGTTTAAATACATAACGTAATTTAGTATTTGCACATACAAGTGCAGAGATGGAGGTTTGTCCGATTGGAATTATTTGAGTATATTTTGTTGATGCTGGCAGCCGTGTCACTGTCTAATCTGGTGAACCGGTTCATCCCCTCGCTCTCCGTGCCGATCATTCAGATCGCGCTGGGTATGGCCTTGACCTGGTTGCCCCTGCATTTCGAGCTGGAGCTGAACCCGGAGCTGTTCCTGCTATTATTCATTGCTCCCTTGCTGTTCAATGACGGCAGGCTTGCTGATAAAGTGGCCTTATGGAAGCTGAAAAAGCCGATATTGCTGCTGGCGCTGGGGCTGGTTTTTCTAACGGTAGGGGTGCTGGGATATTTCCTGCACTGGCTGTTGCCGGTATTGCCCCTGGCGGCTGCGTTTGCGCTGGCTGCGGCACTGGCCCCTACGGATGCGATTGCTGTAGGCGCTTTGGAGCAAAAAGTAAAAATCCCCCATCAGACGATGCAAATTCTCGAAGGAGAATCTTTGATTAACGACGCGTCGGGTCTGGTGTCCTTTCAATTTGCAGTTGCGGCTATGGTTACAGGCGCCTTCTCTTTCAAAACGGCCAGTCTGAGCTTTATTGGCATCTCGCTAGGCGGTGTGGTGCTGGGTCTTGTGCTTACGCTCATTAAATACGGGATCGTGCGGTGGCTGCGCAGGCTCGGGATGGAGAATGTCACGCTACATATGCTGATTGAGATTCTGACACCCTTTGCAATTTTCATGGCCGCTGAGGAGCTGGGAGTCAATGGCATTCTGGCAGTGGTCAGTGCAGGGATCGCCCATTCCTTCGGGTACAAGCAGATGAATCCTGAAGTAGCCAAGCTGAGTATCGTGTCCAAAAGCACCTGGTCCGTCATTATCTTCGTCCTGAACGGCCTGGTCTTCCTGCTGCTGGGTACCCAGCTGCCGGAGATTATTCAGACCGTCTGGAACAACCCTGATATAGGGAATGTCCAGGTTATCCTGTATACCCTGCTATTAACTGCTGCTGTCCTCGGTCTGAGGCTGATCTGGATGCTGGTCATGGATATTCCCGAAGGGGAGGAGCCGCGCGGACCCTGGAAGCTGGAATTCAAAAAGGCGCTCATTCTCACACTGTCGGGGGTTCGAGGTACGATTACCCTGGCGAGTACGATGTCACTGCCGTTTTTCCTGGATGACGGCTCCTACTTTCCGGCGAGAGACCTGATTATTTTCCTGGCGGCGGGTGTCATTCTGTGGACCCTGCTGGCGTCTAACTTTCTGCTGCCGCTGCTGCTTGGCTCAGATCATGAAGCAGAGCACAATGCTGAGGAGGCCGAGGCCAAAATCGAAATTCTGCGCAGTGTGGTTGCGGGCTTAAATGACCAGGCAACAGATCAGTCCCGCCTCGCCTTGAATCATCTAACCGGGATCTATAACGCAAGAATCCGTCTGCTGAAGAAGAATGAAGACGCTGAGGAAATGGAACGGAAGCTTGGGGTGACAGCACTCAAGTGGCAGCGGGAATACACTATGCTTGCGCTCAAGCAGCACGAAGTGAACCCGTATACGGCATACCGCTATCTGAACCGCCTGAACCGGCAGCTGTTCATATACACCCGTGATCCGCAGTACAAGAATGATCTGATTCCGTTCAAAAGCTGGGAAGAAATCACAGGAGTCATTCAGCAGGTCCGCTTAAGCGCGCAGGAGCGGCGTGAGGAATCAAACCGGCTGCAGGCCGGGATTTTCGCTTATGTTCTTGAGCGGCTGAGAGAGCTGCAGACTACGGGAGAGATGGAGCCTGAAGTAATTAGCGCCCTGATTCTGCGCTATGAGCGGGGAAGAATGCGGTTAACCCGTCCAGAGTCCATCTCCTCCACGAAACGGGAGTTCGAAGAATCGCTGCAGGAATTGTCGAGAGCAGGCATTCAGCTCGAACGTGACCACATTCAGCTGATGTTCGAGGCCGGACGGATCTCCAGAGCTAGCATGAAGGAAATGAAACGTGATATTCTGTTCATGGAGCATGATCTGCGGGAAGAAATGGGCTGAATGCCATCTATAAGGAGCTGAATTTTAACATGAACAATAAAGTAGTAGCGGGTACTTGCGCAGTTATTGCAGCGCTGGGAATCTACCTGTACGCGGGAAGTGGGGGGACGAAGACAACGGAGGTTGCTACAACTCCGGGAAGCAGTCAGGCTGCCAGTCAGGATATCAAGCAAATGGTGGCTGACTTCAGCTCACGCACCTTGACTGCGGAGTCCGCTTCGATTACCTCGACCCAGCTGATCGTGGACGGCGGCGGTTCTAACGAAGCAGTCTACGGGCTGCCGGAGGATGAGTTCTTCCTGTCGGTTGCCCCTTATGTGCAGAATACACATCCCTGTGCCACCCACAGCCTGACCGGCTGCCAGGGAGAGATGGCCGGCCAATCCTTCGGGGTAACAATCGAAGATGCGGACGGTAAGGAGATCATGAACCAGACCGTCAAGTCCCAGCCGAACGGCTTCATCGACCTATGGCTGCCGCGTGATCAGAACTATAAGATGACCATTACTCATGAAGGTAAGCAGGCCCAGTCTGAGATTTCCACTTTTGAGAGTGATGATACTTGCCTGACTACTATGCAATTAAGTTAAAAGTATAGCAATCCTGATTCTGTCTGTACCATCTCGTTTGTAAGAAGAATAATATGAGTTGGGGCCGTATCTGTATACGGCTCCTTTTTTGATGTTCTTTGATATACATAAATCAAGCGGAGAATCCGATATTCGGTGTAAAAGGAAAATATATATAATCTCGGGGGAGTTAAGTTGAGTGAGCGGATGATTATTAGGATTAAAGGACTAGCGCAGGTTGCAGTGGTGGGTATAATTCATTTGCTGATTATTAGCTTTTTGAATTTAAAAAAGGGTGCGTGGGAGGAAGTAGGGGGTCTGCAAATTGCATTGACATATTGCGCTCCGGTTTTTTTGTTGTATGCAACTTGTGTAAGGTCTTTGAAAACGAAGAAGATCAGGTATAATCTGGTTTGGCTATTGACCAGTCTGCTTCCCAGTATTGTTATTCTCTTTAAATTAAAGGAGGCTGCAGGCGCGGAGCCTAGTGAATCTGCATTTATTGTACTTCATTTTGAACAAGGGTATTTGGAATTGATGCTGTTATTCCCCTTTGTCTATTCGGTTATCCAGTTACTCCTGTGGGTTTCCATGTGGTTTATGATATTATCCAAAGAATAATCATTTTGCCTCATACAATGTTAGCAAGGAGAAAAGAGAATGGGGAAATTCATAAAGCTAATATACCAAGCCGTTCTTTATATGTTAACAGCAATTGCAGTACATCTGATTTTAATCTATTTTCTTGAGATAAGAATTGAGGGATGGGCAACAGGAATAATAATATTACTTTGCAAAACCTACTTCCTGCCCTTATGTATGTGTTTTATTAATTCTTTATTGTTTATTAGGGCTAATAAGAGAGAGGAGCAAATCACCTGGTTTTTATTTACGGTCATTCCAAGCAGTTTACTCTTATTTCTTTTCGTGGAATTGCAAGGTATTGAACCCAGAGGCTATGCTGTAGTTTCCTTTGAGCTTTTCCGAAAATATCAGTTTGAAATGCTTTATTTGTTTCCGCTGGGTATATTAATAATCCAATTTCTTATGACTTTATATTATTTAATCAGTGTAAGGGTATGGAAAAGAAATTAATCGTTACATAACGATTAGAAGTTCTGTTAACGTTCCATTCACACTACTCTGATAATCTCTAGAAGTGTTAGGGAGATTGGCCCTAACCTTAAATATAGAAGATGATGCGGAGGGTAATAATGTTGATATTTATGAAAAAAAGGCTGATCGCTGCTCTGGCTATATTGGCTGTGATGGGATTAAGTGCGAGCCTTATATTTCCCGGGAAACATGCCAGTGCGGAGACAGGGCAAGCCGCTTCACCGGGTTCCCGGATTGAAGCGCCTGCCAATCTTGAGGATACGGCAAGTCTGACAGCCTTCGTGGATGGAATGATGGAAGAGTATATGAACCGGCTGCAAATTCCGGGAGCGGTGATCTCCATCGTTAAGGATGGCAAAATCATTCTGGGCAAGGGGTATGGCAGTTCCAATCTGGAGCAAGCGGCTCCGGTTGACCCTGCAACCAGCATGTTCCGAATCGCTTCAACGACCAAGCTGTTCACCTGGACAGCAGTGATGCAACTGGTGGAACAGGGCAAGATTGATCTGGACACGGACATTAATACCTACCTGAAATCCGTGAAGATTCCTGCTACTTATCCTGAACCCATCACCATGCGTCATTTGATGACCCATACAGCAGGCTTTGAAGAGGGCGGAGTCGGTTATCAGATCGTCACTGATCCTGCCCGATTGCCCGGTTCCATCTCGGAGACACTCAATAAACATATGCTGGCACGGATCAGACCGCCAGGTGAGATGAGTGCTTATTCTAATTATGGAGCAACGCTTGCAGGTATGATCGTGGAGGATGTCAGCGGTATTCCTTATAATGATTATATTCAGAAGTATATCTTCGATCCGCTGGACATGAAGCATTCAACGGTCGTGGAGCCTTTGCCGGAGTCATTCATCCCTAACCAGGTGGTAGGGTATAATAGCGGGAACGGCAGCTTTATTCCGGGCACACCTACCTTCGAGGGCGGATTTCGTCCTGCCGGCTCGGGTACTGTATCTGCAATAGACATGGCACATTTCATGATCGCGCATCTGCAGAACGGGAAATATGGCACCGGGCAGATTCTGAAGCCTGAGACGGCTGCATTGATGCATTCAACGGCATTCCAGCTCGATAAGCGCCTGCCGGGAGTAGCTCTCGGATTCGCAGAGAAGCGGGTGAACGGGGTGAGAATAATCTCTCATGGCGGCTCCGATCCCATGTTTAATACGGAATTGTATCTCGCACCTGACAAGCAACTGGGGATTTTCTTATCCTACAATGGCGGTCAAGGCAGCGAAGCTGCGACCCATCTGGTCCAGGCCTTGTTCAACAAGTACTATCCCGCTCCTGAAGTGAAGCAGCCGGAGTTCTCCGCTTCCGCGGAATCCGTACAGAAATATGCCGGCTCCTATCAATTTACACGCCGCAACATAAGTGATATTGACAAGTTCTTTAACTTTTTTGCCCAGATGAATGTTACGATTGTGGATAACAAGATATCCTTGGGAAGCGGCAGTGAACAACAGCTGTACAGAGCAGTCGCTCCTAACCTGTTCCAGCTGGAGGAAGGGACCGACCAGATCGGCTTCCTGACGGATGAGTCCGGCGCAGTGACACATATGCTCCTGGACATGGCTCCGGAGATGCCGCTGGAGCGTACGCCGCTTTTGGATCAGAGTAAGTTTTGGCTTATCCTGCTTGGTGTCTTGGGATTCATTTTCCTCACGGCATTGCCCGGACCTATCTTCTTCAGACGCAGGTTCAAGGCGATGACGCTCCCGGAAAAGCGGGCCATCCGATTATCTGCGGGAACTGCCGTTTGGGCGCTGTTGTCTTTTATGACTCTGTTTATGATTATTATGTCCATGGACATTATGCAGAAGCTCAGCAGTATCAGCCCTTTACTGTCTGTCAGCTTGGTTATGCCAATTATTATGGCGGGCTTGACCTTAGCAATGCTGGTCTCAGCTATACTGGTATGGAAAAATAAATATTGGACCGCCCTCAGGCGGGTGCATTACACCTTAGTGATGCTGTCGGCTGCCCAACTGACGTTCTTCTTCTACTATTGGAATCTGCTCGGCTGGCAGTTTGGATAACGCTTAAGAGAGAAGGATGATCGTGGCTACTATACTGATCGCGGATGATGATGACAATATCCGGAAGCTGATGTCTCTATATCTGCGCAAAGAAGGGTTCGACCTCGAAGAAGCAGGGGATGGCACCAAGGCGATGTCCATCATTGAGAACTCGCATGTCGATCTTGTGATTCTGGATATTATGATGCCGGGACTGAACGGCTGGGAGCTGTGCCGGGAAATCCGGCGTACGGATGCCAACCTGCCCCTTCTCATGGTGACAGCCAAAGCGGAATCGGCCCACAAAGTGAAAGGATTTCAGCTCGGAACGGACGATTATCTGACCAAGCCCTTTGATCCGGTTGAGCTGGTCATGCGGGTAAAAGCACTGCTCAAACGCTCACTGGTTGTCACTTCCCAGTCCGTACAGCTTGGCAATGTGGTGCTTAACCGCCGGACTTTTCAGGTTACACGCGGTGGAATGCCGGTCACGTTACCTTTGAAGGAATTTGATCTTCTGTTTTTGCTGGTCAGCCACCCCAGGCAGATCTTCACCAGAGAACAGCTGATCCAGCAAATCTGGGGACTCAATTATGAAGGGGACGGCCGGACTGTGGATGTGCATGTCAGCCGGCTGAGAGAGAAGTTCAGCGGCAATGGCGAGGGTTTTCATATCGAAACTGCCCGCGGTCTGGGCTACCGCCTGATCCCTGAGTCATGATCAAGACACTGTATGTTCGGGTCATTCTCACATTTCTCGGCATTATTGTCTTTAGTCTGATCTGTTCCTTTTTCATCGGCTTGTATGTATTTCAGAAGCAAATAAGCTATGAGGGACAGAACGAGATGATTACAGTGGGCAGGGAGATCATTCACCGATATGATGACGCCAGGCCTGAAGATACGGATGAGTTCCTGAATAGTATGGTTAAGGTATCGGCGCATCCTATCCATTTGTACGACCAGTCGGGGGAACATACTTTCTATGGGCTCGCGGATAGTCCGGCTGTTACCATCACTCCCGGGGCTGTCCGGCAAGTGTTGCAGGGGAAGGTCTATCGTTCTTCCACGGAAGATAATGATACGTTCATTGGAATGCCCTTTATGCTCAAGGGGGAGTGGCGTGCGATGTTCCTGCAGTACTCAGCCGAGAACGAACATATCGTCAACCGTCTGGTACTCTTTGTGCTGCTGCTCGTGCTGTTGCTGGGAAGTGTAAGCATTCTTATTGCTGCCAGATACCTGGTGGAACCGATTAAGGCTTTGACGAATGCCACCCGAAGACTGGCCAAAGGTGATTTCGAAGTGGATCTCAGAATGAACCGTGTAGACGAGATCGGAGAGCTGACACAGAGCTATGTGGAGATGGCGGGAGAACTGAAGCAGCTGGAGCAGATGAGGCAGGATTTCGTCTCTAATGTCTCCCATGAAATCCAGACACCGCTTACCTCTATTTCGGGTTTTGCCAAGGCGTTGCAGAACAATGATTTGATTGCGGAAGAGGAGCGTAAGGACTATCTGGATATCATCATTGCGGAGAGTGGACGTCTGTCACGGCTGAGTGATAATCTGCTGAAGCTGGCTTCACTGGATTCCGAGCATCACCCCTTCTCGGCAGTCTCCTTCCGGCTTGATGAGCAGATTAGAACCATCGTGGTGACCTGTGAGCCGCAATGGTCAGCCCGAAGCATCGTTATCGATCTGGAGCTGCCGGAAGCGGTCTACATCATTGGCGATGAAGATCAGCTGAAGCAGGTGTGGATGAATCTGCTGGGCAACAGCATCAAGTTCACGCCTGAAGGCGGAAAGATCCGCATCCGTATAGACCACAGTGCAGCAGAAGTTGCGGTCACGATCAGCGATAATGGCATCGGGATCTCCCCGGAAGAGTGGGGTGCAGTATTCCAAAGATTCTATACAATAGACAAGTCTCGGAATGGAAGTAATAACGGGAACGGCCTGGGACTGGCAATTGTCTCAAAAATCGTCTCCCTGCATCAGGGCAGTATTGAGCTGGACGGTGCGGTAAAAGAGGGAACAACGATTATCGTCAGGTTGCCCGCACGCCAGCCATAATGAAATCCTTGAATTGCCGGTCCGCTGCCCGGTCTTCCTCCGTAACGGAACCGCCCCGCTGATGAGACAGAATAACGGCTTTTTGTAAATACATGAAATACAGGTGGGTGGACTTCTGCAGAAGATCCAGCCACTTTTTTTGATACTCTGGAGCCACCGCTGCTGTCTCAAGGTTGATGTACCGGGAATACCAGACCTCCATAGCTCTCTTGAAATCAGGCAGCTCCGCCGGATCCTTGGACAGGGTGCTATAATACACTCCAAAAATAGCATCATAATAGATCAGTGCCTCGTGATGATCTTTTAATGCCAGATATTGATCCAGAATCTTCTCCAGGGAGGGAACAGGCCGGGCAAAATCAAAATCAAACAGCAGCCTGCCAAACATCCGTTCCAGATTATCTACATAGAGCTTAGCGGCTAAATCTTCCTTGTCCTTATAATGAAGGTACAACGTGCGGCGGGAGACACCGGCTTGTCCGGCGATCTGTGCCATATCCGTCCGTTCGATCCCCTGAGTACAGAATAGGCCCAGCGCGGCCTCCTTAATGAGCTCTTTGGTCATTTGCATTTGCTTTTCACGTAAATTCAATGATCTTCTCTCCTATCTTCCTGCGAAAATATTGCTGCTGCAAAAGCTACTCCTGAGCAGGTGCTGTTGTCCCCAAGAACTCGCTGCCTACCGAATAGCGCTTCTGCTGATTGACCGCATCCCCCAGCCACTTCACAAGCTTCACACCATCCTGCTCCGCCTGATAGAAGGTCTCCCGGGTGGAAAAAGTGTGCGGGGTTGTCCCGTTCTCAGCGTTCAGCCCGTAATCCGTCAGATAGTAATAATAATTAGGAACCGTTGCCGCTAGAGCAGCTACTGATTGCCGCATTTCCTCTGACCACTCCTTAATGAGTTTCTGGTCCCGTGGTCCGTTGTAATCGTTAATCTTGTTCTGAAAGTGGATTAGGATCTCATCATATACCGAGTATGCTTGTAAAAGCACCGTACCTGCAGGCAGCAGCCGGCCATCCGCCCGAAAAGCAGCCCCGATGATATCTGCCTCCGGCGCATACCCGAAGTTTGCAGTGAAATCCGAGTCCCATTCCTGCTCCATCACCTGCGGCCACTTGTCTGACTTCAGGAAGGAGCTGTCTGAATATTGAAAGATCTCCGAGTCTTTGTAATGAGAGGCGATTTCGGGCGCCCAGAAGGCGGACCCGAATCCGCCAGCACTTTCGCCTGCAATCAGCAGCTTATCGGGTTTAGCCACGTTCGCATAGATCCAGTCGAGGCTGCTGCGCACATTAGTACGCCCGTTATACCGCATGGTGAAGGTGCTCCCGTCCTCACGCGAATACGTAGCGGCGCGGTTACCAATGTGGAAGTCACCTGTGGAATAAGGGAGGTAGACCACATTCCAGCCGTGAAAAGGATTATCCGGTTTGTCCGTATCCATCATCCCGCCCAGCAAAGTCAGCATATAGAACGGAATGTCAGCGAAATAGTTGCCTGTATCCCCGCCTTTAATAAAGTTCATAATTTTAATAGGATGTGCAGCGCTCCGGGCATCCCAGCTGACCCCGCCGCCGGAAAAGAAGATGATCCAGTTGTTGCTCTCACCGGTCTTAGTCCAGATGAAATACTCCGATCCATCACTGGAAAGGGTATTCCCGCCCAGCTTCACCTTATTCCACTCGTAGGGCTTCGCTTCTGCGATTACGGGGATAGTGGTCACCGGCCGCTGGATTACGAAGGCGTAGACCGCAACAATGGCTATGACAACAACGCTCAACAATCCAATACCCGTAAATATCGTGATTTTCTTCATTCTGCTCATCTCATCGCCCCCTTACTAGAAGTATACGTCTAGTTAACTAATTGCACAAGGTGTATACTTAAATCTGATGAGACAAGCTGAAAATAAGCTTTTGGCGGACTGTTAAATCTATGATTATCAATATAAAAGCTTTAATTTAGATATTCCAAATATAGTATTTTATGATAGTATTATCTACAGTTCTGTCGGCCGATAGATCAATACTCCAAGAGGGATTTGAAAAAGTGAAAAAAATGAAATTGAAATCGCTGTCAATTCTGTTTAGTTCGATAATCTCCGCTTCTTTATTTGCAGGCAGCGTATACGCCGCTTCTGGAGCCCGTATTCATGACGTAACCTCCCAAGTACAACAGGGCAGCTATCTGTGCTGGGCGGCTGTATCCAGCATGGCTGGACAATATCTGGGGAAATCCAGCGCCACCCAGCAAAATATAGTGAAGGCTGCAAAGGGCATATACATGGACACGGCCGGGACGGTCTACGATGCCCAGGCAGGACTTGCCGCCTATGGCGTAAGCTCATCTGCATCACTAAGTGTGCCGTCGTACAATAGTTTAGTCAGCAATATAGATACTTACTCCAATGTTCTTGCGTTCACGAGCAAGGCTGGCTCGAGTATTGGCCATGCCTTTGTAGTTAAAGGGTATTACTACAACACCACTAACAATATTCAGAACTTATATTATATTGATCCGGCAGATGGTTCGAGCAACGTTCAAGGCTATTCTACGTTCAAGAGCAATTCCACTTATAAGTGGGTTAATACAGTAAACAATATTAATTGAAATTAATGATCTAATAAAAACAACAATTGGAGGGCTTTTTTTGAAAATTCGTGCGTTGCTATTAACCGCTGTCCTGGCTCTATCACTGGCTGGAAATGCGGCATATGCCGATTCTGGTCTTGAGAAGGCTGGGGCAGAGATCAAAGGGGCCATTGAGCAGGAATATAAAGAGTATTATGCGGATAGCCTTGAAGCCCAGAAGGATAACTTTCATGGTACGGGCAAAACAAGCTTTCATGAGGCCACTCTGGGGGAAGGAATCCCCTATTACCAGTTGAATGTCCATGACAACTCCATTTCACATGAAATGGCAGGTTATAAATTTCCTCTTTATCTGGAAGAGGCCCAGGTTGGAGTGATCGAAGCTACACTGGAGTCAGGGGCATGGACCATCTATAACATCAGTAATCATAATGATTTTGACAACACCGTGAAGCGGCTGGAAGCAGAGTATGCCGGAAAGGGCACTGTAGAGCTTATTGACGACAAACGCTACGAGCTGGATTATCTCTATATAAACAATGAGGTTAACGAGACCTATATTGATTTAACGAATGAGCAGAATATCAGTCCTTCAGAGGTTAGGGATGCGGTTAGCGAATCGGCAGATGCCTTGAATTCTATGAACCGCAATTCCAATGAAGGGGCAATCCTGGTGGGTGGTGGCCATCATGCCGCTTCTTCTGACGGAGGGCATAACTCTTTAATTACAGCTATCGTCCTGTTCGGACTATCTCTTGTCTTTGCTGTCCCGCTTGTAATCTCCGCTGTCCAGAGAAGAAGAGCCTCAGACGTATTGCAATGAGATTGGGACGAAACGAATGAACCGGCTCATAGGATTATTCCTAATGCTTAGTCTGGCACTGCTGGCCATAATGGGATGCAGCAACAAGGGGGGCGCTCCCGAAGGTGAGACTGACGAGCAAATCGCCGCCAGATATGTTGAGACTCTTGGTTACAGGATCGTTGACCCTGCAGGAGAAGTTGCCCAATACACATTGGATCAGACCATGCTTGAGAATCTGGATTACATGCAGCTCTGGTCGGTGCAGAAGCAAGAACCTGATGCCTATTTCGGCAAAAAAATCATAACTTACCGATTCCTCGTAGAGAATCATCCCCTGGAACAGCAATATCCCCCGGACGAATACAGGATTGCCGTAAATGTCATGCTTGCAGATCATGAGGTCATAGGCGGAACCTCGGGTCCGCTAAGCATAATCAAGAATCTCATCGTGGCCGGCGGAGAGTACTCCATCGAAGGGAAGACGCTGAAGGAGATCAAAGGGCTGGATTATTCACAGTGGCTGGAGCATTGGAAGGAGAGCTATGGGACTGAAGTGAAGTGAAGATAGTAAAAAGGATGTTAATGTATTAACGAGTTCCACCTCAGCAATCTCTTGAACTGTATAGAAATCATTTGATTGAAAAGCTTTACTCAAGGCCGGAGTGAATTTAATATGGCGGTTTTTATGACTTCCTTGTTTAAATTACGATATAATTATCCCTAAGATTACCAGTGGAATGATAAGAACCTGGAGGGATTGTATGACACTATCCAAATGCCTCAAGCTTCCAATGATATTGTTATTTGTCTTGATCTTATGTACAGCCTGCCAAAGTCATAAGGAGCCAGGAACGAGCGGCTATATTTCGTTAAATGAATTAGAGAGCTTAGCGGACAAGGGAGCCGCACTGAATTGGAGCGATTTTGACAAGTATACGTATGAGGATATCGGTTCAGGAGTGTATATCAGAAAGTACGAGATCGAAGGGGAAGGACAGTTGTTAGTTAGGGGGAAAAGCCTGGAAAAACCGCCTGAGCAAATTTCTATTGTGGATCAAAAGGGTGGGGAGCAGGATGTGCTGCTATGTGTTAATCCGATATGACTAATACGGAGGTGAACCTGGCTGGAGCATTTTTATGACTTGGTTCAATTGGCGTTCTCAATCGCACTTATCTATTCCTTAATATCATTTCCATTTGCCCATTTTTCTGTACGGGAGATTCACTGGGATCATGGCATTGCTGCAGCGGGCTCCACTTAGTATGTGGCTGTCAGACTGTTGCAACCGAGCAGCAACAGCGTTGGATCATACGTACTGTTAGTTGCTGTATAACTTGTGCAAAGAACTTAAGTCCTTATTTGATTAACCATTCTCAGTTTAACAAATTCCCTCAATCGCTTGAACAGCCAGCCTCAAAGCCTTAATTCTCCGCTCCAAAAGCGTTCTTTGTGGACTGCCCGCCTTTGACTTGGCATAACTGTTCTCCACTGAAGGGGTTAAACCAGTGAGAACCTTGCCGGCCTCTGCTAAATCTTCAGGTGTATATGAATGAGGCTTTTGATTCCAGACATTTTCCAGAACCGCTAAACCGATGGATACAGCATGGAGCCGTTTGGTTACCAGGGTAGTATTGGCGCCACTTTGAGTCATTTGGGACAAAGCGCTCTCAAGTTTTTTGACTGTGGATTGCATAGAGATTATGGATTCCAATTGATCTGCACTAGATATATTTTCCATGTACACTATCCTTTCGTTGCTTCTGAATTTATAATTCATGCCAGTTTTTATTTCATAAGCTCATCGGGATAACTCAGACTATTAACCGACTCGCTGTCGCCTACAGGGTGACCGTGGATCATTTGATCGACATCTATTTTTTGTTGTATGTTTTTCCCATTGACCTGCTTGAACGAACATTCCCAAAAGATGGACTTGCGGAGGACGTAACGTCACAGTCTACTATAGACATCATAAGAGGTCTTATTAGAGAAAAGCAAAGGAGGGTATTCGTTGGAGCTTACAATAGGGAAATTCGCCAGCGCTGTCAATACAACGATTAGGACACTTAGACATTATGAGCAACTTGAGCTGCTTGTTCCGGGTAAGCGAAATGAATTCAATCAGAAAATATATACCAGGGATGAATTGAAGAGATTCTACAATATCCAGCTGCTCAAAAGCTTGAACCTGCCTTTAGACGAAATTAAACAAAGGCTTGAAGAGCCGGAGTATTCTTTTAGCGACATGTTAGAGGTTCAAGAAGCAATGCTTCTCGATAAGAGAGATAGAATAAACGAGTCACTCGATATGATAACCAGAATCAAGAACATAAGCAATGAGAACGGTGACTTAACTACTGAAGATCTTATGTTACTTATGAATTCTATCCGGTTAGAAGAAGATCAAAGAGTGATATTAAATCAATATTTCTCTGCAAACACGGTCGATACTATAATGCCAAAAAGTAAAGCTCAACAATCCGAATTAGATAGGTTGAATAGAAGACTGTTATCTTTCTTCCGAGCAGCAATCCAAAATGAACTAACCCCCGAAAGTCACGAAGTACAGAGAGAATTAAAAGGACTGTTAGAAAGGGTACCTGTAGCTATAGATGAGCTGTCTGATTCAAATCAGTACCTGGAACAACAGCTGGACATCTATAAAAGCTTATTGCCTGTTGATGTGGTGGAGTTTGCAGGACAAGCGATCCAAGTGTTTTATAACAAGGGTAATGAATAAAGGGGTGACTTTAGGTATGAGTTCGTTAAATTCGAGACAGCATTATAAGCTATTGCTGCATATCTTGCTGGGATTAACACCGTTTTTAATATTGGGTCTGATCCTTATTGGGATTTTTAGGTGGGGAGAGATCATGCCCTTTATGGTTTCGCTGTTTGTCCCGGATGAGATCTCTTATCTTTCAGTCACCTTACTGGGCTTGATCGTCGGTACGACTATAGTATTAATTAGCATAGGTCTCATCATAAAAACAAACACAGAGCTTCCTCCATCGCAAGGTGCGGAAATGATCAATAAATTATTGAAGACTCCAAGCGGTATTGCCGTTAGTTCACTGGGGGGAAGCTTTTTTGAAGAGTTTTTCTTCAGGGGTGTATTAATAGGGTTGTTTATTGGTTATAGCCCGATCATCGACGGGGTCGTCATTCTTATAAGCTCCTTTCTATTCTGGATCATACACGTACCGCAATATAAAGGCATTTATGTAGCCTACGCTATCGTATTTATTAATGGGCTGGTCTGTGCTTTATTGTTTTATTATACGGGTTCCTTGATTCCTGCCATCCTTGTACATGCGATTTACAATCTTGGAATAGGGATTTATTTTATAAAAAGAAGCTAGAGGATAGTTAGAGTAATTGCATCGGATTTTAATTTATTTTTTAGCTAATGAACTTTAATTATAAGGCCAAGGTGGTAGGTTCATTTGAGACATGATATGCTCCTCGCTGCGCAAGGTTTAGCTGATGTACTAGGGCTAGGAAAGGTCCTTCATTTGGAGCAAGGGTCCATGACAGAAGACGAACGCGGGTGGTCTGGTGCGGAAGTGCGCCGCGTAAGAGTTACTTATGAAGAGGGTCAAAAGGGAAGTATGATCTTTAAAGAAGCGGCCTTGAAAGAACGCCTAGCTATGGAACGATTAACTGACCAGGGACACCGGAACACGCCAGCAGTCTTTTCACCGGATATCGAGACAGATGAGCCTAAGTGGATGGCGATGGAGGACTTGGGGAGAATCAAGACGCCTCCGCCTGGCCCAAATTGGACATCGAGGGTTGCAGAAGCACTGGCAAAAATCCATGCCCGTAATCTGCGTAGAGGTTCTGAGATGCCGTGGCTTCCCCGCGCTGACCGTAAGTATTGGGAGGATTATTTCGTTACCCAATTGACTGTGGACCATTTTGAAGCGTGTGTTGAGCAAAACCCGGATTTTTTCCAGGAATTTGGCTCTTATCTGCCATTACTGCGTGAGAAAGCCCACATTTTTGCCCGTGATATGGCTTCTTTGTACAGTGAGAAGAACAGTCTGACTCTTACGCATGGGGATTTACAATCGGTGGATGGTTCACATGTCCATTATTATAAGGGAGAGCCGTATATTATTGATTTCGGCTTCTGCCATTACGCCCCTTTTTATATAGATCTGGTCAGTTATTTCAACTATGAGGATGCCACAGTGTATTACAACGAACTTATCGCAAACGGTGTCTCCCTCAGCTATGCTGATTTTTATGAAAGATTGAGGGCTGCCTTTCGTTACAGCGGGTTGATCTATCTATACCCCAGTCTCAATCAATGGTCTTCCGGGCCTACGGAATTAACGGGCAAGCGTCTGCTTCAGATGTTGAAAATTATACTTACCGGCGATTTCCCTGAGCGTAAGATAGATTACTCTAGCCAGCTTTTCTCAAAGCTGCTTAAGGAGCATAATAGCGGTACACTTCATCTATGCAGTCATGCGGATTAAACTCCTTATTTCATTAGTTCAACAGGATAACCAGGATCAGGAGTATTTTTAAGCTCAGCTTCTGTTCCTACAAAAAAACTCTGCACCGTAGGCCCCTCGATTGTACCGGAACTAGTAACCGACTCGCCGTCGCCTATAGTGTGACCGTGGATCATTTGATCCACATCTAATTTTTGTTGCTTATTTTGTTCATCATAGTAATAAAATTCTTCGAAAGATATCCCATATTCAACATCTGGGGTGGAAGTTTTTAATACTCCAGATTCAGGAATGGTAAAAATGTTTCTCCCATTAGCCTGTTTGATAGCGGTAAACCCCTCTTGATTATAAATAATCTGAACCCAACCCACATAATTTTTTGGAATAAGATATGTATTTAGATTGCTTTTATTCGAGCTGCAGGATGCAAGTATCAAAATTAACGGTATTAGTAGCAAAAGTGTCTTTTTCAATTTTTTTACCTCCGGAATTTAACATTAATATATAAGATTCATAGGGAGAACCCGATAATTATAAGTGAAGGAAAAAAATTCAATTTAACCGGAGAATACAATGATAATGAGTTTGTTTTTTGTTGCGTTAAGCGCAGCCATGGGTGTAGGCGTTTGGTTTTTAGTTATAGGGATAGTCTTTTCTATTGGAGGTGGGGACCTATACATAGTAACACACTATGATTCTTTATTTTTTTACGCTACCCTTTTGTTGTTATGTATCATAGCCTATCTTTTTTTTGCAAAACACTTAATGGAAAAAGAACTACCCCTTTTGCTTGCTATTTGTTTTGGGACCACCGTTATTTTCTTTTTCATTGCACCTTGGCTTGCCGAAGCAAAATCATCAGTACAGCGAGAACTTTCTAACATTAGCTATTCGAATCATGAAAAGTTTATGGAGAAAGTAGAGGTTATGATAGACCAAGAAAAACTGCCGTATTCAGTTAATGTTGATAAGAGCAGGGAGAGATTCAAGGATATAAGAAGTACTAACATTATTGTATTGAATAAAGCTTCCTACAAAGATATTTCAATAAACGATATGGAAAAATTACTCGCTATGACGTATGGAGAAAGGGTTAGGCTTGGGATTTTAAATGAAAATTATGAAAACCTGATGATAGATTTGGTAATAGATACGGATAAGAGTGTTAGTTACTGTGAACCGTATGAAATATGCGAGGATTTAGGGTTAGAGATTAAATAATCCATTACATAAAAGAAACACATTTATAATTTAGAGGGCAGGTGAATTAATGCGGAACCTCATATGCTCATTGCCGGAAGGAGAGTATGATCTTGAAAGAACGCTTTTTGATCCTATTCTCGAAAGGTGCCGTGCAGATTAATGAACAGGGATGAGTTATTTTCGCATGTCCAAAAATTTTCTGAAGACCAGTACTCCAATGAACACCGCTTGAATGCAAGAATACAACTGTATCAGGATTGTGAACATAAGAAGGATTGGCATGAATGGGTATTTGAGCATTTGGGACTTACCGAGGGTCTGAAGATTGCAGAAATCGGTTGTGGGACCGGTGTGTTGTGGGAAAAAAACATGAGTAAATTACAATCCAAATCGGAAATTGTCTTGACTGATGCTTCAAGAGGAATGGTAGAGACGGCAAAAGGGAGTATTAATGATCCCCTAAATCGGTTTCACTATGAAGTCGTTGATGCTGAGAAGATGCCTTGGCCGGATCATTCATTTGAAGTTTTGATTGCGAACCACCTGCTGTACCATTTTCAGGACCACAGGAAGATTTTCTCTGAAATCAACCGCGTATTGGTTCCTAATGGAACGGCGTACGCCTCAACTGTAAGCGCGAACAATTATAGAGAACTATTGCAGCTCATATTAGAGTTTGACGGCAGACTGTCTTTCTTTAACGAAGCCGTTAAAAACTTCAACCTGGAGAATGGCCAGGATATCCTCGGCAAATATTTTAAGGTAACAGCCCAATACGTATTGCAAAATGATATTGTCATACAATCGGCTGCGCCGCTCATTTTATATGTGGCCTCCTATTTTAGCGAAGACCAATTACATATCCTGACCGACAGGTTCAATGAACTCTGCGATTATTTAGAAGGAACTCTTGAACGTTCGGGAGCACTGCGTATCACCAATCAAAATGTTTTATTTCAATATCAAAGAGTTTCAACAGGATAGTCAGGATCAGGAGTGTTTTTAAGCTCAGCTTCTGTTCCTACAAAAAAGCTCTGCACCGTAGGCCCCTCGATTGTACCGGAACTACTTTTAATACTCCAGATTCAGGAATGGTAAAAATGTTTCTCCCATTAGCCTATTCGATAGCGGTAAACCCCTCTTGATTATAAATAATTTGCACCCAGCCCACATAGTTGTTTGGAATATAACGGACCAGAGAGATCTTATCCCCGCGAAAACGCCACTTTTTGCAGTTTAACGGACTCAGGCGACCTTAGTGTCTCTCTATGAGACGTTTCGGAGCCGAAGTGCTAAGGATAAGGCCTTTGAAGTCCGTTACTCGCCCAAATGACGAATTTCTTCCCGAATAAGAGCGCCTCAGTCCGTTACGCCAAGCCAAGCACCTCTCCGCATATCCGGAGGGGCGCTTGTCGTTTATAGATTAATAATAACCCCTACTCCTCAACCACCTTAGAAGAACTAGGCGTATTCTTATTCTTATACACCCACATTGCGTACTCCAGCGGGCGGACCAGGGCTTTGCGGTAGGTGCTGTTGTCGCCGGAGCGGGCGAAGACCTCGCGGGCGGGCTTGGGGTTGACCTCCAGCACGTAGATTTTGCCCTCGCGGTCAATGGCCAGATCCAGGGCCAGCTCGCAGAGGGCGCCGAAGCTGTCTTCGAGATAGGCGGCAGCCTCGATCCCCAGCTTCTCGGCAGCGCGCATGGCCTTGTCGGCACGCTCTTCGCTGCCGAGCCACTGCTTCAGCAGCGTCTCTGCCTTCATGGCATGCCCGCCGCCATGCAGGTTCGAGGTGACGCTGCGGGCGGCGCCGACCCGGCCGGCCATGCCGGTGAACTCCCAGTCGCCCTGGCCGTTCTTCTGCACCAGCATCCGGTAGTCGTGGAACCGGCCGCTGGGCAGCCGCAGCGGGATGCCCTGCTGCACGAGGAATTTACCGCTGATGCACCACTGGCGGACGATGGTCTCCAGCCGGTTCAGCGACACCTTGCGCGGGGCGATGATCTGGCGGCTCTGGCGGCGTCCCTGGATATCGAAGAGGGACTTGCCTTCACGCTGGAGTTCGATCCGCAGGATGCCGCGCCCCCCGGTGCCGTTAATAGGCTTGATGTAGACGACGGGGCTGGATTTCAGCATCCGGTGCAGATCGGCAGAGGACTGGTAGAGCAGCGTCTCCGGCATATGGGGCCGGAAGCGGCTCCGCTGGGAGAAGGTCTGATGCACCGTCCATTTATTGCGCAGCGGGCGGTTCAGGAAGGTCAGATGGTCGTACCGCGCACGGAAGCGCAGCAGCTGCTGGAAGCGCTGGCTGCGCTGAATCCGGCAGCGGTCATAGATCATATTCGGGAAGGAGCGCCATTTGCGCGACCATACTCCGCTTTTGACATCATAGACCATGGCATTGATCAGGTCCTTGCTGACATGTACATCTGCCGGGGTGAACACAAAGACATCCAATCCAATCCGGCTGCCTTCAATAATCATCCTCCGGTATACACTCTTCTCTTCGAGCTGCTTGGCGTCGTTCAGATAGAGGGTGAGGATGCCTAGGACGGGCTCTGGCATAGGAGCTCACCTCCTTGCGGGAGAATGGCGGGATCAACTGCGCTCCCCGGGGAACGCAAGAGCAGGGTGGGCTTGCCTGTAGGGCCGGTGACCAGATCAACAGCGGAAAGGCCGATGTTGAAGCACATCTTGAGGCTGGCTGCATTGTCGCAGGCGACATGGCATTCCAGATGCCCGAGGCGCTCCAGCTGTGCAGCAAGCAGGGCTGTGCCCGTATGCCTGTTCCGGTACAGGGGGTGTACGGCGACTACACAGGCCTCCTTGCCGTAGCCGGAGACGAAGCTGACGCCTGCGAGCTGGCGGCCGTTCTGACCACGCACCGTGGCAACGAGCAGGGAGACCCCCGGCAGGGCGAGCTGATCCGGTGTCAGCCGGGCCAGCCTCCTGCATCCGCGAAGTGTAATCCGCTGCTCCCCATACTCCCTCAGGAACTCAAGCAATCCGTTTCGCCTGGATTCCCACTGTACGGGATTGCTGTCGTAGAGTGAGGATATCTGCATGGTGTCACTTCCTTTGACGGGTAATGGATTATTTGGATTGGCGGGACAGATGATTGCCGTATTGGAAAATGCGTTCGAGTGACAGCTTGCGGATTGCCGGCTCGTCGAACTTCATCGGGCGGGAATTGGCTTCAAAAAACCATACTCCGCCTTCTTCATCGACCCCAAGGTCCATCGACATCTCGCCCAGCATGCTGGATGAAGCCCGCTCAATCTGCCGGGCCACCAGCAGCGCCGTGGTAGAGACATTCTTCAGGATAACCTCTGCCTGCTCGGGCCCGAAGGTTCCCTCCAGCATGCTGGAGGGGTCTTCAATGCTGCCGCCGCGCGGAACATGGGTGGTGATGCTGCGGGCCCCGGCCAACCGGGCGCCGATACCGGTTACCGCCCAGGCACCCCGGCCGTTCTTCTGCAGCAGCACCCGCAGATCGAAGGGGCGGCCGTGGTGTCCGGCAAGCACGATGGCTTGCTGGACAATATAGCGGGCGGACCCTTTTTCCCGGCCGATCCGGGCCCATAGCCGTTCGACAGACGCTGCTTTGTAGGTGGTGTTTTTTTTGCCGCTCTGAATCTGCAGCCGGTAGGGAAGGAGAGTGTCAGGCCGGTATCCCAGCCGCATGATGCCTTTGCCCGCCTTGCCCTTCTCGGGCTTGAGATAGAGGCTCTCGTGATTCTTCAGCATCGCGGTAAGGGTCGCCGCGCTGCGCAGGCGGCGGGTTTTGGGCACATGCCTCGAGGTGGCCTTGGATTCCTTGAGCCACTCGAAGAGATTCCATTTATTGAAGAAGCTCGGATTGTACAGCGAGATTTCGGGATGCTCCAGGCACTCGGCAATTTTGCGCGCGACCGGTGCCTTCTCCTCCTCCTCGCGGTTGGGAATCCGGTTATAGATGACCTGCGGCAGCGGAACAGGAATGGCGTACCAGAGCTTTCCGCTGGCGGAGGGCACGTAGCCGGTCACGGTCTGTTCATTCAGCTTCAGGTCACGGACCGTGATGACATAGACCATATAGCCCATTTCTCTGCCGGTACGGATAATGTCGCGAAAGTTATTGCGGTTACCGCGGAACTGCTTAAGCCGGTCACTGGTGGTCAGAATGGCGATTACAGGCTTGCTGGGATCGGGTATCCGGCTGTTCACAAGTCATCCCTCCTGCGGAATTTGCTGAGATACAGACAATGCTCCAGGATGTGCTCAATGGAAGCTTTGCCCTCAGCGCGCAGGGAGGGGTGGCGGAAGATAGAGCGTCCCGGTTTGGCATTGGCCTCGAACATCCAGATATCCTCATCCTGGTCAATGCCGAGGTCGAACCCGATCTCGCCGAGCAGATGACGGTGCTGGATCTCCAGAGATTCTGCTAGCTTGACGGCAGTGGTCTTGGCGCGCTGGAGGACCTCATCTGATCTGGCCCCGAACACACGGCCGAGGGCCTGCTGCGGGGTCAATAGCGCTCCGCCGTTCTTCAGATGGGTGGTGACACTGCCCCGTCCGGCTTTTTTGGCCCCGATTCCGACGACGACCCATTGATTGCTGCCGTTCTTGTGCATGTGGAAGCGGAAATCAATCGGGCAGTTGTCAATCTCAATAAGGCGGATACCCTGCTGGACCACATAGTTCTGCATGCTCTGCCCATGGCGTCCCCGCAGCATACGCATCAGGCTGTCGAAGCTGGTGAAGCGCAGCAGCACATTCTTGCCGCTTCGGCGGTACCGGGCGAAATACCCTTTCTTCGGCAGGTAGGTCAGGCGGTAGATGCCGTGTCCCAGGCTGCCGGCCGAGGGTTTATAATAGACGAAGTGGTGACGGTCGAGCATATCCCGCATTTGTTCGGAGCTGGGGTTACTGTGCGTTTCAGGCACGAAGCGGTTCGCTGCCCCGTCATTCTCCAGCAGCCGGTAGACATCCGATTTGTTGAAAAAGCTCCAGTTGAAGTACGGAATCTTCTTGCGTCCGAAGCGCTCGCGCAGCTGGTTGATGTAAGGGGAGGTCTCAGCTCTGCGGCTGGGCAGGCGGTTATAGACGACATCCGGCAGGGGCACCAGCTTGCGCTCGAAGCGGCCACTTGCCGTCAGAAAATATCCGTTGACCTGTTCCTGCTGCCAGTCGATATCGCGCGGCATGAAGGCGAAGATGTAGCATTTGTTGCTGCCTTCGCGCAGCAGCTGCTTGATGAAGCCGGTGCGGGAGCCGAAGGGCTGCGCAGCAGAAGCGGGTCCGTCTGAGAGCACACCGACCAGCGGCCCGAGCTGCACCTCGTCATTCTGCAGATTGCGCAGGTAGATGCCGCCGGACTTCGGGACCTTGATGGCGCTTTTCACGCCCGAGGCCAGGAAGAGGTGCTTGCCGGCACGCTTGATCGGCTTGATCGTGGCCGGGATGGCATCTTTTCCGAGGCGCAGGCGGATATTTTTCTTGCCGGATAATTTCAGGCTTCTCATCAGTTCACCCGAGACATATACTACTCGATCAGGCTGCTTGGTGAAATGGACATTGCAAAAAGTGAGACCCATTTATGAATCCTCCTTTGGAACCATAGATATCATTCTCCCGTGTGAACGGAGCTGCCCGGGAGGCAGCTTGTGCTGGCTGCTTGAGCTAAGCAGCAGATGGCGCGCATAGCGCAGCGGGTTCTCGGCGGCGAGTCTAGCAGCCCGGCGGTCGCCCGTCAGCCGGAACACCGTGCGCCCTGGCTTGGAATTGGCTTCCAGCAGATAGATTCTTCCTCCGGCATCGATACCAAAATCCAGGCCCAGCTCTCCGAGTCTGCCGCAGGATTCTTCCAGCAGCGGAGGCAGGAGCGCAGACACCAGGGTCAGCTCCTCCAGCAGGTCTCTTCCTGCCGCGCCGTATTCATCCAGCAGGAAGGGGAGAGCAGGAACGGCCGTGCCTCCGCCGTGCAGATTGGAGGTCAGTGATCCCCGGGTGCCGAGCCGGACGGCCATGCCGGTCAGGGTCCAGGCACCAGTGCCGTTCTTCTGCATCAGCACACGTACATCGAACGGCTGTCCTCCGCTGCCGGTGAGATGCAGGTAAGGCTGTATGATATAGCGGTGCTGGCCGATGAAGCGGCCGATCCAGTCCAGACCTTCGTCCAGCGTACCGAAAACATATTGAAAAGGTTTGTTATCCCGGTCTCTGCCCCGCACCTTCACTCCGCCGCCTTCGCTTCTGCCGAGCAGTACAGCGTGCAGGGTGCGCTTGCCGTGGGAGCCGGTCCGGGGCTTCAGAAAGACGCCGTATTCCCTTCCGGCGAGCATATTGCCAAGCGCTTCGCTGCTGCTGTATAGCTCAGTTTCCGGTAGCAGGGGGGCGGCAGCGGGGCTGCGCCGCAGAATCTCGTAGACTCCCCATTTATCAGGAAGCCCGCGTGACCAGGGCAGACAGCGGGTCAATACAGACAGGGCAGCGGAAGCTGCCCTTTTCTCCTCCGGTGTCCGGTAGAAGCAGCGGTTATAAAGAATGTCGGGCGGCGGAGCCTGCGCAGGCTCCCATTGTCCGTTCTGCCATTGATATCCGCGGACATAGGAGCCGTCCGCAGCCACATCCTCCGGATGAAAAACAAGGACCTTCAGCTCATACAGCGGGGCCGCACGGCAGAGATGACTGCAGAACTCCGGCTCTGCGATGGGAGGAATCCCGTGGCGACGGCCTGTCATAATGCCAAGGAACCCCATTGCTGTTGTGGTCATGATGTCCTCCTTATAATCCGGCCAGATAACGGCAGTATAGAATCATTTGTTTGACTGAGGGTCTGATTTTCTGATCATTCAGGGGTGTGTTGTCGTTCTTGGACGGCTTGGAGTTGACCTCCAGCAGCCAGATCCGGCCGGATTGGTCAAGTGCAAGGTCGATGCCGAGCTCCCCGAAATGGGCGGGAATGTAGGTCTCAACCCCTCTTGCAATGGCCAGCGCCGCTCGGGGCAGCTGAATCTGAGTGCTCTCTTTGACACCGGCCGGAAGACTGCTTTTGCCGACGGCTTCCTTGACCGTACTGAGCGTGCCGCCGCGGGCAAGATTGGAGACGAAATGATTGCTTCCGGCGGTCCGGGCCACGATGGAGGTGACGCCCCATTTGCCGGTGCCGTTCTTCTGTACCAGTGCCCGGAAATCGACCGGACGCCTTCCCAGCTCCATCAGGGAGAGACCCTGCTGGATCTGAAAGCGGGTGGTTTTCATCTTGGGGGCAATGGCCTGAAATAGCTTCGCCAGACTGGAATAGCTCTGCTTGCGTGTGCCCATTGGAGTGGTGGACAGCAGCTGGTAGCCGCCGCCTGCCTCTTTGGAAATGCGCAAAATGCCCTTGCCCAGGCTGCCGCGTACCGGCTTGAGGAACACGCTGGGGTAGCTGCTGCACATTTTTTTGAGTATGGCGAGGCCGTTCAGGGCATGCGATTCGGGCAAGTACCGCTGCAGGGCGGGGTCCAGAGCCAGTGCCTCGAATACCTCTGTCTTGTCTAGGAACTTTTCGTTGAAGAAGTGGGTTCCGTAGCGGGATTTTACATCTGCCAAAAAATGCTGTACGCTAGGTTTATTCTCTACCTTTCGCGTGGTCAGCCGATTGTTGATCACATCGGCAACAGGAAGACTCAGCTTCCGCCAGCCCTCATCGTAGACCCAGCCCTGGATGGTAGTGGTGCGTGATTCCAGCGCTTCCGGGGTGAAGAAATAGACATAGGCGCCTTGTGCATGACAGGCATGAGTCAGCTCCCGGCAGAACATGGTGATCTGGCCGAAGACCCGCTCCGGCTGTTCGGGATGGTCCCGGCTCACCAGGACGCCAATCATCGGCCCCAGACGCAGAATGCGGCTGCCGGTGCTGTAGGAAGCGTTAAGCGTCAAGCGCTGTCTTAAGCCAAGCCGCCGGCCGAGTGCCTCACTTACACGCAGGCTGTCGGATTTGGGGACAGGAATTACAGTAACCTCCTGCCGGAAAGAGCCGAAGTTCAGCTGAATGGTTCCGTGCGCCGGTATTTTGAGCCTCTTCATGGATTTGTCGCCTAGCATTACAGCATTTTCCTGCAGGATGCCCGAGTGGACCGTTTGAACCGGGATCTTTAGCTTAGACATCGTGAATCTCCTTCCGGTAGGCAAGCATGGTGCCGGCAATATGAATCTTGAGGGTTACATATCATTCATCATATGGAGACATCTGACCCTTGGTGATTGACCTATTCCCGAAAAAGCCGTGCCGGGCGGATTAATATCGCCGGCAGCCAGGGGGCTGGCAGGCGCACCCTGGACCGGAGGGCGGGAGCACAGAAGGAAGTAGGCGTGCCCGGGAGGAACTTGCGCGGCTGTCAAATTTGGGCGCGTACAGCCCCCGGGCTGGCTGCTGGACAGGCATAGATCCGCTGCCTGCTGGATGAGCGGGGGCTTTTGAAGCGAAGCAGAGACGAACATTATTTGGAGGAGGAAATAGAATGAACGTGATTGACAAGGCGCATGAATTGGCGCGTGCTATTAAAGACAGCAGTGAGGTATCTGATATTACCAGTGCAATGAAGGTGATCGAAGCAGATCCGGAGAGCAAGCAGATGCTCGACAACTTCCGCCAGAGCCAGATTGAGCTGCAGCAGCGGATGATGAGCGGGGACATGCCTCCACAGGAGGACATGGAGAAGATGGAGAAGCTCTTTGAGGTGCTTAACCTGAACCTCGGCATCCGCCGTCTGTTCGACGCAGAACGCCGCCTTAGTGTGGTCATCGAAGACGTGAACAAAATCATCACAGACAGCCTGTCCCAAATGTACGGCGCACAATAAGCACCGGCAGCGCATCAGGGATTCTCTGATACAGAAAAAGGGTGATTTCAGGGCCATTCGGCTCTGGAATCACCCTTTTAGTCTAGTGCAGCATCCGCTTAAAACTGTAAGAATGAACCTCAGGGTGTTAAAGGCTGAACATGAACATCGAGCTACTATTAGACTGATCCTGCACCCGTTACCGACTTCTTCTTCTTACATTCAGGTAGTTGATTGTATTTCCTGCAATAGAAAATGCATTACTGATCGTAAAATGAGATTCTATTGTATTTCATACAGTGGAATGTTGTGTTTTGGGTGAAAAATGGCCTTTTTTCAACATTCAATTGTACCGAATACAATAGATTCTATTTCGAAGCCTTTTTTACAGCATTCCATTGTACAAAATGCAGTTGCTATCGTGCCAACGCCTACTGCATCCTAATGACTGCTGCGGGATTGAGCGCTGCCTCGTTAAGGTCCGATAATGGTCATATTCACAATACTTAATCTGATGCAGTACTAGTAGTACAGCAGGTTTAAACGTGTGAGAACGCCTATAACCGCTTGCCGAGAGTTGGCTGTGTCCTAGTTAAGGTGTAGTGGGGATGCGTAATTGCAATCTGTACAACTAAATCGTCTAATTTACTCTCGAATATCCATTTAGCTGTATTTCGTGCAATTAAAATGCCTCTATACCTGGATTTTTGCCAATCCGGGCAAATTTAGTTGTACAGACTACACTTAGAAGAGGAAAGTCTTCCTTTTCACAATTTTTAATTGCACAAAATACACCTATCTCTGAACGTTCGCTTCGAACGCAACTTCGCACATTTAGCACGTTTATGAAATGATTTCATTTCTTGCAATCCGCTAATCCTGCTTGCCCTCTACCAGACACAGCAGAATAGTAGCGGCCATCCCGAGACGGCGGTCCAGCTTGCCGTGGGTGTCCTTTGAGAAATCGGCAGTGATTTTGGTGACAAACGGGTTGAAGTTGTACCGGAAGGCATGCAGGCTAGAACCTGCATTAATTAAAAACCATCCTGCTGAAAAATTACGCAGCTTGTCTCATATTTCAGGACGCAGGTTCATAGAATAGAGATATAGATTCATTCTAACAATCCTGTAGAGCGAAGGAGCGGTCCTGCAATGAGAAAAAGAAGTAAATTCAAACATTCTGTGTATCTGCTGGTTGCCCTGGCCATGCTGTTATACGCGCTGCCGAAGCTGTCTTTTCAGAATGGTTCCGGCTGGGTGCTGGGCTTCGGTCTTGTCTGGTGTGTCTTCGCGTTCCTGGTTATTGCCTCACATCTGCATTTTATTATCGGAGTGGATGAAGAGAAGCAGAAGCGCCTGGATGCCGTCCGCAAGGCCAAGCTTGCACAGTGGCAGGGCCAGTGGAACGAAGAAGGCCGGGTGTCGCAGAGATCATAGTTCCGGGATTAAGCTAACGGTGCAAAAGTACCCCCTGTTTGCCTGTGCGGCGGACCGGGGGTTACCTGTGCATGCCACTTTTGCCGGGAGTAACGTACGCGGTGTTATATATATATTCCCGGCTGTACTCATTGATGTCATTCCTGGGAAGGCCCGTTCTTTCCGCATACCTCCCATACATTTATAATGGCTTGTCATAGAGCTGTCATAACTTTTGAAAGATACAGTGTAACCTGTTGTACTCCGGTGTGCCCAGCATGTATAATGGGTACAGAATAGTACAGATCGGGGTATGGGGGTGTAACAGTTGGAAGGTCAAGGAGATAATATCACAAAGCATGAACAACTGCTGCAGCACATTGAGAGTCTGAAGGTGGGAACCAAAATCTCCGTCCGCAAGCTGGCGAAGGAGATGGGGGTCAGCGAAGGTACGGCTTACCGTGCAGTGAAGGAAGCGGAGAACCTGGGGATCGTCATTACCAAGGAACGGATTGGCACAGTCCGGGTGGAGAAGAAGCCGCGCAATATTTCCGAACAGCTGACCTTCGGGGATGTCGTAGATATTGTTGAGGGGCATGTGCTTGGCGGAGCAGAGGGTCTGAACAAGCACCTTCATAAATATGTGATCGGTGCGATGAAGGTCGATGCCATGATCCGGTACATCGATGCCGACAGTCTGCTGATCGTAGGGAACCGCGATGATGTGCACTCGCTTGCGCTGGAGCAGGGGGCCGGGGTGCTTGTAACGGGGGGCTTCGGCACCAGCCGAGAGGTAAAGGCACTGGCTGATGAGCTGGATCTGCCGGTGATTTCGTCCAGACATGATACGTTTACGGTGGCTTCGATGATTAACCGCGCGATCTTTGACCGGCTGATCAAGAAGAAGATCATGCTGGTAGAGGATATTGTGGAGGGCAAGCTGCGCCTGAATACACTCAAAATCTCCAGTACTGTAGGCGAACTGCGTGAACTGTCGCAGGCCAGCGGCGAGCAGCGCTTCCCGGTCACGGATGAGTGGAACCGGGTTATCGGAATTGTAGGCCGGCGTGATGTGGAGGATCTCAGCGAAGGGCAGAGCATCGAGAAGGCGATGGTGCGCAGTCCGGTTACCGCTGCACTTCAGACCTCGCTGGCTTCGGCGGCGCAGATTATGATGTGGGAGGGGATTGATTTTCTGCCCATTGTGGACCGCAACCGCAAGCTGGTAGGGTCGGTCACCCGGCGTGAAGTGCTGCAGAGCCTGCGCGACGCCAGTAATCAGCCGCAGCTGGGAGAGACGTTCGATCATCTGATCTGGAACGGGTTCGCGGACGAGCGGGATGAGGAGGGAAGACTATTCTTCCACGGCTTCATTACCCCGCAGATGGCAACTGATCTGGGGACGATCTCGGAAGGGGTTCTGTCCACCCTGATGACCCTGTCCGCCTTCAAAGCAGCCAAGGACATCACCGGGAACGACTATGTACTTGACAATATGTCAACCTATTTCATCCGTCCGGTACAGATTGAGCATTCCATCACCGTCATGCCGAAGCTGCTGGAGATCAGCCGCCGCACCTGCAAGCTGGAGATCGAGATCAGCTATATGGATACCATTGTAGCCAAGGCCGTTCTGATGCTGCAGTCAATTGACCATGGGTAGCTGGATTAGCGGGTAATGACGGGTGAATAACGATTTTCGCGAAAATATCTAAATAGACCAGGCTGTCCTGCAGGCGATCAGGAGTAGCAACTGGTCTATTTGTATAGGCGCCGGCTGAACCCTCAGCTTCCGCTGCGCATCCGGCTGTAGTAGCTGAAGCTGCGCAGTCCCGAGAAGATATTGAACAGGCCCAGCAGCAGAAAAGCAGCTTCAATGACCACGTTAAGCGTCGAGCCGCGGAAGATGAACATCGACATGAGTGAAAGCGTGACCAGCATTCCGCCCAGCAGCATATTCATGATCGAGCGCCTGGTGCCTTGTATGAGCGGGTCGGCGGTTCTGCGGGAAGAGATGCTGTACGCGGCGGCGCATACCATGAAGATAACGAGCAGGGCAAACAGCAGATACTTAATGAATATAATCATGAACGGACAGCTCCTTTGTGGAAGACCGGGCAGTCAGCGTAGCCTCAGCCGGGCACTCTGTATCCTGTGATTGTGATTTGTCCACTATTGTATCATGATTTGCGCCTCAGCTGCGCTTATAAGGGCTGATTTCTACCCAGATTTGCAGCACGCCCTCCATCACCAGCATGGTGCGGATTTTGACGGTGTATTCCTTCTCGCGGGCCAGATAGATTTTGCTGTCCAGCAGCAGGCGCGCCAGCTTGCCGTCGGAATCGATATCGAACATGCTGCGTCCGCGCAGCGGCTCCAGATCACCCGCCAGCTTGCTGAGGACCTCCTTGGCTATCACCGGGTCCAGTGCCGCCGTATTGTCCTTGACCTTGCTGCCCTCGGTACGCACCTTAATCTCACGGATGACGGTGGAGGTGTTGTTGTATTTTTTGAGCGTCAGAATGTCTTTCCGGTTCTGTTCAATCTCCAGCCGTAGAGCCTGGTTATTGACCCAGAGTATGTTATAGCCCATATGATAAATGGCGTTGTACAGGGCGGCTCCCACAATCATCCCCAGCACAAACACAGCAGCAATCTGCGAGAAACGGCGGTAGCGGTCAAACGGCGGAAGTCGCATGTATCTTTTCACCCCTTGATCTATAGGCATTTGGTTGGAGGCGTGATGGTTCTACTTGCCGCATACCCACTTGACCAGCTCGCTGCCCATATGAGCGCCCAGGAAGGCGAACACCAGGTAGAGAATCTGCTTGATCGCCGGGGAGAGATTGCCTCCCAGCATATTGCTCTCAATGACCCTCATCGGGTCGATGGTTCCGCCTACAGCAGCAGCTAGTGCCCATATCTTAATCCGGTCTGCGATTTCCACCATGGTATCGGTTGGCGGTTGAAGAGAGACGACGGCTCCGATTCCGCCCAGCATCGCTCCGCCCAGCACTATGCCGAACGCGATGAAGAAGTCGAGGACGGCCTTGCTTAAGAAAATATCCATAAAAAGCTCCCTCCTTAGATCAGGCGGCTGCCTGGCTTTTGCCTGTCCATATGCTCTTAATCCATTCTATGGGCGGCTCCCCCTCTAATATGATAAAATAGTTTCATCTTATGTTTTGATTTGGAGCTGAAGGGAAGTGGGGAATATGAGCCCATTCGTGCATTTGCATGTGCACAGCGAATACAGTTTACTGGACGGGGCGGCGCGCATTACAGATCTCGTGCGCCGGGCCGGCGAATACGGCATGACATCGCTGGCGCTGACGGATCATGGTGTGATGTACGGGGCCATCCCTTTCTATAAAGCCTGCCGGGCGCAGGGAATCAAGCCGATTATCGGCTGTGAGGCTTATTTGACCGCAGGCTCGCGCCGTGAGCGGGGGAGCCGTAAGGATCAGCCGATCTATCATCTGATTCTGCTGGCGAAGAATATGACCGGCTACCGGAATCTGATGAAGCTGATCTCCATCGGCCATCTGGAGGGCCAGCATTACAAGCCGCGCATTGATATGGAGGCGCTGGCAGCACATTCCGAAGGCATTATCTGCCTCAGTGCCTGCCTGGGCGGTGAAGTACCGCAGCATCTGCTGCACGGCCGGGAGGATGAGGCGCGTAAGGCGGCGCTGCGGTATAAGGAGATTTTTGGAAGCGACTTCTATCTGGAGCTGCAGGATCACGGGATACCGGAGCAGAAGCGGGTGAATCCGCAGCTGATAGCACTTGCTGAAGAGCTCGACATTCCGCTGGTCGCGACCAATGATGTCCACTATATGGACAAGGAGGATGCCGAGGTCCAGGATGTGCTGATCTGCATCGGCACGGGTAAATCGGTGGACGATGAGGACCGGCTGAAGATCGGAACGGACCAGCTGTTCTTCAAAAGCGGAGAGCAGATGGCTGCGCTGTTTCCGCATGTGCCGCAGGCGATAGAGAACACGCAGCGGATCGCTGAAGCGTGCAATCTGGAATTGACGTTCGGCCATCATATTCTCCCGGAATTCTCGCCTCTGCCGGAAGGGCTGGATGCCGCTGCTTATCTGCGCGAGCTGTGCCGCAGCGGGCTTGCGCAGCGCTACGCGGATACTCCGCTCTGGGAGTCGCCGGAGCAGAAGGAGACGGCCGAGAAGCGGCTCGACTATGAGCTGGGAGTCATTGAGAGCATGGGGTTCAGCGATTACTTCCTGATCGTGTGGGATTTTATCGCTTTTTGTCACCGCAGCGGTATTGTTACCGGTCCGGGCCGTGGTTCCTCCGCAGGAAGTCTTACCGCGTACACGCTGAAGATTACCGATGTGGACCCGCTGAAATATAATCTGCTCTTCGAGCGCTTCTTGAACCCTGAGCGGATCACGATGCCCGATATTGATATCGACTTCAGCGACGAACGCCGCGATGAGGTTATTGCGTATGTGGTGGACAAGTACGGCAAGGAGCATGTGGCGCAGATCATCACCTTCGGTACGATGGCGGCAAGGGCTGCTGTCCGGGATGTGGGCCGGGCGCTGAATCTGCCGTATAACGAGGTGGACAAGGCGGCAAAGCTGATTCCGGGCCAGCTCGGCATCAGCATCACCCGGGCGCTGGAGAGTACGCCTGAGCTGAAGGCGCTGTATGAGACGAATCCGAAGACCAGAGCGCTGCTGGATACGGCGATGAAGGTGGAGGGCATGCCGCGCCATGCTTCGACGCATGCGGCTGGCGTGGTCATCTCCAAGGGGCCGTTGACCGATGCTGTTCCGCTCCAGGCGGGCAATGAGAGCACGGCGCTCACCCAGTACTCCATGGAGCATCTGGAGAGCGTTGGGCTGCTCAAGATGGACTTCCTCGGGCTGCGGACCTTGTCGATTATTGAACGTTGCATGAAATGGGTGAAGGAGATGACCGGGAGCGTGCCGGATTTCCGCTTCATCCCGGATCATGATCCGCTAACCTATGAGATGCTTGGGGCAGGCGAGACTACCGGCGTATTCCAGCTGGAATCGGCAGGCGTACGGCGGGTGCTGAAGGACCTGAAGCCGAGCGGGTTCGAGGATATTGTCTCGGTGGTAGCGCTATACCGTCCGGGTCCGATGGAATTCATCCCGAAATTCATCGGGGGCAAGCACGGGGAGTTCGAGGTTGTCTATCCGCATGCGGATTTGCAGCCGATTCTGGCCGATACGTACGGCATTATCGTCTACCAGGAGCAGATCATGCAGATTGCCTCCCTGATGGCCGGCTTCTCGCTTGGCGAAGCAGACCTTCTGCGCCGTGCAGTGTCCAAGAAGAAGCGGGAGACACTGGATCAGGAGCGCAGCCACTTCGTGGAGGGCAGTCTGAAGCAGGGCTACAGCGAAGCGGATGCCCATGCCGTCTATGATATGATCGTGCGGTTCGCCAACTACGGCTTCCCGCGCGCTCATGCTGCCGCCTATGGGGTCCTTGCCTTCCAGACCGCGTATCTTAAGGCGCATTATCCGGTGCAGTTCATGGCCGCGATGCTGACTGCTGTGATGGGGAGCCACCGCAAGGTGGCGGAATATGTCCTGGAATGCCGCCGGTCCGGAATTGGCGTACTGCCGCCTGATGTCAACGAGAGCGGGGTGCTGTTCACTCCGGTGCCCGGCGAAGGCCGCGGGCATATCCGCTTCGGGCTGGCTGCGGTGAAGAATGTCGGCACGCAGGCTGTAGAGAACATCATGGCAGTCCGCAAGGAGCGGCCGTTCGACAGCCTGCTCGATTTCTGCCGCCGGGTCGATCTGCGGGTCTGCAACAAGCGCGTGATCGAATCGCTGCTGCAGACCGGGGCGTTCGATGCGCTGCCCGGACACCGGGCGCAGCTGCTCGCGATGCTGGATGAGACAGTGGACGCGGCAGCCAAATGGCGCAAGGAGCGCGATGAGCTGCAGATCCAGCTGTTCGATGACCTGATCGAGACGCCGAACTGGGAGATCCGCTACCCGGATATTCCGAGGTTCAGCGGAACCCAGCAGCTGGAGCTGGAGCGTGAGCTGCTGGGGCTCTATCTCTCCGGCCACCCGCTGGATGACCATGCGGGGCTGCTGGAGGAGCCGGGGGTGCAGAAGCTGATGGATCTTGGCGAAGCAGCGGATGAGAGTATGACCGTGACGGCCGGTATGGTCGTGTCGCTGAAGGAGATCACGACCAAAGCCGGTAAGGCGATGGCTTTTGTGGAGTGGGAAGATCAGATCGAGCGCTGCGAGGTCGTACTCTTCCCGGAGGTGTGGAAACGCAGCCGCGCCCTGATTGAGAAGGGCGCCTTGCTGGCCCTGCGCGCCAAGGTGCAGCAGGAGGATGAGGGCTTCAAGCTGCTGGCCGAGGAGGTAGCTCCGCTCACCTCGGACAGCGTGCGCGGCCTGCTGCAGCGCCGCAGCGCCGGGTCCCGGCCCGCCTACGGCGCGGGCCGCAGTGCCCCTGCAGGAGCGCCTGCGGCCGCTCCTGCAGCCCGCACGGGC